>JAFOMZ010000226.1 GCA_017421125.1 Solobacterium sp.
CCCGATAAACCTACCATTACTTTTCTGCTCATATGTTCCCCCTACTGTAAAAAACGGATCTCTCCGTTTTTTATTCTAATCTGCTTCTGATTTTTCTTCACGTACTTTTCCGCACCCGTCAAATGAAACGCATGTCAGCGGACATGACCTGTCCGCTACATTGCGTAGCTCCTCAGGCACGAACATCGTGATCTCTTCCGCGTCGTATCCGACCTGGAAGTTTTTTTCATTCAGAATGATCGGACGTTTCAGAACGCTTGGATTATGTTTAACAAATCTGATGAGCTGATCCAGGGTCATGGAATCGATATCGATATTGTTTTCCTGGATGACTTTGGAGCGCTTGGAGATAATATCATCCGTACCGTTCTCACTCCTGATCAGCAGATGCTTGATCTCGCTGTCATTCAGAAGCGTCTTGAAAATGTTCTTCTCAATATACGGAAGATCTTTATCTTTCAGCCACTGTTTTACCTTTCGGCAGCTTGCGCAGCCGGGTGAAGTATAAATAACAATCATATGAACCTCTACGGAATCAGTATATCATGTGCGTCAATATCTTTCGGACAGCAACAGCGTATCTGTTTCAGTCTCCTCAGACATTTTTTGAAAGTATCTGCAGGTATTTTTCACATCGCTTCATCTGCTTTGAAACGATTCGGGCATCGTGATCCAGATCTGAACCATCACCGTTTACAAATATGACGGTACACTTACTGTTTCCCCTGCTTCTGCATTTCAGGATCTCATTGCTGCAGAGCCAGATACAGGCAGGATCATCCGGTGAAAGGAGCGGAAAAAAGATCCTTCCGGAAGATTCAGAGATCAGTACAGGTGTCTTCTGTCTGGTATGCATGATCAGCCTGAAAGCATCCTGTCTGCCCTTCAATGTGCTTCCATGTTTCAGGCAGAAAACTTCCAGGAGTTCCATGGCACAGCATGGTACTGATACTGTACTTTTGTTTTTCAGCAGGCACTCCGCCCGGGTATCCGGATTGTTTCTGATCAGCAGGACCTGTGATGGATTGATCAGCGCTTCTTCGTACATCCCTCGCACCCTCCGGCATCCTGCATCTGCCGGGCTGTCTGCCGCATGACACCATACGTATCGACAGCCTGGACCGATACGGATACCTTTGCGTCATGTTCGAGAAACGCGGCTCCGGTCATACTGATCAGCGGCTTTACATCACCGAAATGATTCAGCAGGACCTCCCTGACATCAGGAATGTCAGACCGGTCTGTCAGACAGATATCAAGCCTGATCACGCTGTCAGAGCGGTTGTTCGTCTCTTTCAGCAGCAGGTCCATCAGATGCAGCGTGCGTTCTGTCTGTTCCTTTGCACCTGCTGAAGGATCAAACCCCGACAGCATCGACGCGTCCAATGCTGTCATAAAAATGAAATCTCCCAGCCTGACGGCGGGAGAACCTGTAACTACTTCTGAGATCAGCGGGCTGCTGATCACTTCCTGTAAGATCATTGACTGTTCTCCTCATAAAACGGCTCATCCCAGATGCTGTCATCGATCACGTTGTCCGATTCATCATAAAAACGATAATACCGTTCTTCCAAGTATTTCATGTTCTCTTCGTAATGTTTGGCATTCATCAGATAGAACAGGTAGATGCCTGCTGCGGCAAATCCTGCCATCGTGATTACCGACATAAAATCACTGACTGACTCAATCATATATACGCTTCTTTCACGTTTATTATACCAATGATCCACCGGTCAGAAAATCCTCGCCTTTGATCACTTCCGTTAAGGACAATCCCGGAAACCCCAGCTGGTCCAGCACCTGGTACAGGACAAGGGCAACACAGTTTGAAAGGTTCAGGCTCCTTGCGTCGGCTTTCATCGGGATCCTCATGCAGCGGTCCAGATTGTTCCGCAGGATCGTTTTATCGATTCCCGTACTCTCTTTGCCAAATACGATATAGATATCACCTTCTGCTTTGGTATAGTCAAAGGATGAAGGCGTACGGCTGCCATAGCGCGTGACATACCAGAAATCACCTTTGTTCTCTGCCGTGAAGGCATCCCAGTCATGCCAGATCCGGTATGTGACCTGACCGGCATAATCCATACCTGCGCGTCTGAGATGGGCGTCGTCCATGTAGAAACCGAGCGGTTCGATCAGATCAAGCACGCAGTCAAATGCCATGCAGGTACGCATGATATTGCCGGTGTTTGCGGGGATCTCAGGCTCATAGAGGACTACATGGATCATACTGTTTTCCTCTCAGGCAGGAACCACAGCAGACCTGCTGTGACAGCCAGGAGGCCGAAGAATCCGATCACGATGCGCATTACCAGATCATAGAAGAACTGTTCCGGCACCATCCTGATCAGAAGTTCCGTACGCGGATCCAGCAGATACAGGTCGTTATCAAAGAATACTTCATGGAACTGTATCCAGAATGCATTGAAATCAATGGCTGCCCATACTGTCAGCGCGGATATCAGAGCAAGGATCAGGATGACCCCTGCCTGGAAACCGAACTTCAGGAGCACACGTTTCTGTTCAGCGCCATACAGTACCGCGCACAGCAGCACAGCACCGACTGCAGCTGCGATCGTACGGAATGTCATGGCATTCTGATACAGTTTCTTAACGTCTTCCATATGCAATGTTTCACGCATATCGAACACTTCACGTTCTTTCCCGTCAACAACAGCTGTTACGATCAGGTCGTCGCGTTCATCCTTGAGATATGCGAGCAGTACATCTGTTGTATGTTCGAGGTCTTCATCGCTCATCTGCATGTACTCGGCTGTACCGTTTTTTGCATATTCTTTTGTATAGAATCCGCGGTCAAAGCACAGTACATCCACAACTGTCAGAAGACCTGCCAGTGTCAGCAGAAAGAATGCTGCTGCCGCAATAAACTTATTTCCTCTCATCCATCCATGCCTCCAGCTTCCTGATCGCCTTGCCGCGATGAGAAATGCTGTTCTTTTCCTCATCTGTCATTTCCGCCATCGTCTTATGAAACGGCGGATACCAGATGATCGGGTCATATCCGAACCCGTTGTTTCCTCTTGGTTCATATGCGATCTCGCATTCGACCGTGTCTTCAAATACTGCAGGTTCCCTGCCGGGAGCAGTCCATGCGATCGCGCATACATATCTGCAGGTCCTGTTTTCAATGCCCTTCATCTTTTCCAGGATCACCTGGTTCTTGTAGCTGTAAGGTGTATCATGTCCGAGATACCTCGCACTGTGTACGCCCGGCTGCCTGTCAAACGCATCGATCTCCAGACCGGAGTCATCTGAGATCGCTTCGATTCCGTAAAAGTCTGTTACGGACTGTGCCTTGATCACTGCGTTTTCAGCAAATGTTGTACCGTTTTCTTCGATCTCGGGCATATCTTTCAGATCAGCCAGTGATTTTACCGTATATCCTTCCGGTTCAAGCATGGAACGGAATTCACGGATCTTTCCCTGATTCGTGCTGGCTACCACGATTACTTTTTCTTCTGTGTTTTTCATGGCTACCATTATATCGCAGTTAAAGATGTTATGGGAAACCGATACAGAACATTCTTGAATTTTCGTAAATTAATGATTGAATTTCAAATAAGTCTGTGTAATAATACTAAGTGCTGTTGGGATATAGCCAAGCGGTAAGGCAACTGGCTCTGAACCAGTCATTTCGGGAGTTCGAATCTCTCTATCCCAGCCGATCGAAGACAGCTGACCGCAGCTGCCTTTTTTTGTATTTAGTCAGTCTGACGGCATGCCGGCAGATCGTCATGCAGGAATGACTAACCGTCATATTTTTGTTATAATAAGCATATATTTGATTTGACACTACAATTTTTATTGACCGCAGCCGGGTTGCATGAGATCCGACTGGGAAAGGTTTTCATGATTTACATAACAGGAGATGTTCACGCCAAGTTTGACCGTGTAGACGAATTCTGCAGACGTGTATACTCGAGTAAGCAGGATATTTTGATCGTGCTCGGAGATGCAGGGATCAATTACTACGGCAATCAGACAGATCATCAGCTGAAGGTAAAGATCTCCCGGATACCGATCACACTGTTCTGCATCCAGGGAAATCACGAAAACAGACCTGTGAATATTCCTGCCTACCGGACGATGGATTTCCATGGAGGCACCGTCTGGTATGAAGAGGAATTTCCTTCTATCCTGTTTGCGGAAGACGGAGACATCTATGATTTCGACGGCTACAGGACCATCGTGATCGGCGGAGCATTCTCTCTTGATAAGTACTACCGGATCAACAACGAACTGCCCTGGTTTGAAGACGAACAGCCCGATGAACTGATCAAAGCACGTGTTGAAGAGCAGCTGGCAAAAAACGACTGGCATATCGATACTGTGCTTTCCCATACCGTTCCTGCGAGATATGTTCCTCAGGAAGCGTTCCTGAGAGGCATCGATCAGTCACTGGTCGATAAATCTACGGAAGAATGGCTTGGCACGCTGGAGGCCAGACTGACCTACCGGAAATGGTATGCCGGACATTTCCATACGGAGAAAAAGATCGGCCGTCTGGAGATCATGTTCAACAATTTCGATGTCTTCTGTTCAAATGTACCGCGCAGATAAACCCATTGATATGACCGTGCAGCCTGATACACGGTCTTTTTACGTTGTACGGGTACCTGATTTGAGGTAAAATATGTTGGCTAAGGAGTTATAAAAATGACTGGATTAAGAACAAGATTTGCCCCTAGTCCTACGGGGTATATGCATATCGGCAACCTTCGCACAGCCCTTTATGCTTATCTGGTAGCGAAGAAGGATCCTGAGGGAGTATTTATTCTCCGTATCGAAGATACAGACCAGGGCCGTCTGGTCGAAGGCGCTACTGATATCATCTATGAAACGATGAAACAGTGCGGACTGAAACATGATGAAGGACCGGATATCGGCGGACCTGTCGGACCGTATGTACAGTCCGAGCGTGTGCATGACGGCATCTACATGGAATACGCGAAGAAGCTGATCAGACTCGGCGGTGCCCATTACTGCTTCTGTGATGAAGAAGTGATCAAAGCACAGAAAGAACGTGACGGTGAATCATTCAAATACGATGATCCCTGCAAGCATCTGAGCATTGAAGAAGCAGAAGCCAGGATCGCTGCAGGAGAAAAATTCGTTGTCCGTCAGACGATCCCCGAAAGCGGTACGACATCATTCGATGATGAAGTATTCGGAACGATCACTGTAGACAACTCAACACTGGATGAATCCGTCCTGATCAAGAGCGACGGCTTCCCTACCTATAACTTTGCGAATGTCGTTGATGACCATCTCATGGGCATCACGGATGTTGTCAGAGGTATGGAATACCTCTCATCAGCTCCGAAATACAACCTGATCTATGAAGCATTTGGCTGGGATATCCCCCGTTACATCCATTGCCCGCCTGTCATGAAGGACGAGCATTCCAAGCTTTCCAAGAGAAACGGTGATGCAAGCTTCCAGGATCTGGTTGCCAAAGGCTATCTGCCCGGTGCGATCCTGAACTACATCGCACTGCTCGGATGGGCTCCTGAAACGAACCAGGAGATCTATTCGCTGGATGAGCTGGTACAGGCATTCAATGTCAAGCGTATCGGTACAAACGGAGCCATCTTTGACCCCGTCAAGCTGACAAGCATCAACGGTCTGTGGCTGAGAAACATGGACTTAGATTCCTACTATGATCTCGTCAAGCCTTACATCGACCAGGCTGTCAAAGGAGACTTTGACAAGAAGAAGATCGCCGCAGTCGTACAGGTCAGAGCCAATACACTGAACGAGATCCCGGAAATGCTCGATTTCTTCGATGTATTCCCCGAATATTCCAACGATCTCTATACAAACAAGAAGAGTAAGACAAATCCCGAAGTAGCTCTGACAGCACTGAAGGCATGCAGAGAAGTGATCACAGGAATCGATGACTGGACACTGCAGACCATCCATGACAGACTCATGGAACTGCCGGCAAAACTCAGCATGAAGAACGGACAGGTGCTCTTCCCCCTGCGTCTTGCAATATCCGGCAAACAGTCTACGCCGGGCGGTGCCTTTGAGATCGCAGAGATCCTCGGCAAAGAAGAAACACTCAGAAGACTTGATCTTTCGATCGCACAGCTGGAGAACTGAATATGGAAATGCGCATCATATCAGAGAACACACTGAATACATTTGTTGAAAAGAGCAGTAATGTTCACTATATGAAAACAGCTATGTGGGCGCGCTTCAAACGGAAAACGGATGGGGACACCCCATCCTTTCTTGGTTTTTATGAGAACGATGAATTAAAAGCCACAGCAATGGTGCTGAAAAACACATGGCTGCTGCACCGGTATCTCTATGTTCCGTTGGGTCCGTGCATGGATTATACGGATGAGCATGTAAGAAATGAAGTGTTCCGTCTGCTGAAGGAATATGCAAAGAAGAACCAGGTGCAGTTCCTGCGTGTAGACCCGAATGTCATACGCTGCCACCATACGATCACGGGAGAGCTTGTGGATGATGGTTTCAGCAATGAATGTGTCACTGAAGATCTGAAGAAGCTTGGCTATACCCATAAAGGCTACGGCTACGCATACAACGGATCGTGGACAAACAGATATACACTGTTTGTTGATCTGAACAAAGATATGAAGGACGTCATAGCCGGTTATGCCAAGCCAAGGAAAACAGCGCTCAACAGGCATGCGGTGATCGGTGTGTCAACACGCATCGGAAGTGCGGAAGACCTGCCCTCCCTGATGGACTTTGAAGTCCAGCTCAGTGAACAGGACGGATTCAAACCGCATTCCAGAAAATTCTTTGAAGCCCTGCTGGAAAGCTTTGGTGAACATGCGGTCATCTATGTCACGGAGATCGACCTTGATACAATGATCAGCGGTATTGAAGCAGAGCTGGCTTCCAAGAAATACAAAAAAGACCCGGAAGCACGTGCTGCCAAGGAAAAGGAACTGGAAAAAGCATCCGGACTGAAGCAGAAATACGGATCAAAAGTACCGATCGCATGCGGACTGTTTGTCCGTCTCGGACATATGTCCTGGGATCTCTACACGTACAACCACAAGGAATTCAACTTCATCAAACCAGTCGACAACCTGCATGCGTTTGCCATGAACGATATGAAGGAACACGGTGTACTGACATACGATATGTGCGGATTCTCAGGCACTGCCTCAAAGGATGATCCGTATTACGGACTGTATGCATATAAGCGTTCATTCGGTCCGGAATTCATCGAACAGATCGGTGAATTCGATTATGTGTTCCGCAGCAGAGCCATGAAGCGTTTCCGCTTTGAAAAGCTGGCAGTCAATCACGTCAAACGGAAATACTGGGCGTACAGATATCTGAAGAAGCAAAAATAGCAGGATCCCTGCTATTTTTTGTGATTGAGGATGTATCTGACCTTTCTTCTGACCCTGCGGTACAGACGGTCATTTCTGAGCCATGCATGATATTTCTTCTCATCCAGGACAGCATCGAATTCCCCGAGGAATTCCAGGAAGTCACCGCCGAAGCTTTTCTTGAAGTCCTGCTGGCCGTAATATTCATCGTTGGGGTCCAAGGAACCTGAGATACCCTCGAAGTCATATGTCTTGGCACCCTTCCCGTACAGATCTTCGATCGCGTATCTGTGGAGCGCAAATGCGGCACGGAAGTTCATCAAAGTCTTCTTTGTATACATGTTGACATTCCAGACATTCACACCCTGCATGATGATCAGCTTCGCACCAAGAGGGATCGTCCTGTCTTCATCCAGCCCCTGCTCCACGATTTCTCCAACCTCCTTGCGCATAGCGGTATTGCTCTGCTCAAGCGGGGTCTTTTTCTTTTCGTCTTTCAGGATCTCCAGCTTCGCTTCATTCTCTGCGATCTGACGTTCCAGTGACAGCTTCGCCTGATGGAAGTTCGTTTCAACAACATAATAATGGATGTACGGTTCATAGCATTTCCAGAGTCTGCGGAAATATTCCGTATCCTTGGGCTGGAAGCCAAGCTTCTCGCTCAGTTCTTCTTCACTGTCGACAAGGATGTCCAGTTCATCGATCGTTCCCGGACGTACTTCCACGCATCTCTGATGGTTCTTGGAATCATAGGTACTGCATCGTTTGATCCCCTTCAGCACCTGTTTCCAGGGTTGGTCGAGATCGAGACGGTATGTATATCTGCTCATCCAGTTTCCGCTGTAGCCATAGTTGTAGCCAAGGTGCGTATAGCCTTCATTCTGCAGCAGTTCCGTGACGTATTCGTGATTGAATCCGTTCTCTTTCAGTGTCCCGTCTTTTTCATGTTCCAGACGTGTAATATTGAAATCCATGCGGAGCAGGAATGATCCTCTGAATCTTGCGTATTCCCTGAGATGGCGGGCAAAGAATGAGATCAGTTCCCTGTTTTCAATATCCAGGTTGAATCCGTACTGGACATAGGAATACTGTCCGAACGGAAGCTTTGTCTTCTTATGCAGCATGACTGCCGTAGCGATCAGTTCCCCGTTCTCATCCTCGACACCCAGCAGGTCTCCTGACTGATATTCATCCTGTTTGAACGCAATGAACCTGCTCGTCTTTGAATAATGGTTCAGCGGATGTGCTTCAGCAAATGCGTCAAAACGCTCAGGATCGATATGATCGACAAATTTCATCATCATTTCCTGCCTCTCAGTTTTGCGGCTGTCTTCAATGCCATCGGATAGACTTCATCAAACAGCTTATATATGACGGGATCAATCACGATATTGAATTCTCCGATATACTCTTCAACATTCATGATCCAGTTGGATTTAAACAGTGTCAGGCCGTCGTCCAGAGTACCTTCAATACCGCCGAAGCTGCAGTGTTTAATGCCTTTTTCTACACAGATATCCAGACATTTTGCATACAGCAGATAGCTGGAATACATGCGCAGATAATCCGGGTGATTGCCCATATAGAACAGTTCCATCAGGTTGTCGTTATACACGGCCAGGATCCCGGACGTAATGATCTCATTCTCCGATTCACGCTGTGCGTCTTCCTGCAGCTTTTCCAGTTCCTTCGTATCATTCGCAAGTGTCTGGTTCAGGGCACTTCTCTGCTTTTTGTTAAGTTTGCCTTCGAGCTGGACTTTTGTATCTGCGATCGAAGCTTCCAGTTTTTCCAGCTGTTTCTCAAAATTCAAGGAAGCGGTCATACAGATGGCACGGTCTCCGTAGACTTCCATCATATTGCGGAAATAGTCTTCGCCTCTCAGCGCGACCTGCTTTCTGACTTCCGTATAATGCATCGCTACAGCAAGATTATGTACCTGGTCGATCCCTTCACGCAGTTCGATCCCTTTGTGCTCAGCTGCCCTGATGCACTTGGAAGTACGGTGTTCCAGGTGATCCCTGTAATCGGGAGTCACATCCATTTCAGCATTGAAACGTGGCTGTGTAGCCTCCTCGATCATTGTCGTAAATCCCTTATGTTTTGCGCCGCACGATTCAAGCAGGTAAATGACATCCCTGTTCAGGATCTCATGGATCTCATTCCTGTCACGGTACGGATACTTCCTGTACAGTACACACGGATCAAATCTGACGGCAGCTGCTTTCTGTTTTTTTGCGAACTTTTTCAGCTCATCGAGATAGAAATGGACCAGATCACTTCTGCTGTAATCCATGACCGGTCCTCTGGGAATATACATCAGATATCTTCCCGGGATCAGCTGTCTCATCAGCACCAGCGCGGTACCCACGATCTCATCATTTTCCGTCACGGACGTAAAAAAAGATCTCCAGTTGTTTTTCACCTTAGCCCAGTCCGAACACTGGAACAAGGTATTCTGATCAGACTGCATTACAAACGCATCCATCAATGCCGGATCACAGTCTGTGTGAAATACATATGTCATAGAGCCTCCTTATCAGGAAACATTAAAAGTCTCTCTTAACCAGACTATTATAGCACAGCACAGGCTATTGGATTTGCCCTCTCGTCTGACCGTATCACTCTATATGTGCAGTCCGATCTTTTTCTGTTTCATATCTTCAGCGAATTTTGTGTTTCCCCAAATATAACACCGTGCACATTACAGCACTGTCATCTAACAGGATTTAACTCTTTTCAACGCTGATACAGGATGTTTTTGATCCGTTCAGGCAGATAAGATGAATAAATCCAAGGGATATTTATAATAAAAATCAGAGAGGAAACTGTTTGTGAGTACGCTCTTTTCAAAGTTTTAGTTGATAAGGCTGTAAATACCGTAGTGATATTCGCCATATGCGGCATATAAACTGATAGGCATTGGCTTCTTAGGAATGTCGCAGCACCGGAAAGGAATGATTTCCTTCATTGTCATCATGTATGCCTCTGGTCTCC
>JAFOMZ010000227.1 GCA_017421125.1 Solobacterium sp.
ATCGCCATTGCCAGTACGCTTCTGACTCTGAAAACTGCTGAGAATGTGTTTGTGCGGGGACGCAGATGTCCCAGTTCTCTCAGATATTCAAAAGAATGCCTCTTCTTCTGCAGAGGATATGAGTTATCGCAGGCACCTTCCAGAACGACTTCCGTTACCTGGATCTCAAACGGCTGCTTGTTTTCCGGGGTCGGAAGATATTTGCCGGTCACGCTGATCGCGGTACCCGTCAGATATTTGGATACTTCAGCATAATTGGGAAGCGTGTCAGCGTAAACGAGCTGCGCATTGCGGAAATATGTTCCGTCATTCAGCGCGATAAAACCAACATTTTTCCCTGAACGGTTTGTACGGATCCACCCTTGAAGTGAAACGTATTCCACCTGATCCTTTTCCATATCCGTTCCTTCGTATGTGAGTTCATAGAGCTCACGAACTGTCATGTCACTAAGCATATTTATCCCCTTTATGTAGTTTCTTTCTATTTTGCGTTTGTTTCAAATACCAGTTCCTGGATACTCGAAACAACGTCGATGGTTTTTACGGAAATACCTGCCGGTACTTTGAAGTGTTCCGATGAAAAGCTGACCATTCCGGTAATGCCGTTGGCGATCAGGATATCAACTGTTTCCTGCACTTCCTTGGTTATGCAGAGGATCGCGATCCTGCATCCTTCCGGGATCTTTTCTGAAATATCCCTCAGATCATAGACCGGAACATTGGTCTCTCCGACTGCATCGGGTTCCAGATCAAACGCGCAGACGATCTCTCCGACAACATGATTCCAATGATTGTAATTGAGCAATGCTTTGCCAAGATGACCGCATCCGACAAGAATGATCTTCTCATCAAAATTCATTCCGAGCTGCTCGGAGAAAATGCGGATCAGATCATCTACATCATAGCCGTAGCCCTGCTTGCCGAGTTTTCCGAGGAAGCTGAAATCCCTGCGGATCGTAGTGGATTCGATCGAAACATATGAAGCAAGTTCCCTCGACATGATCCTGGTCACGCCGCTCGCTTTCAGTTTACGTAAGGCTTTCAGATAAACCGGATAGCGGTGCAGTGTAGCCTTTGGCACTGCTTTTTTGTTTTCTTCCATTGTCATCACCCGTAAAACATATTATCACGGAGAGATTAATTTGTGAATAAATTAGTATTTTTCACCTGGCATCTCAAGTGAAGGGTCTGCCGCAGCATCCAGATCACCAAAACAGCCATGCCTGTATGCGACATAACCGGCTGCGCCGATCATAGCCGCATTATCCGTGCAGCAGTACATCGGAGGAATGATGAGCTTCACTTCAGGAACTTCCTGCATTTTTTCCTGCATCAGCTGGCGGAGTCTCGAATTGGCTGCCACACCGCCTGCCAGAACGATCATCTTAGGTTTATATTCCTTCACTGCGCTGACAGTCTTGGAGACCATACTGTTGAGCGCTGTTTCCTGGAAAGCATACGCGACATCCGCGGGATCCACTTCATTTCCTGCCCGTTTCTCACGTTCGACCAGCTGAAGGACCGCTGTTTTCAGGCCGGAGAACGAAAAGTCAAACGGTGAGGCTGTTTTCGGAACAGGCAGTTTATAATGCGGTCTGCCTTCCTTTGCCATCTTATCCATGATCGGACCGCCCGGATATCCGAGTCCCAGAACTCTGGCGACCTTATCATAGGCTTCACCGATCGCGTCATCCCATGTCGTTCCGATCACCTGGAAGTCCCAGTCATTTTTCATCCATACCAGTTCCGTATGTCCGCCGCTGACAACCAGTGCCATCATCGGAAACTCCAGTTCCGAAACAAAACGGTTTGCATAGATATGTCCGGTCAGATGGTGAATGGGGATCAGCGGTTTGTGAAACTGCCAGGCAAGTGTTTTGGCAGCCTGTACGCCGACATGCAGGGAACCGATCAGACCGGGGCCCTGGGTATATGCGATCGCATCGATCTCATCCATGGTCGTTCCGGCTTTTTCAACCGCTTCCCGAATCACGGCAGATATATTTTCTACATGGATACGGCTC
>JAFOMZ010000228.1 GCA_017421125.1 Solobacterium sp.
CCTGTACCTCATTGGTCGGTCAGTCGCTCGGCGCCAGGAAAAAGGAAAAGGCGAAGATGTACGTGGACGTTGTCAGAAGACTGTCGCTGTTTTTGTCGCTTGCGATCATGCTGCTGACATTCTTCGGAAGGAATATCTTCCCGACATTCTTTACAACAGACGAAACGATCATCGCGGCCGCTTCTCTGTGCTTCCTGATCCTGATGGCGGGCATCATCCCTCAGAACCTGAGAGTCGTACTGTCGGGCTGTCTGCGAGGGGCAGGCGATGTGAAGTTTGTCGCTGTTGTTTCACTGATCAGCGTATTGATCATCAGGCCGCTGATGACATGGCTGTTCTGCTACCCGGTCAACCGGATGTTCCCCGGCATGATGTTCGGCTTCACAGGTCCCTGGATCTCATTCGGCATCGATGCTTTCGTCAGGGCAGCTATGCTGACGGTCAGGATCAATAAAGGAGAATGGGTCAACATCAAGCTTTAAGATATCATCAACAATTACACAACTGTCCGGTCACGCAAATGATCCGCTGCTGACCGGATCAGAATGATCTGCAGTATTCTGAAAGAATAAACAAAGGAAAACACTATGGAGTATGTCACATTGAATGACGGTTTCCGGATGCCGGTATTCGGTCTGGGGACCTGGGACCTGCGCGGTCCTGCATGTATTGAAGCCATTGTTCAGGCGGTCAATACCGGTTACCGTCTGATCGATACAGCACAGCTGTACAGAAACGAAAAAGAAGTCGGGCAGGGGATCAGGAAGTCAGGCATCAGCCGTGATGAACTGTTCATCACAAGCAAGGTCATCAGTCCTGATAAAACATATGATGCTGTAATAAAAGCGGTAGACCGCTCACTTGAAGACCTGGGACTGGAATATATTGATCTGTATCTGCTCCATGAACCGTATGACACGGCACAGGAAATGTATGCGGCACTGAAAAAGGCACAGCAGGAAGGAAAGGTGCGCTCGATCGGCATCTCGAATTTCCACAAAGAAAAATACAGCGGTTTTGTGAAAGAATGCGGAATCGTACCGGCAGTCAACCAGGTGGAAAGCCATGTCTATTTCATGCAGAAGGATCTGCAGGAACAGATGCATGCACACGGTACCGTCATGCAGGGATGGGCACCGTTCACAGAGGGCAGACGGAAGATATTTGACGAGCCCTTGATGAAGCGTATCGGTGAAAAGTATCATAAAACTTCTGCCCAGATCGCTTTGCGCAGTCTGCTGGACAACGGGATCTGCACGATTGCCAAGTCATCAAAACCGGAGCGTCTCAGAGAAAATATTGATATTTTTGACTTCCGGCTGACAGAGGAAGAACTGAAAGAAATCGCTGAGCTGGATGAACACAGATCACTGTTCGGCTGGTATTGATGTATAAAAACACATGATATGTGAAGTATTTCATAAATCTTTCACAAAATCAGCGTTTTCATTTCACAAAGGAAAGTTATTCTATAAGTGTCCTGAAGAGGATAGTGATAATTTCTTTCCCCCCAATAATAAAAGAGGATCGCTGAGATCCTTTTTTATTGGCTATAACTCTGATGATCTTCTGGCTTCGATCATATGACGGAAATACTCCGGAAGAGGTGCTGTGAGCATCATTCTTTCACCTGTAACAGGATGTGTGAAGGAGATGCTTTCCGCATGCAATGTCTGCCCCGGAATACCTTCCGGTTCAACTGTGCTTCCATAGAGCGTATCACCTATGATCGGGTGTCCGATCGCCTCCATATGTGTCCTGATCTGATGCGTTCTGCCTGTTTCCAGTGTGATATGCAGGAGCGTGCTGTCCTCAAAACGTTCCAGTACACGGAATTTTGTAATGCACGCTTTCTCGTCATAGCAGTTCACCGTGCTGTATTTCAGACGGTTTTCAATGCTGCGGCCGATCGGCAGATCAATGGTGCCGCTGTCTTCTTCCACGATTCCTTCTGTCAGCGCGGTATATTCCCTGCTGCAGGTATGATCATTGATCTGGGCGGAAAGACTTCTGCGGGCATTCTTCGTTTTGGCTGCCAGGATACAGCCGGATGTATTCATGTCGATCCTGTGCGGGAAATGGAAGCTCTGTGTTCTGTAATTCTCATTCATATGGAAAAGGAGCGCATTCTGCAGTGTCCCGGTATAATGACCCGGACATCCGGATACAGGCATGCCCTTCGGTTTGTTGATGACAAGGAGTTCATCATCTTCATAGAGGACCTCTATGGGGATATTTTCCGGTACAGGATCAAGCGCTTTGCCCTGGGGAACATTGGCCATGATGCGGTCGCCGGGAACCACGACAAAAGATTTCCTGTTGACGACACGGTCATTGACAAGAACCAGATTGTTTCTGATCAGCTCCCTGGCACGATAGGGCTTGTAGTGTTCCAGTAAGAGCTGAAGCAGGGGCATTTCACCTTCTGCCGTGTAAAACTCTTCCTTGAATTCCATAAATTCATAATAGCACCGACGGTCATTTTTTTGCAGGATTTCGGACTTTTATAGTATAGTTTTTCATATGGCAAGAGAGTTTACACAGGCTCAGCTGATCGAACGTACGATCTACCGGAAATACAGGAAAGAACTATGGGGTCCTTTTGTGACGGCAATCCATCAGTACGACCTGATCCGGCCGGGTGATAAGATAGCAGTATGCATTTCCGGCGGGAAAGACAGCATGCTGATGGCAAAGATGATGCAGTGCTATCAGAAGATCAATGAGATCCCGTTTGAAACGGTGTTCCTGGTCATGGACCCGGGTTACAATGAGGTGAACAGGCAGAAGATTGAAGATAATGCCAGACTGCTGGATATCCCCATCCAGGTGTTTGAGACGAATATATTTGCCGTAGCGGAACGTCAGGTCAAAAATCCCTGCTATCTCTGTGCGCGCATGAGAAGGGGACACCTGTACAATCAGGCAAAACTTCTCGGATGCAATAAAATATCCCTCGGGCATCATCTGAATGATGTGATCGAAACAACTGTTATGGCAATGTTCTACAGTTCAAAGCTGGAGACGATCATTCCGAAATGCCACAGTGAAAACTTTGAAGGAATGGAACTGATCCGGCCGATGTACCGGATCAAGGAACAGGATATCCTGAACTGGTGCAGATACAACGGCCTGGAATTCATCCAGTGCGCATGCAGGTTTACTGAGGGCATTTCCAAACGTGAAGTCTCATCTAAACGGAAAGAAGCCAAGAACCTGATCGCGGAACTGAAAAAGACGCATCCGGATGTGGATGACAACATTTTCCGTTCCATACATGCTGTGCAGCTTGAATCCTTCCCCGGATACAAGGCAGACGGGGAACTGCGCAACTTTCTGGATGATTATGAAGAAATGGAAGAACGCCGGAAGAACCGGAAATCATGATCACTTATGTTTATGACAGGAGGAACAACCTATGAATCTCGTCTTCTTTGACATTGACGGTACACTGGCTACGGGAAAACATGTCCCGGAAAGCGCTGCTGAAGGACTGAGGCTGCTTCGTGCGAACGGAGACCTTGTATTTATCTGTACCGGACGGAACCCGGCATATGCACAGAAGAATTTCGGACAGTATGCGGACGGATTTATCTGCTGCAACGGCAGACTGGCTGTTAAAGGGGATGAAGTCCTGTATTCTCATCCGCTCAATGACGAGCAGATCCGTGAGATCGTGAAGCGCATGGACGCTGTAGGGGCAGGATATGCATTCCTGGGAACAGACGGAGGATACTACGGAGGAGATCCGGCTGGTTATGAAGTCATGTCCGGGGTACAGGACAAAGGCTTTGTGAAGAATGGTCTGGCAGAACATATGCATGTTTATACATTTGACGCATATCTGGGAACGCCTGACAGGATCGGCGTGATCCAGGAGGCGCTTGACGGCTTTGCAATCGCCAATCCGCATGGTCCTCATCCGAGCGCAGACATCACAGTGCTGGGCGTTGATAAAGGCACTGCTCTGGTACATGTTGCCGAAGTGCTGGGTGTTCCGATCGAAAATACATACGGATTCGGAGACGGTAAAAATGACATCTGCATGCTGGAGGCTGTCGGACATGGTATTGCTATGGGCAATGCGCTCGAAGAAACAAAAGCAGCAGCTGAATATGTCACGACAAACATCAATGACAACGGTGTCTGGAACGGACTGAAACATTATGGTCTGATCTGAAACAGTAAAAAACCTGCAGGGGAGGCACAGCCTCCTTTTCTGCAGGTCCAGTCGTTCTTATATCAGATGTGGAACAGGATCATGATGATCTTGAAGATACAGAAGAATACGTTGATCACAAAGATCGAGAACAGGATCAGACCGATGGTATAGCGCGGTCCGTCCCCGCAGTATTTCCGGATGATCTCCAGCATCGGGTTTTCATAGGCATCCCGCAGGAACATGAAGTTCTTGTCAAATACCGTATCCACGACGTACATGATACCGATCAGGACCAGGATCCTGGCGATCGATCCCCACAGGGTGGAATAGACAAGCGGTATCTCTCCGCAGACAAAGCGTGCCGCAACGTATGCGACGATCAGTCCGTGATACAGGAACTGATGAATGGTATAGAAGTTGATCGCCGGAAGCGCCTGGGTAGTCGGAAACACGATCGCCATGATGGCCCCGGGCATGAACAGCGTCAGCAGCATCACTCCGAAGAAGGGATTGGAAGCGCTGATCGAGTCCA
The DNA here is from genome assembly GCA_017421125.1 of Solobacterium sp. GTDB lineage: Bacteria > Bacillota_I > Bacilli_A > Erysipelotrichales > Erysipelotrichaceae > Bulleidia. The sequence goes on from JAFOMZ010000228.1 coordinate 4,695, forward strand.
GCACTGTGAAGTATGCACCAAAGCTGCATATTTCCAAAGGCAGATATTCACTGATCTTGACACCTGTTTTTGCCATGAGCACCATTTTGATAACTTCGGATATCATCAGGGCTGCAGCGATGGAACGCAGGATGGTCAGCTTCTCGGAAGGACCTGCTCCTGCATAGAGGAATGCAACGGCTGCGATGAAAACAGTCGTCAGCGCGATCCAGATCAGATGCGCCGGCGTGAACTGTCCATAACCCATTCCTTCCGGAATATGGTCCCTGTGTGTCCAGAAATATTTCATAGCCGCTATTATAGCGTACTTATCGTTTTTGAAAACCCTTATTTTTATCGAACTGTAATTAAATGGTTTTACACGACATGATAATACGTATAAAAAAGTAATCATTTAATTTTTGTTGGCCTGATTTTTGGGAATCGTACGGATCGTTGACACATGATATGCCTGCTTTGCATATCGGAACAGGAATCATCCATTCAGGCGGAACATGTGCACAGCAGACCGATATCTGTATAATGAAAACAGGTGAGAAATATGCTGAATATCATTGTTAATTTACTGGTCGTTATATTGGAGATCAGAGGCCTTTACGGCATTATAGCAGGACATGAGAAAGGAAAACTGCTCCAGCACGGGATCAGGGCGCTGAAGTATTTTACAGTTCTCTCCAATCTCTTTGCGATGATCACTGCTTTGATCAATATCGCTTTTATGATCGTAAACGGTCCGGAGACAGAACTGCCGCTATGGCTGGCGGAGGTGAACCTCATGGCTTCTGTCGGCGTGATGCTGACATTTATGACGGTCATGCTGTATCTGGGCAGACTGTACGGCTATATGGAAATGCTGAAAGGACCGAATTTTGAACTCCATTTGTCCGGACCGCTCTGCATGGCTGCCTGCTTCCTGTTCTTTATGAATCTTCCTCGGATGACGATCAGAAGCACATTGCCTGCGCTTCTTCCGGTCACATGCTATGGGATATGGTATGTATCAAACCTGATGATCAACGGCATCAATCCCGGAAAGCATACGAACGACTTCTACGGGTTTGCCCGTGCAGGAATGAAATTCATTCCCCTTGTATATGCTGTTATGATCCTGGCGACATGGCTCATTGCCTTTGGCCTGTGGACGCTGCGTTACTGATGTCTGAAAAAAAGATACGCACAGATCGTGTATCTTTTTTCATTCGTTGATCTGTGTGAACAGACCAAATGCCAATACCTCATAAATGTTATTGCTGAAAATTTGAAATTATCTAGTTCTCAATTGTAGCATAACTGAAATAATATTTCTTTTTTCATAGGATTGTCCGTTTCTTATCGTTCTTTACTCTACAGGAATCCATATCTCGCTATACGCATGTCCTTGTCTATCAGGATTCATTTTTGTAAACGAAAACGAAAGGGATTCTGCCAGCTCATAATCCGCTGTCATAAACCATTCTGCATAAATTCTTGCCATTGTATTTTGAA
>JAFOMZ010000229.1 GCA_017421125.1 Solobacterium sp.
CCCCTATATGGAGGAAATGCAGTTCCGCTACAGGCTCGACAAGATCAAAAAGATCGTACCGGGCGGTACGACAGGCCAGCTGTCGATCTACAACGGACTGAAAGCTGCCGAAGAAGTATACGGAAACGGAGACCATATCGTACTGATCCATGACGGCGTGCGTCCGCTGATCACGCAGGAACTGATCACAGACAACATTGCGTGCGTCAGGAAGTACGGCTCAGCCATTACCTGCGGTCCCGCCAAAGAGACGGTGATCCTGGTCGACCCGGATGACTGTGTCACTTCCGTCGTTGAGCGCCGTGAATCACTGATTGCAAAAGCGCCACAGTCATTCCTGCTGAATGAAGTGCTGGCAGCAGAGGAACGTGCGATCTCGGAAGGGCTGACACAGATGATCGATACATGCACGCTGATGAATCATTACGGAAAACAGCTTCATATCGTGCATGGCAATTATGAAAATGCAAAGATCACGACACCCGAAGACTTCTATATGTTCCGGGCGATCTATGATGCCCGTGAAAATGAGCAGCTTCAGCCGGGGGAATGATGAAACAGAGAATGCTGAATGAGGACGCTGCTGCGGTTCTGGAAGCGGTCAGCTTCGAAGCTTTCCGCGGCAGTAAGGTGTTTATTACCGGCGGTACTGGACTGATCGGCCAGCTGCTTGTACGGTCATTCCTGAAATACAACGAGGAACAGCAGGGCAATATCCGCCTGGTGCTTGCCGTCAGGAACCGGGAAAAAGCAGAGCGCCTGTTTCCCGGGCATGATGAGATCGCATATATCATCTCAGATATCAGGGAACTGGAACCGGAGAACTGCTGGATCGATTTTGTGATCCACTGCGCTAGCCCTACATCAAGCCGTGACTTTGTACAACGCCCGCTCGAAACGATCCTGACGGCAGTGGAAGGGACAAAGAACGTACTGGAACTGGCACGTGTGAACAATGTCCGTTCCATGGTCTTTCTGTCGACCATGGAGGTATACGGCACGCCTTCCGATGACCGTAAGATCACGGAAACGTCCGGCACAGATCTGGACACCATGGCTGTGCGTTCCTCTTATCCTGAAAGCAAGCGTCTGTGTGAAGCGATGTGTGCGGCATACTGTTCCGAGTACGGCGTGCCGGTCAAAGTGCTCCGCCTGACGCAGACATTCGGTCCCGGTGTTGCCTATGATGACGGCAGGGTATTTGCCGAAATGTCACGCTGCGCCATCGAGAAAAAGGATATCGTCCTGAAAACGAAGGGAGATACGAAACGTTCTTATCTGTATCTGGCGGATGCGGTGTCTGCCATCCTGACAGTACTGCTCAAAGGCAGTGACAAGGAGGCATACAATGCCGCGAATGAAGACACGTACTGCTCCATTCTGGAAATGGCGCAGATGGTCGCGGAAGATGTCTGCGGCGGCAGGATCAATGTGGTCGTTCAGGCAGACGGGCAGTCTGCAGCGCTTGGCTACGCGCCTGTGCTTCATATGAATCTTTCTGTCAGAAAGCTGATGGACCTGGGCTGGAGACCGACGCTCGGTCTTCCCGATATGTTCAGAAAGACCATACAGTATATGCAGGCTGACAGGGATGAGGAGAATCAGTAAAGAGATATGAAAAATATAGTGCTTGTTGGTTTACAGTATGACAACAATATCGGCGATCAGGCGATCTTTTATTCGACCAGATGCCTGCTTGAAGAAGTACTGAAAGACTATCCCGGTGAAGAGATCGAGATCCGCTGCATGGATATGGTCGGCAGGTCTGAAATGGGCGTGAACCCGATCAAGGGAAAAGTAGAATCAAAGCAGTCCCCGGTCTACCTCAGCATGGTACGCTTTGCGAAAAAGATCCGGACACTGCGCAAATACGCAAACCATTATTCACTGTTCAAGCTCAGTGTTTCAAAAAAGGAATATGAGAAGGTCGAGCAGATGTCCGTTCTGAACTGCTCACAGCACTTTGATGAAAATACCGTTGGTGTATTGTTTACCGGCGGCGGGATCATCAAGTTCCACAAGCAGATGTTTCATGTATATATGCGCACGATCATCAATTACGCGCATGAACGGAATATTCCCGTGATGATCTCTGCGGCAGGCATCGAAGGATATGACGAAAAGGACCAGCGCTGTATTGCATTGAAGCAGGCGCTGACCTGCAGCAGCGTCAAGGTGATCACGACCCGTGATGATCTCTCGAACCTGGAGAAATACTGCAGCGGATCATCCCAGGTGATCGCGCAGGTGGCGGATCCTGCCTGCAGCCTGTCACGGTTCATTCCCGCAGCGGAACATTCACAGCGCCGCAATAAGGTCATCGGGATCTGTCTGATCCGTCCGGAGATCTTTGATGATTACGGGATCAAGGTCAGTGAAAAAGAACTGTTTGAACTCTGGAAAACACTGTATCTGAAGATCACTGCGGCCGGTGACGCATGCAGGTTCTTTATTACGGGTACGGTACCCGACCAGAAAACAATGGAAAAATTCAGTGAATATCTTTCCGTCAA
>JAFOMZ010000230.1 GCA_017421125.1 Solobacterium sp.
AGGAAAGGATATCTCGAAGATGACCTTCAAGATCAAAGACAAGGAATACATCGGTGCGCCTGTATACCTGAGTGATGATGACATTACGGTCATGCTCGGGAAAACGAAAATTGATCCGTCTGAAATAAGCTATATCGTTACAGACTACAAAAACAACGTGAACAAAGGGACAGCTTCCGTCACATTCCGCGGAGTCGGAGATTATGGCGGAGAGAAGACCGTGACATTCAAGATCAAAGTCAGAAGTCTCCTGAGCAACTGGTTTGACGGATTCGGTTATCTGAAAATCGCAGGACATAATGTTTCGTATATGACGGAATCCGATGTGACGATCGATTTCACCGGTGCGAAAATGCGGACTGAAACGCTGAAATTCCTGAGCATGGAAGATGATCAGGTCCATGACTATCAGGTAAATGTGATCAGAGTAAAGCCCGGAAGCTTTGTAATGATCAATGATTCCGTCAACGGTGATACGACAGATGCGTATCCCTTTGCGTATCATGATGGTTATTATGAAGGATATGCGCGCGGGATCACGATCTCTGCAGGCAGCGTTTCTGAATGGCCGACAACAGTGTTCGATAATGGGGACGTGATCGGACTGTTCTATGTCGAACTGACGGACAACGATACAGGAAACTCATCCTATTACTACATCATGATCGACCGGTAACAAACCAGCCTGCCGATTGAATAAATTTATGAAAGCTGACAGCTTCTGTACCTTATGGCACGGAGACTGTCAGTTTTTCTGTATGATGCTGAGATGAAATCATGAATATCAGAGTGTAAGGATAAGGCAGGACCGCAATGCTATAATGGCCATATACGCATGTGAGGAAGTATTATGAGCACCACTGACAAAGAACCGATCTGGACAGTAAAATTCATTCTTGTCATCATCATGGCTATGTTCTCGGGACTTGCCGCCCAGCTGACGTATCCGCTGGTAGCCAGGTTTTCACTGACACTGAACCCGGATATCACACTGGCAGGTACGATCGCCGGTCTGATGTCCCTGATGTCCCTGTTCGTCTGTCCCTTTGCCGGACTGCTGTCGGACCGCTTCAGCCGGAAGCGCATCCTGCAGGTCTCCTCGATCTGCTATGGGGCTGTGCTGCTGATGCACGCACTGATCAGAACGATCCCGGGACTGATCATCCTGCGTCTGCTGGTAGGTGTGTTCTTTTCCATCAACAGTGTTACAGTGGTCGCCTTCTCGACTGCTTTCATTCCGCCCAGCAGGATCGGTGAAGGGCTTGGTTATACAGCCCTGGCAAATGTTCTTGCCCAGGCTGCAGGTCCTGCGATCGGACTGAAACTCGTCGAGGTATCAGGTTATCCCGCAGTGTTCATCCTGGCATCTGTATCAGCTCTGCTCTGCGCGATCGTGATCACGATCCTTCCGTACCGGGAAGAACCGGTCAAAGAAAAAAAGAAGTTCAGCTTCAATGATCTGTTTGCGGCAGAGTTTACCGGGTTCATGCTGCTGAGCGCGCTGTTCTCCGGATGCAGCGGACTGGTTGCGACATATCTTGCCATCCTGGCGGACCAGAGAGGGATTGCAAATATTGCATTGTTCTTTACAGTCTACTCTTTATGCATGGTGGTATTCCGCCCGTATTCCGGCAGGATCTATGACCGGAAGGGCGTATATTTTGTCCTGATCCCGGCGATCATCAGCACATCCGCTGCGATGGTATTGATCGGTTTCGGAAAAACACTTGCGGTCATGATAGCGGCAGGCCTGTTCAATGCCCTGGGACAGGGGGCAGGTGTTCCGACACTTCAGGCAGATGTGATCCGGAAACTGGATAAAAACAGGACCGGCGTAGCGACTTCCACGATCCAGATCGGTCAGAACATCGGGAATGCCCTGGCACCTATGGCAGGCAGCTTCATGGTAAAAGCGCTCGGCTATCAGGCAATGTACCTGACAGCAGCAGGACTGATGACAGCAGCCGGTTTCTTTCTGCTCTTTCTGCAGCGTTTCAAAGAGATCAGACACTGACATGCAGACGGAAGTATTATTCGAAGTCCGGCAACCGGTTCATGAAGGAGGCAAAGCATGAAGAATTGGACACCTGTATGGCATCAGGCACTCACAGGCTCATTGAACAAAGGAAAGCCATGCGGCAATGACAATACCGTTGTACTGCCGCTGCATATCCCTGTCAAAGCCTCCGGAATCCGGATGCGTTTCAACAATCTGTACGGCAGTACTGCTTATCCGATCGGCGCGGTTACGATCAGAACAGCAGATGGCATTTATCCGGTGACTGTTGAAGGAAAGCAGTCATTTGAGATCACCTGCGGAAGCAGAGTGTTCACGGATGACATCGCAATGAACATTCCGAAAGGATCCGATATCGAGCTGCGTATCTTTTATGCAGGATACATCAATGACATCAATATGATCGAAGAAGGAGCACAGTGGCTGAAAGGAAACCAGACTGCTTCAAAAACGATTCCCGGCAGGATCAGGAAGCCGCTGCCTGTCATGATCCTTGGCGCATACAACCCGGTACCTTCCATTGATCTTGTTGAGATCGAAACAGAAGAAGAAACAAAACAGATCGTGGCATTCGGTGACAGTATCACCGCCCTCAGCAAATGGACGAAACCGCTCTCTGCCATGCTGGAACAGGAATATGACGGGAAATGCGTCCTGCTGAATTCCGGGATTGCCGGCAACTGCCTGCTGTATGAGCCGGAAGGCATGTTCAGCAGTGTCTTCGGCCAGAAGGGCACAGACCGCTTTGAACGTGATGTACTGGAACTGCCTGATATTGATGCAGTGATCTTTGCGTTAGGCGTCAATGATGTATCCTACCTGAACGAAAAGACAAAGGACATCATCTCCTATGAGAATTACATCCGTACTGTGGAAGAGATGACAAACCAACTGAAGAAGCGGAACATCAGGATCATTGCCCAGACAATTACACCGCGCCTGAAGTGCGCAAGGACCATGGGTGTTTTCACACAGGAAATGGAAGAACTGCGCCTTTCCCTCAATGACTGGATCCGGAACTGTGATCTGTTTGATGCTGTGGCGGACCAGGAAGCAACTGTCCGTGACAAGGATGAGCAGGGGTATTTCTTCCGGGAAGGGCTGCACATGGGGGATCATCTGCACCCGAATGAAAAGGGCGGAAGACTGATGGCTGAAGCATATCTGTCCTGTCTGAAACAATTGATATTTAACTGACGCATATGAGATTCCGGGAATGAATGAATCCTCCGGGTTCTTTTAATGACTGCAGTTTTCGTTTGCAGTGATATGATTGTTCTGTACATGTATCTTTACGGAGAAGATCCGTGCAGATGTCGCTTTTCTGTTATACAGCAATCGCCAAAATGGCTGAATCAGATCCGAAAACAGCATATTTTTATGATGTACCGGTCTGCAAATATCCAGGCCATCGGAGTAATCAATGGAAGCAGAGACAAAAAACAAAAGAACAGTTTCCGTCAGAATGCAGATCCTGACCGCAGTAACGCTGGTTCAGATCCCTGTTATCATTCTGTATTTTTTCATCGTGAATAACTTTGTATCCAGGTTCCAGGAAGAACAGTGGTCCTATCAGAACACTGAACTGAACCGGTATATATCCAGTCTGCAGGATCAGTTCAAGGAGATCGATGAGTTCCTGTTTTATCATTGCTATAACAGCTTTCAGTCAGATGATCCGGATGGATCCCTAAGCGAAGTCAAGTACTTTACACAGGATCTTCTGACACACACCGACTATATTTATTCAATTGAAGTTGCAGATAAAAACGGGACAGTCCTCTATCAGGCAGGAAATGATTCCGTGGAGATCGTACGGGATGTGATCGAAAACGGAGACAGTGTGAACCGGGGCTGGATCATCAGGAAATATGAAGACAGCAATTACCTGATCCGTGTGATCTATGCAAATGATAAATATGCAGCGGTGCTGATTTCGGTGAACCAGCTTGCAGCATCCGCCCTTGATGAGTATTACCTCAGCGGGAGCGTCATGCTTCAGAAAGCAGGAGAAAACCTGACTTCGACGCTCTGGCTCAGACAAGCGGAAGAACCGGTGCCTGCTTCTATCAAAGAACCGTATCTGCTGATGTCCAACAGACGTCAGTATATGCTGAACGAGTCGACGCTGCTCGGCATGAGGGTCATCTACGGCGTTCCGTACAAGTATGACTTCCGCTGGCTGTATCTGTTCGGGTACCTGATGGTCGGTCTGGCAGTGCTGTCGCTTGCCGTAACGATGTTTTATCTGAGAAATTCGATCCTCAGACCGCTGACAGAGATGACCGGATTCATGAAGCGGATCGGTGAAGGGGAAATGGATCTGCGTCTTCCTGACAGAAAGAGCACAGAACTGATGCAGATATCAGGAACATTCAATGACATGATGGATGATCTCAAAGACGCGAAGATCAGCTCGTATGAAAACCAGCTGACCGCAAGACGTGCCAAGATGGACGCGCTGCGTCTGCAGATCCGCCGGCATTTCTTCCTGAACTGCCTGAAGAACATCTATGCGATGGCAACGACAGGTGACTATGACGGCGTCAAACAGACAGCGTTCCTGCTGTCGGGAAACCTGCGGTATACATTGAACTTTGATGAAGACAGTGTTCCGATGCGGAAGGAACTGGATATGTGTGAGGATTACATCAAACTGCAAGGGGTCGGACAGGTACTGAAACCGATGCTGATAACGGATTGCGATGAGAATCTTGATGCATTTGAAAT
>JAFOMZ010000231.1 GCA_017421125.1 Solobacterium sp.
ACTATGATAACGAAGAATAAACTAGCCGGAATGATCGATCACACAAACCTGCATGCATACGCTGACCATGCAGACATGGAAAGGCTCTGCAGCGAGGCAGTACAGCATCATTTCGCCATGGTCGCAGTCAATTCCTGCCAGACTGCGTTCTGTCACGAGCTTCTGAAAGATACCGGGATCCACGTAGGCGCGGCCATCGGATTCCCTCTTGGACAGCAGACAACAGAGGTCAAGCTGTTTGAAGCGGCGGATGCGATCAGCCATGGCGCTGACGAGATCGACTACGTCATCAATATCACTGAGGTAAAAGAAGGCAATTACGCCTATATTGAGGATGAAATGAGACGTATGGTCGGCCTGTGTAAAAAGAAAAAGGTCATCTGCAAGGTGATCTTTGAGACATGTTATCTGTCCAGGGATGAGATCATCAGGCTTTGCCGGATTGCAAAGGAAGTCAGGCCGGACTTTATCAAGACAAGTACGGGATTCGGTACTGCCGGAGCTACCGTGGAAAATGTCAGGCTCATGAAGGAGACTGTCGGCAATGAAGTGAAAGTCAAGGCCGCAGGCGGAATCAGGACCCTGAAACAGGCTCTTGAAATGATCGATGCAGGTGCCGAACGGATCGGCACAAGCCGCGGTTCTGACATCATGCGTGAATGTATTTAAATATCTTCTGAAATCAGGTAAAAAGGCTGCAGTATCAATCCATTGGTCAGATGTACTGCAGCCTTTCATCATGCTGTTGGTTTCAGGCAATGACCCGTATCCAGGTCAGTCTTCAAACAAAGATGCGCCTCGTGTGTGTATGACATGTTTGTACCAGTCAAATGACTTTTTGCGGAACAGTTTTCCGCTTCCGTTACGGTAATCATCATAGTCCACGAATACGAAGCCGTAGCGCTTCTCCATACTGCCGGCTGAAGCAGCTACGATATCAAACGGTCCCCAGTAGGTATATCCGAATACATCTACGCCGTCCCGGATCGCTTCATAAACTGCCTTCAGGTGATTGCGGATATATTCAATACGGTAGTCATCTATTACGGTATTGTTTTCATCCAGTTTCTCGATCATGCCGACTCCGTTCTCTGAAATGAAGATCGGCAGATGATAACGCTCATACAGTTCGTTCAGTACGAAACGCAGGCCCTTCGGGTCGATCTGCCAGCCCCATTGTGTAGCTGTCAGGTACGGATTCTTTGCCTTTGAACGGAAGCCTCCGGTATCCGATGTCAGCGCTTCTCCCTCTTTATATACAGCAGACTGGTAGTAGCTGCATGTAATGTAATCGACCGTATTGTTTTTCAGTATTTCAAGATCTCCGTCTTCGATCTTCAGTTCTACATTGTTTTCCTCAAAGAACCGCTTCATCTGATACGGATATTCTCCTTTTGCCTGCATATCGATGAAAAAGTACTTCAGGCGCCTCTGACGGAATGCTTCAAACACTTCATCAGGGTTGCAGGAATAGGCATAGATCGTTGAAACAGATGTCATGTCACCGATCTTTGCGGCAGGATCGATCTCGTGCAGCGCTTTGATGGAAAGCGCATTTGCCACAAACAGGTGATGCAGTGCCTGATACATATCCTGCATGGGATTATCACTGTTTCTGATATCAAGACCGATCGCCCAGAACGGGAATGATACTACATTGTTGATCTCGTTGAATGTGATCCAGTATCTGACTTTTCCCTTATAGCGTTCAAATACCGTACGGCAGTATTTCTCATAGAAGCCGATCACTCTGCGGTCCAGCCAGCCGTTGTATTTCTTAATCAGATTCAGAGGGATCTCAAAATGGGAGAGTGTGACAAAGGGCTCCATTCCCAGTCTGTTCAGTTCATCAAATACGTCATCATAATATCTGAGGCCTTCTTCATTCGGCTCTTCATCGTCTCCGTTCGGAAAGATCCTCGACCATGAGATGCTCATGCGGAAGCACTGCAGTCCCAGTTCGTGCATCTCTGCCAGATATTCCTTATAACGTCCATAGAAATCTACGCCTTTGCGGAACGAATAATCGTCTGTATTGTCTCTGTCTTCGTTGTTGATGTCAAAATCATTAAAGGTTCCAAGCCCCTTTTTCCTCAGGTCGCCATTGGAAAGACCTCTGCCGCCCTGATCAAATCCGCCTTCTGCCTGCATGGCACAGATCGCACCGCCAAAAAGAAAAGAATCCGGGAAACGCTGATTATCCATATTGACCTCCGTTAGATCATTGTTTTGTTATCTGCATTTTATCATGCTTTTCCATGTTTCTTATATACAGTCATGATGTGTCATGAAAAAAAGAGATCCTCCGCAAGGGTAAGATCTCTGATCGTACTTAGCGCATATTGCCGGTCCAGAGCGGTGAATTGATGTCCCTCAGGTGATCCTGAAATTCATTTGTTCCATACAGCACATCACGCTGATTGATCAGTTCGATATGGTTCTCAATGACCCAGTCTTTTAATTTGATACATGCCTCAAGATCCTTGCAGCGGTGAAGGTTGCAGCTGCTCTCCTGCATGATATGCATATCACAGTATCCGGGATGTCCGCCGATCCTCCAGATCTGTTCATCATTCTCCCAGACAACAGCGCTGCTCTTTGAGTAGGGATCGTAGCTGTCA
>JAFOMZ010000232.1 GCA_017421125.1 Solobacterium sp.
CATACAACAGGTTCTTCTTTTTCGAACACTTTGGAACCTTCAACGTTTGCCTTGAGTTTCAGATAACGTTCTTCGTGTTCTTTTTCTACCTTGGCAACCATGTCCATCTGAGCAGCGATCCTTGTGAAGCCTTCTTCACGGGCTGTAGCTGCCATTTCCTTGTACATCTCAGTCCATTCGAAGTTTTCACCTTCAGCAGCCATCTTCAGGCATTCAGCTGTTGTGGGGATCTCGCCGCCGCACAGTGCCTTGAACCAGATCTTTGCGTGTTCCTGTTCATTGCGTGCTGTTTCCAGGAAGAGGTCAGCGATCTGCTCGTAGCCTTCTTCTCTTGCCTTTTCAGCAAAGTAAGTGTACTTGTTGCGAGCCTGTGATTCTCCTGCAAAAGCATTCTGTAAGTTTTTCTCTGTCTTTGATCCTTTCAGTTCCATGTCATGTTCTCCCTTCATTATGTTTCTGACAATTACTGCATATTCCTTCATACATCACGGTATGTGTTACCATAGCCGCTCCGATCTGTTCAGCCGTCTTCCGGTCCAGCGACTGATCATATTCCGCGGGAATATCCATCAGCTTCCCGCATACCGTACAGTGAAAATGATCATGAGGATCGGAATTGACATCGTAATAATAGGTACCGCTGACTGACAGCCTCTGTACCTTCCCGTCTTTGTACATCCTGTTCAGATGACGATATACGGTAGCCAGCCCGATCGCAGCATCGTTCTCATGAACAATGGCATAGACCTCTTCCGCTGTCCGGTGAATACCCATCCCTGAAACGGCATGTTCGATGATCGCCTTTTGACGTGTGTTTCTTCTTTCGCTCATATTATTGAGAACCATTTTCATTATGAATCATTTCTGCTGCATTTGCAATAATCCCCTGACCGCTTTTGCCATACGCTTTTCAGGCTCGTTGAAGTGATTGCCCGGATTCATCTCAAACATCGTGTCTGCATACTGTGCAATGATGTTTCCGATCCGTTCTGTCTTTTCCTCCACTGTCTTCATCAATGGGTTCCGGCTGTTCTTTTCCAGATCACCCAGTGACAGATATACAGACCGGCACCGGACAGGGTGCGTCTGAATATAATCTTCAAAGTTCGGATACCAGAGTGATCCCGATACGGAAGCACACCCTTCAAACTGGTCTGTTTTAGTAGCTGTGTACAGCGCAAACAGTCCTGCCAGTGAATAGCCGGCGATGTATTTCCTGCCCGGATACTGTTTCAGTGCTTCCAGCAGTTCCTCGATCAGTTCATCAGCCTTTCCGCCGAAATCATCTCCGTTTCTGAATACTCTCGGGGCCGGCCACGGAGAAAGCTTCTCATTCCAGTCAAAGCCGGATACCGCAAGCATGCGGATATCCGGAAGAGCGTTATGAAATGCCTCCGGTTCATGCTCACCCACCAGTACAAACAGAGGGCTGTTTCCGTCAAATTCCCTGATTATCATATTCATACTCCTGACTCAAGTATAACAGGAATGCTGTAGGAAAGGCAGAAACAAAAAAAAGATGCCGGAGCATCTTCATTGTTTGAACTCAGATCAGGAACTGATATGCCGTGAATGCAAAGTAGATGCACAGCAGAATGATTCCCTGCCATCTGTACAGTTTGCCTGTCTTCAGAGGCGGGAAGCATAACAGCATCATGACACCCAGCATGACCGGGATATCCACCAGAAGTGATGAATTCATTCCCATCAGTGTCTTCTCAGCAGGGATCGCAAACGGCGAGATCGTGATCGCCATACCGGATACGAGGATGATATTGAACAGGTTCGCGCCGATGACATTGCCCAATGACAGAGCTCCGTGACCCTTCATCAGGGATGTGATCGCTGTGATCAGTTCAGGCAGTGAAGTACCGAGCGCTACCATCGTCAGTCCGATAACAGAGTCGGGAACACCGAGCGCCGCCGCAATGATCGTTCCGTTTTCAACAAGCAGGTTTGCACCGACAGCGATCGCTGCCGCTCCAAGTACGAGCAGTACGATCTCGATCAGAAGCGTACGCTGAGGCTGTTCTTCCTCTTCACCCTCAGGCTGTTCACCGGAAGCCGTCATCTGTTTGACGGACAGGAACATATATGCCACGAAGTATACGAGGAACAGGATACCCTGCCATCTGGAGAAGGCACCTGCTGTATAGGCGATCGTTGAATAGAACAGCGCAGCGATGAAGAATGCAGCTGCTGGCAGCTTCAATGAACTGCGGTTGACAGGTCCCGGCTTGACAGCCAGCGTCAGAGCAGCGATCAGGCTGGTGTTGCAGATAATGGAACCAATGGCATTTCCGTATGAAATACCGCTGTTGTGCTGCAGAGCAGCCTGTGAAGATACCATGACTTCCGGCAGTGTCGTACCGATGGACACAACGGTAGCACCGATCAGAAGCTCCGGCAGATGGAAACGATGAGCGATCCCGGTTGCGCCGTCTACGAACCAGTCTCCGCCCTTGATCAATAACAGAAATCCTAACAGGAATAACAGTATTGCAGTTAACATAACCCCTCCTAAACAAAACGGATACAGACCTGCTGTATCCGGAATTTTCATATTCTCGTCCACGGCAAAATCTGTGCACGAGTCTCACCTTTCATGGCAGCCCGGGTGTTTCCACCGTGCTGACGACCTGCCCGGCATTCATGCCGGCTACTCCCTCAAGCCATCTCATTATATAATAAATAGACTGTTTTACAACGAGAAATTCCGTTTTCTATGATTCATATGCAAGCAGCAGGATTATTTCTGATCGTGTTTTATATATAACTTTCATCATGATCTCCCGAACACAGTTCTTCATCTTTGCCGGGCCCTCATCAATCATCCACTTATTATTTTATTACTACTATTTTTTAGTATTAATTTCTTGATTTCACTACTATTTTATAGTATTTTTTGAGTATGAAGAAAAAAAGGAACTATATTTTTCCGGACGAACTGCGTGCGGAAGACATAAAAAGCGCAAGAAAGCGGCTGAACATGACACAGCAGGAATTTGCCGATTTTTTATGTGTATCGGTTAAAACTGTTTCGAAATGGGAACAGAACAGCACACCAGTCAAAGGTCCTGTTATCCCGCTGATCTCGCTGTTGTTTGAGGACAGAACGATTCCGGAAAAATATGAACTTCCGGAGCAGGAATATCCCGTTCGTCTGCTGTATATGTATTATGATCAGTGCTGCACGATGATCGATGTGAATGAAAAAGACCGGATCATACGGATCAAGAATTTTACAGCGCTTCCTATGTACAGAGCGTTCGGCACAATAGACCAGCCGACGTTTGCTCAATACCTTGATTTCCTTGAAAGCAGATGTTTTCCCAGAACCAGGGATAAGATGAAACTGCAGCTGGATGAACTTGGCCTGCCGTTTTACGATCCTTTCATGATTATTGAAAAAACAGAAGGAAGGATGGCTGAAGATCACTTCTGGATCAAGATCGTGAGGAAACATTATGATTGAACTGTTTGAAAAGGATGTTCGTTTGGAAAACAGGCAGTCTTCAAAGGGAAATCAGTTGAAATGGAATACCGGCGGCCGCTGGTACAAAGCGGATCAATCCGGTTATCAGGGTCTGGCAGAATATACAGTTTCATGCCTGCTGAAATATTCAGACCTAAAACCGGAAATGATCACAATGTATGAAACAGAACAGATCAAATACAGATCACGCATACTGAACGGATGTTCCAGCACTGATTTTATGAAACACGGAGAATCACTGATCACGCTGGAAAGGCTGTTCCATCAGTTTCACAGTACAGAAAGCTTTTACGGTTCTGTTTTCAGAATACGTGAAGTTCCGGATCGTGCATCCTTCCTGATCAGGCAGACAGAAGCACTGACCGGCCTTCATCATTTTGGTGAATACCTCTGCTTACTGCTTGAGATCGATGCGTTCTTTCTGAACGAAGACCGTCATCTTCACAATATTGCAGTGATCCAGAAACCAGATGGAAACTACCGGCTGTGTCCTGTTTTTGACAATGGAGCTTCTCTGATGTCAGATGCTGAAATAGACTATCCGCTCGAAGAAGATACGATCAAACTGATGAAGACCGTAAAGTCAAAAACGATCGCATGGGATTTCCAGGAGCAGCTTGACGCAGTGGAAAGTATGTACCCGCAGCAGCTGCATTTTCATTTTACGCATCGGACTGTTGATCAGATCCTGGCTGAGGAGCCGTATTATCCTGCTGAAATAAAGGAAAGAGTGCGGGAGATCATATATCAGCAGATGAAAAAATATTCATACATGTTCTGAGCGCTTCTGCTGAGCATCTTGTTCTGCATGGACAGGATGTTTTTTTGTTGTCACTTAATACTGCTATTTTATAGTAGTATGTTTTATGTTTTGATACTAATATTTAGTATTTTCGTATTAAAAAGCTGTCTGTTTCAGGCAGACAGCTTCTGTATGGATGTTTTAGATTGAATAGACTGTCAGATCTTCATCTGCACAGCTGTCGATCAGTTCCTGAGGTCCGACGATGCAGAATACAGCATCTTCAAACATCCTGTTCAGGATGCCGCCTGCTTCGGAAAGATCTTCCATGCTGGTCTTCAGCAGCTGCTCCCTGAGTTCAGCATTCTTTTCCGGAGTCAGATTTGTGAAGACACGTCCGTCTGCCACCCGGATCTTTGCGCTCGGTGACAGGAGCGGATCCATCGTATTCAGCGCGCCGATGACATAGGACGTCAGATCCTGGTCGCTTTGGGCGAACTGTTTCAGGTAATCACCGCATTTGCGGAACACATTCAGTGAATTCGCAGGATTCGGATCCCTGTAGGATGAACAAGTGATCAGTCCGGAATATCCAGGGGTAAAGGCCGTTCCGTATGCGCCGTTCTTAACACGCACTTCGTTCCAGAGATAGCCGTATGTCAGGATCTGTGAAGCCGTACGGTAAATGCCGCGGTAATCATCTCCGGCATTCTGCAAAGCACCTGCCATTGCGGAATATCCTACCTGGGAAGGGATCAGGATCGCTTCGTTTCCTGTTTCCAGTCTCGGATAATGCACGACTGACCTGTGTGCTTCGGAGTACGGCAGGTCCATGATCAGCTCCTGTGCTGTATCAAACCCCTCCCTTCCGGTACACGATATCGTCAGTCTGGCTCTGGAGAACAGCACTTCGCGGTACAGTTCAAACTCATTGATCATCTCATCGATCCGCTCATCGAAGTGATTCGCGAAGTCATTGATAAATC
The DNA here is from genome assembly GCA_017421125.1 of Solobacterium sp. Classification (GTDB taxonomy): domain Bacteria; phylum Bacillota_I; class Bacilli_A; order Erysipelotrichales; family Erysipelotrichaceae; genus Bulleidia. The sequence goes on from JAFOMZ010000232.1 coordinate 5,225, forward strand.
TGCTGTATGTATACCCGCTGAGTGCCTCCCTCGCGGCACCGTCTGCCGTGATGTGCGCGGCAGTGCGCAGGCCTGCCAGTGCCTGACCGTTGGCGATCATTGCCTGGCGCATATATTCCTGTTCCTGCTTCAGCAGGGGCAGGATCATATTCCTGTCAAAGACTGTTTTCTGAAGTACTTCCAGGATCAGTTCTTTTGCCTGTTCCAGATTCTTTTCCAAAACAGAACAGAATACATTGAACACAGGCAGACATGCTGTGGTATCGGCAGGTGCCCTGTATACATCTGCTGAGAATCCGAGTGCGCCAAGGTCTCTCCTGATCCTTGACTGCAGCTGCTGGACGGAATAATTCTCTGTCGGCAGACTGCGGAACAGTCCTGCAAAGAAATTGACTGCCGAAAGCTCGTCGATCTTAACGCCGGCTAGCGAGAAGTACAGATTCAGGTAAACGATCCCGGACCGTTCCGCCGGATAACTCAGAATCTGTGCCCCGTGATATTCGGTGATCTTTTCGGGTCTCGGTTCCAGGAAATCGGTATCGATATCCTCCAGCTTCAATGAAGGAAGCGATGCTTTCTGTTCCGGTGTGTCTTCCGTATTCTGCCATTCATCAAGCGCGAGGTTTTCCCGTACCAGACGACTGACAGTTTCCTCATCCCATGTCTTTGCGGCACGTTCCAGTTTTTCCGCTTCTTTCTGGGCACGCTGTGCGGCCAGTGAAGGATCAGGTACTGCCGTCACTCTGACAAGGTGTTCTTCATCGAGCAGGAAATCTCTGAGAAGCTGTTCAAAATAGCCTTCCTTCAGTTTCTCCCTGAGCTCGTCAAATACATAGTTGGCATTGAGATACAGCATCGGGTCTCCGTCATACAGCCATGAATTCATGGCAGATGACACATACATCAGGCCTGCCGGTTCCCTGGGTTCCAGATACTGGAACTGCAGCTGGTTCAAAGACGCAAGGATCTCTTCATGGTCCAGTCCGTTCTCTACCGTTTTCCTGGCAGTTTCGATGACCGTCTTTACCGCAAGATCTGCTTTGTCTTCATCCGTATTGCGTATGACAAGGACTGCCCAGGGCTGCTGGATCCCGTCATACAGTTCCAGCTCAACATCCTGTCCGAGTCCGGCATCGATGACTGCTTTTTTGAACGGCGATTCATTCGTACCGACCAGGATCTGGGACAGTACGCTCCATGCGGCATTCTGCTGGATATCATCGTATCTGCTGATGATCTTTGCCAGAGCGACATGCACCATGTTTTCCTGGCCTTCATCTTCTCCGACCTCATAAGGGATCACGGAAGAACATGCCTTCACCGGTTCCTGCAGTCTGATCGGAGGTGCCGGATCGATCCTGTCGTATTGGGACAGATATTCATCATCGATGAATGCAAGCATTTCATCGATATCCACACTGCCGTCCAGAATGATCCTGCTGTTTGAAGGGTGATAGTATTTCCTGTGCGTCTCCAGGAACTGTTCGTACGTCAGATCAGTGATGCATTCAGGGTCTCCTCCGGAAACATACTGATAACAGTTATCCGGATAAAGCAGCCTGTTCAGCTCATTCACCAGTACTGTGTCAACAGAAGAGAAAGAGCCCTTCATTTCACTGTGCACGACACCCTTGTACGCAGGCGCGTCCTCCGGGTCACGGATCTCGTAATGCCATCCTTCCTGACGGAAAATATTCGGCTCCTGATAGATCCTGGGACGGAATACCGCGTCCAGGTAGACAGAAGTCAGGTTCATGAAATCCTTCCGGTTTCTGGATGAAACAGGATACATTGTTTTGTCGGGATATGTCATTGCGTTCAGGAATGTCTGCAGGCTGCTTTTCAGCAGATCGACAAACGGTTCCCTGACAGGGTATTTCTCGGATCCGTTGAGTACAGAGTGTTCGAGTATATGAAAAACTCCGGTGTCATCGGTCGGTGTGGTCTGGAATGTGATCGCAAATGTCATGTTCTGGTCTTCGCGTTCAAGCCACAGCAGCCTTGCACCTGATCTTTCATGTTCCATTTCATACAGGACCCCGCCGCAGTCAGGAACTCCCCGGATCTGTCTGACCCGGAAGCCATGAGTCAGCTCGTTGATCTGCATCAGAATACAAGTTCGACAGGAGCAGCCGTAAAGCTGGAGATCACTGCTTTTCCTTCCTCAAAACAGAATACCGCTGTATTGCCGTCTCCGGGCTGATACATTCTCTTAAGGCTCGGATAATCTTCCAGCATGGATTCCTGTGCTTCGATCCTTTCATCCAGTACAAGTCTGCCGCAAACGCGGATCCATGTGCCGTCTTTTCCCATTGCGGAGATCTCTGCCTTCGGGTTGGCAAGCAGCTGCTTTGCGCAGTCCTTTTTCAGGCCTGTCTGAATATACAGCTTTCCTTCAAAAATATGTGCCGTGCCAAACGGTCTGACGCGAGGCTGATCCCCGTCAACCGTTGCCAGATAATAGGTACCTGCATTCTTCAGGTATTCGCATACACGTTCAAGATCACTCATTTTCAAGTCCTCAACTTTCAGTATTATTTTATCCTAAACTGCCTGTCCTTGCATTGAACCAGTACACAAAACATACTGCTGAGGTGCTTTTTCAGCTGCGATCGAAAAAGACAGGTATCGCACCTGCCTGTTTCCCTGATCAACGCAGTGTCTCGAGGAATGCTTTCATAGTATCTTCCGTAATATCAGCGAAGTATGTATACTCGATCCCTTCGTAAGAAAGGTATGCTGTAGTCATATGTTCAATGCCCGGGTTAGGTGATTCCCACATGGCAGGACCCATGCCTGTCATGGATATATTGCGTGTCGATACGATCATCGCGTCCGCATCGATCGATGAGATATGATAGATCTCAACAGATTCATTTTCCGAATAGTGATCCGGGTCCTGCACATTGATCTCCGTACTGATGATCAGACCGGCTCTTTCCGCAGTTTCAGCATCCGTGATGACCCGGATCTGCAGTCCGATCGGTGAACCATATGTTTTTCCTTTCCGGTAACGGAATTCCGTCTCCGTGTCATCAGATCCTGCCGGCAGGACCTTGAAACCCTTGAGATCGCCTGTCACATAGGCAAAGTCCTGGAATGACATGCCGCAGATATGATCGTGCTGCTGTTTGTCATATACGATCATCGGATAATAGTGCACCAGTTTTCCGGTGCGCACACATGTATCATCCGCTGAATCCAGCAGATCGATCCCGAATGCTGTCTCGGCATCCGTCAGGGAATCAAATTTCGCCGGCAGTGACGGATGATATGTGACTTCCTGGTTCTCCATCGTTACCGGAAGCTGTTCCCCGCTGTCGGAAAACAGTGTGTACTGCAGTTTTTCCAGCAACTGCGCTGCACTGACCCGTACACCCGGTATCATAAACAACAGCAGTATCACAGCCAGTACCGCTGCAGCTTTTCTGTACAGTATCTGTTTCGATCCGGTTCCGGTCCTGACATATTCCAGAGCTTTCCTGTTCTGCTGTCCGGTCATACTGACCGAATGATATGCTTCTTTCAGATCATTCCGGTTCATCCGTTTCATCTCCTTCCGTCCATATGTGTTTCAAAAGTTCCCTGCCGCGTTTTGCCCGCATCTTCGCCGCTGCTTCTGTGGTCCCCAGCAGTTCTGCAGTCTCGCCATAGGAATATCCTTCGAGATAATGCAGAACGATCACCGATCTGTATTTCTGCGGCAGGTCCAGCAGTGCAGACAGAATATCCCTGTGTGCCGGGGAGATGGCAGGGATCTGAGACAGATCAGC
>JAFOMZ010000233.1 GCA_017421125.1 Solobacterium sp.
CCTCGGGCTGGTGGCAGTGACACTGACAAAGATGGAATATATCCGTTCCGGCAGCGGTGTCGTCCTGCTGCTCGATAAGCTGACCGGCAACCGGTACAGGATCTGGCGTGACGCCGTACAGCTGTTCCTGAAGAGACCTGTTTTCGGCTTCGGTCTGGGCAATATATACAAAGCGGCCTGTGAAGCGATCGGCAAGGGATCCATTATCCGCTATCACAAATATACGAACGCGCACAACATTCTCCTGAATATTCTCGCAATGTCAGGTCTTACCGGACTGTTTTCCTTTTCCCTGGTCGGAAGGGACTGCTTCTATGGACTGAAGAAGGTCAGCCGCACACTTGCTGTATTCTGTGCCGGACTTGTCGTCGTCGATCTGTTTGATATCTTCCTGATCTTCACCGACAAGCTTCCTTCACTCCTGTTTCCGATGATCGCAGGTTATGGCCTGCAGGTTTCCCTCAGGGAACCGAAACCGTTCTATTTCTTCTCCAACCTTGTGGAAGAGGATCTTTATAAAGAGCTTTATACGAAGGCAGAACGTCCCGGCCAGCAGGCCCAGAAGTTCAACCGGCTGATCGCGGAGGGCTTCGCGTACAACGGAAGAACGATCGAATGCGATACTTCCGTGCTCGCATCCGATGCCATCGTTGATTACCGGTTCAAAAACCTGAAGAACCATGGGATGTATCATTATTCGCTGTCGATCAATGTCCCGGGCATCAAGACGATCTGGAACATCCTCGGAGCCTTCTTCCATACACTTTATGCTCAATACGGTGCCTGTGTGATCGATGTCCTGTCGATCGATAACGCCGTCGGCGCGCTTGCCGCAAGCGATCTGCGCGGCATGCCGAATACCGGCATCGTCACCGACCTGCCGGAACATTTCTCCGGGGACGGTCTGTACGCAAAGATCGTTTACCGGATCATGTCCTGGTGTGACAGCTATGTGTTCCTGACGAAATACATGGATGAAAAGCTGAACCCGAAACATAAGCCGTACATCGTCATGGAAGGCCTGTGCGATATCCATGTCGAGCGTGAAACGGTTGCGGAAAGGGACAAGTCGATCATCTTTGCCGGTGAGATCGATGAGCAGAACGGCGTCATGACATTTGTCCGCGCCTTCAATCAGTGGGGCGACCATGGCTATGACCTGTATTACTACGGTACGGGCGAGGCGATGGAAATGCTGAAGAAGGAATCCGAAGGCAATGAGCGGATCCATATCATGGGCCTGCTGCTGAACAGGGAACTGCTGAAGGTCATGAACCGCGCGACCCTGCTGGTCAACCCGCGTCCCATCCATCAGGATTTCGTCAAGTATTCCTTCCCCAGCAAGGTCATGGAATATATGAATACCGGAACATATCATGCGAGCAGCCATCTTGCCTGCATTCCGGATGAGTATTTCGAATACATCGGCGATATGGGAGACGGTTCCACAGAAGACATTCTCAGATTCCTGAAGGAATTTGAACATATGACGCCTGAATACCTGCATGAGCAGGGAAGAAGGGCACAGGAATTCGTCCTGAAGCATAAGAACAACGCAGTACAGGCTGCCAGGATCGCTGAACTGCTGGACGGTATGTATGAATAACCGTGTCGTCAGGAACGCAGGCTGGATCATCGGCGCAAAAGTCTTCCAGATGTTCCTCGGCCTGTTTATCAGCGCCTGGATGGCTAGATACCTGGGGCCGTCCAATCTCGGGCAGATCACCTATGTTGCCTCATTTGTATCGTTTTTCTCATCCCTGGCAACGCTCGGCCTCAACAGTGTGATCATCAAGGAACTGATCGACCATGATGACCGGCAGCACTATGTGCTCGGAACATCCATCATCATGCGCCTTGCGTCAAGCTTCCTTTCCGCATTGTGCGTGCTTGGCATCATAACCGTCCTGAACCCGGGCGACCGGCTGATGACGTGGATCACCCTGCTGCTGTCACTGTCGCTGATCTTCGAATCCTTTGAGATGTTCAATTACTGGTATCAGTCGAAGCTGCAGTCAAAGGTGACTTCGATCATCCAGACAGTTACCTATGTGATCGTCGCGGCCTGGAGGCTGACCGGCCTGATCCTGAACCGGAACGTCCTGTGGTTTGCCTTTGCGACATCCCTGGAATCCATTTCGATCGCCGTGATGCTGTATCTGTCCTACCGGAAACGCCGCCAGTATCCACTGGCATGGGACACCAGCCTGGCGAAGGAAATGCTGTCAAAGAGCCATCACTTTATTTATTCCGGCCTGATGGTAGCCATCTACAGCCAGATGGACAGCATCATGCTGAAGGAATTCATCGATGCCGGGGCGACCGGCTACTACAGTACCGCGACCGGCATCAATACCATGTGGTCGTTCATTCTCATAGCCATCATTGATTCCATTTACCCGACGATCGTGGAAGCGAAAAAGTCGGGTGATGAAGACCAGTACCATCACAGGATCATCCAGCTTTACAGTATCGTATTCTGGCTCAGTTCACTGGCGTCCATCGCCATCATGATCATTGCCAGACCGCTGGTGCTGACGCTGTATGGCGCTGAATATATTCCGTCCATCGGATGTCTGAGGATCGTTACCTGGATCAATACATTCGCTTATCTCGGTGTCGCAAGAGGTGCCTGGATGGTATGTGAAAACAACCAGGTATACCAGAAATATATCCTCGGGATCGGCGCTGCCGTGAATGTTGTCCTCAATGCATTGTGGATCCCGCTGTTCGGTATTGCGGGAGCCTCATTCGCGACACTGGTGACGCAGGTCGTCACTTCCATGATCGCGCCGCTGCTGTTTCAGCGTACACGTGAGAATACGCTGTTCATCCTGAAGGGAATGAACCCTGCGGTATTCTTCCATGTGATCAGTTCACTGATCGCCGGAAGAAGACAGAACGGCTGATTTTGACGGCGAACAGCTGTTACTCTATACTTTGTTCAACGAAAGGTTTGTTTTATGGATCAGATAGTCGGAAAACTGAAAGCACTGCTGTTGTCGGAAGGAAACTGTACGCTGTTTTTCATGATCGCCTTAAGCGTCAACCATCTGTCACAGTACTATCTTGATACATACCTGAAACCGCTGTTCCTGGTCAGCTATTTATGGATGCTGTGCGTATACCTTTACCACACCTTTGTGACAAGAAAGTATCTGAACGGAAATCTCTTCCGCCTGGCACACGTGTTCCTGATTATCAATGTGATCTTCACGTTTATATGGCCGCAGAACCGGCGCTTCAGCGTCATGCAGGATTTTGCCCAGCTGATCCTGTACATGTTCATCGCGTTCGGCGCGTTCTACCACCACGAAGGCAAGGATGACCGCAGCCGGCTGGACGTCATGCTGCAGCTGTTTGTGGCAGTGACGTTTGTCTTTTCACTTGCCAGCATCATCGCGATCCATTTCAATTCAAGCTGGATCTCGATCCAGCCCAAATACTCAGCCAAGCGTCCGAGAGGGTTTTACTATGAGACCAATGAAGGCGGACTCAACGCGTTTGCCTCAACATACCTCGGCCTGTATTTCTTCTGGAAAAACAGGGACCATTTCGGAAAAAGACCGGTACCGTCCGATCTGCTCTATGTGCTGAACGTACCGGTACAGGTACTGATGATCAAGGCCAACGGCTCCCGGACCTCACTGCTTCTGCTGCTGGTCACGGCTGTGGTGCTGATCCTGATTACCCTGAAGAAGCGTACGGAAAAGGATCTTCCGAAATGGATCTTTCCTGCCGTATTATGCGTACTGGCAATTGCCTGCTACGTGCTTGTGTTTACGAAATACGGTTTCCGCCGCAATGTGTATCATTACCTCAAAAACATTGAAGACCTGAGCGCCCTGAGTGCCCAGGAGATCATGGACCTTCTGAGCAAGATGTCGTCCCACCGCTTCTATATCTGGAAGACCAGCCTGGAAGCCATCGCCGTGCATCCGTTCCGCGGATACGGACTGAAGAGCGGCAACTTCACCTATACGGTCTACCGGGGCTTCTCCAACAGCCATAACCTGCTGATCAACACACTGCTGTTTTCCGGTCTGATCGGAACAGCCGTACTGATCATATACGGGATCGAATGCTGTCTGCAGGCAGGCCGCAATGACCGGTATTATCTGGACAGATACATCAAGGCATTCGTGCTGGGGTATCTGGGCATTTCCATGCTGGAAATGGCTTTCCTGTACAACGGGAAGGCAGTTACCTGCGTATGCTGGTGCGCGATCGGTTATCTGACATCACCGAAGGATGAACTGGCTGCCGATGCGGAAAACTCCATCACGATCGTTGAACGCGTGAAGAACGCGGTCGCGGTCGTCATGAACTGTCTTGGTATTACGAATCTGATGCTGCGGAACTGCTATAAAGACCCGCAGATGATCCGTGTCGTGAATTATCACAGGACGCCGGTCAATGAACTGAAGACATTCGAAAAACAGCTCAAATGGTACAAGAAGCATTTTGAGAATGTTGACAGGGAAACGTTTGAACGGTTCATGAACGGTGAACATCGTTTTGCAAAACCGGGCATCATCCTGTCATTTGATGACGGACTGCTGAACAATTACGAGAATGCCGCGCCGCTGCTGGAACAGTACGGTTTTACCGGCTGGTTCTTCGTATCTTCCGGTCTGGCTGACGGAACGGAATATATGACCTATGAAAATATGTCAGATCTCGCAAAGCGCGGGCATGTACTTGGATGCCATACATTCTCCCATCACCGCATGGAAGAAAGCGATACACCTGAGATCCTGGATCATGAGATCGCCGAAGCACGCAGGGTGCTTTCCGAGCGCACGGGAACGGATATCGATATCTTCTGCTGGTGCGGCGGGGAAGAGGATACCTATACGAAGATCGCTGCCGACGAGATCCGCAGACATTACCGCTGGGGCTTTATGACCAACAATGAACCCGTGCGTTCCGATACGGATCATTATCAGCTCCAGAGGACAAACGTGGAAGCCAGATGGCCGCTTTCAACCGCGAAGCTTCAGCTGTCAGGTCTGTTGGACCGTGTTTACCGTGACAAACGCGAACGTGTGATCGAAAAGACGAAGGAGTCGTAATATGCCTGCTGTCAGTGTCATTATGCCTGTATACAATGCGGAGCGTTATCTTCAACAGAGTATCGGATCTGTGCTGGGACAGTCGTTTCAGGACTGGGAGCTGATCCTTGTCAACGACGGATCGAAGGACAGCAGTGAAGAGATCTGCAGAAACTATGCCGGACAGGATCACCGGATCATTTTGCTCTCCCAGAAGAATGCAGGTCCCAACAAAGCAGTCCTGAACGGACTCATGCATGCCGCAAGCGAATATGTCATGTTCCTGGATGCGGATGACTGGTATGACAGTGAAATGATCAGAATCCTGTATCAGTCAGCTGTCTTTCACCAGGCAGACGCAGTGATGGGGGGATACCAGAAGGTCAGCCCGGAGGGCGTCCTGCTGGAACGCCCGCTGACGACACCTGACGCAGTGTATGAAAAAGAGGATATCGAACAGCAGATCCTGAAGCCGTTCTATGAAACAGAGGCGGACATCTACCGCAGGTGGAGTGCTCCCCGCTGGGATAAGATCTACCGCACATCCGTCCTCAAAAAAGCATTTGAGGACGTTGATATTACAATGTCTCTGGGCGAGGACCTGGCAATGAATCTCAGCTTTCTGCACTATGCTGAAAGGGTCGTGACGCTGAAAGGATGCTGGCTGTACAATTACCGCGTACTTGACAAGTCAGCTGCCCACGGTTACAGCGAAGCGCTGGAAAAAAAGAACCAGAGCCTGGCGATCAACATTGATATATTAGCTGTGAAGCAGGGCTATACATTTACCGCAAGACCGCTGATGGAAGACAACAACACGCTTGGCCTGCTGTTTGACCTGTCACAGACACGCGGACTCTCATGGCGCCAGAAGGCAGCGATCAGAAGACGCCTGATCGGCAGGCTGCACAACAAAGGAAAGGCCGCGAAAGTGCTGCTGTACAAGGACTTCCCCGGCAAGGCAGTACTGCAGAAACTGTACCGCAGGATTCGCGACCGCTGATCCATGCTATACTTTTAACAGAAAAGGGATGATGCATTCAGTGAAAACAGCATTTGTAAATACAGTCTCCGGATACGGGAGCACGGGCAGGCTGATCGACCAGCTGTCCCGCATGGACGGTATCCGGGGAAAGGTCTATTACGGAAGAAAAAAGAATCTGTCAGACATGGATTCCTATCGTATGACAGACTTTTTTGGTAATGTGAATCAGGCACTGCAGACATTCCTGTTTGACAGGCATGCCTTCTGCAACCGTAAGGAAACGGAACGCATGGTCGAAGACCTGAAGAAGTTCGCGCCGGACCTCATCCACCTGCATAACCTGCACGGCTACTATCTGGACGCAGAGGTCCTGTTTGAATACCTGCAGACCATTGACACGCCGGTGATTTGGACACTGCATGACTGCTGGTCGTTTACCGGCCATTGTTCGCATTATGAGGCCATCGGCTGCGACAAGTGGAAGACACACTGCCATGACTGTCCGCAGCTGGACCAGTATCCGATCACGTTCAACGGAAACCATGTATCGGAAAACTATGAACGGAAGAAGCAGCTGTTCACCTCTCTGGGGGACAGGCTCCATATCGCCGTCCCTTCGCAGTGGCTTGCGGACCAGGTGAAGGAGTCATTCCTTGGGGGTACGGACTGCACCGTTGTTGCCAACGGCATCAGTCTGGAGACCTTTCAGCCAAGACTTTCTGAATTCAAAAAGAAACATCACATCGAGAACCGTTTCCTGGTCACCGCCTGCGCAAGCATCTGGACCCGGAAAAAGGGACTGGACCAGCTGATCGAATTGTCAAAGCAGATGCCGGAGCGTTCCGTGCTCTGCGTGATCGGCCTGACGAAGTCACAGATCCGCCTGTTCCCGAAAACAGCGATATGCATTGAACGGACAGACAACGCCATACAGCTGGCGGAGATCTACACAGCATCCGATGTGTTCGTCAATCCGACGCTGGAAGAAACGTTCTCCCTGGTCAATGTTGAATCACAGGCATGCGGATGTCCCGTGATCACGTACCGTTCCGGCGGAAGCGTTGAAATGATCACGGACAAGACAGGCGTGATCGTTGAAAAAAACGACCTGGCAGGCATGCGTGAGGCCATCCGGAAAATGGTGTCGGGTGAGCTTGTATTCAGTGCGGAAGACTGTATTGAGAATGCCTCGCACTATGCGCTGGCAAATATGTATGACGGATATCTGAAGCTCTATCACAGAGTATTGGGGGATTTCTGATGAAACGACTGAAAGTATGCTGGATCAGCAATATTCCTTCTCCGTACAAGACTGCGGTCATGAACCTGATCGGTCAGGAAACGGACCTGATCGCCCTGTATGAAAAGCAGGGTGAGTCGGACCGTGAGGACAGCTGGTATGACCGCTCGTTCCATTCATTCACCGGGATCTATCTGACGAAGCAGAATGCGAAGCGCATTATCAGAGATCAGGCGGAACAGTGTGACTGCCTGATCGATTCGGACTATTCCAATCCGTACGCGATGTATGCCGTGGAATGTTTCCGCAGAAAGAAGAAAACCGTATTCATGCAGGCGGACGGCGGTCTTGCCATACCGAGAGGTCCTGTGGACTTTGTCATCTCACAGGTCATGAAACGCTGTGACAGATACATCAGTCCGGGCAGTGAAACGGATAAATACTATGCGTATTATCATATCCCGCAGGATAAGATCAGCCATTACCGCTTTGCCTGCATGAGCGCGGAAGAGATCGCCCGTGCCGGCATGATGCGTGAACAGAAAGAACAGTACAGGCAGCAGCTTGGCTTTACGAACCGGTATGTCCTGCTGTCTGTGGGACAGCAGATCCCCCGCAAGGGATATGACATCCTGGTGCAGGCAATGAACGGGATCACCGAAGACATCGGTGTTTACATCGTAGGCGGGGAACCGGAAGAACATGTCCTTCAGTATGTGAAGGACAACCATCTGGACAATGTCCGGTTTATCCCGTTCCTGAACAAGGAACAGCTTGCCCAATACTATGCGGCAGCTGACTGCTTTGTCCTTCCTACCAGGTATGATATCTGGGGGCTCGTGATCAACGAAGCCATGGCATACGGTCTGCCGGTGATATCGACTGACCGCTGTGTGGCGGCGGTGCAGTTCAATGAACAGTGCGGCAATGCCCTGATCGTGCCGGCAGAAGATCCCCTCAGCCTGAGGGAAGCGATCATGAAGCTGTATCAGGACGAGGCACTGTCCCAAAAGCTTCAGGCCGGGTCACTGGCAGGGATCAGGGACTGGAGCCTTGAAAACATGAAAGATGATCTGATTTCGATACTGAACAGCCATGTTCGTACAGTATAATGAATCAAATGACCGGAGGGAGAATATGAGAAAACTGAAAGTGATGACCATACTCGGCACCAGACCCGAGATCATCCGTTTAAGTGAAGTGATCAAAGCATGCGACAGGTACTTTGATCATGTACTGGTCCATACCGGACAGAATTACGACCCCAGACTGAATGATATCTTCTTCAAGGACCTGGACCTGAGACAGCCCGACTATTATCTGGAATGCGTCGGCAACAATCTCGGTGAAACGATGGGAAATATCCTTGCGAAATCATATGACGTGCTGCTGAAGGAAAAGCCGGATGCCGTACTGGTGCTCGGCGATACCAACAGCGCGCTTTCCGCGATCTGCGCGAAACGCCTGAAGATGCCGATCTTCCACATGGAAGCGGGCAACCGGTGCTGGGACTGGAATGTGTCGGAAATGATCAACCGCAAAGTGGTTGACGCGATCTCCGACATCAACCTGCCTTATACGGAAAACAGCAGAAGGTATCTGCTGTCGGAAGGTATTGACGGGAAAACGGTCTTTGTGACAGGTTCCCCGATGACAGAGGTGATCCATAAGCATATGGACCAGATCCTCGCCAGCAATGTCCTGGAAGAGCTGGGACTTGAGAAGGGGAAGTACATCCTCGTCAGCGCGCACCGTGAAGAAAACATTGACCTGGAAGACAACTTCATGTCCCTGATGACAGCGATCAATGATGTGGCTGAAACATATCAGATGCCAGTCATCTATTCCACGCATCCGCGCAGCAGGAAGTGGATCGAACGGAGAAACTTCAAATTCCATCCGCTTGTCAGAAACCTGCAGCCGTTCGGCTTCTTTGATTACAACAACCTGCAGATGAACAGTTACTGTGTGCTGTCCGATTCCGGAACGCTTTCCGAAGAGAGCGCGATCCTCGGATTCTACGGGGTGCTGATCCGTACAAGTACGGAACGTCCGGAAGCTCTGGACGCCGGTTCCGTGATCCTGGGTGGGATCACCACGGAATCCATCGAACAGGCGCTTGAAATGTCCGCCGCGATGCGCGACAACAATGAGTTCAAGGCACTGCCGCGTGATTACGAATATGAAAATGTCGCCCTTAAGGTCGTCAAGCTGATACAGAGCTATACGGATGTTGTCAACCGCACGGTATGGCTGAAGAAATAAACGGAGAATCGTATGGAAGGATTGACTTATTACATTCAGAACTGGGATACGAACATGGTATCCATGGGTGCGGTTCTCTGCCTGATCCTGATCGTTTCAGGATACTTTTACGGCAAGATCCTGCAGAACTTCATCGAACCGCTGGAAAAGATCGACGCGACATTCCTCGGAGTGTTCCTGATCTTCGCGGTATTCGAGATCTTCACATTTGTCTGCGTATCGATGCAGCTGAGCACGAACCTCGCATACTTCCTGACCGCGTTCCTGATACTGGCCTCACCGCTATTGTGTCTGTTAACATGGTCGAACATCCTGCCGTCCTGGAACAACCTGTTCGGACTGCTGACGGGTCTTGGCGTGTCGTACGTCCTGTTCATGACCGCAAAGGACCTGAACACGAACAACATCTTCTTCGACAGTATCCATTACCTGTCCGCTGTTCTGGAAAGCAGCGTCCAGGAGAAATTCGGACATCTGAACTATTATGACGGTTCATTCATCTACGGTCTGGACCAGTTCCATGATTATGAAGGCTTCGTCTATTTCTGGGGAATGCTGCTGAGATGGGTGGATAACCTCACCAAGTTCAGGGAATCACTGACGCCTGTATATATCTGGGGCGCATCCTTCACCTACTGGATGGCACTGGGAAACCTGATCTGGAACAGCGTCACTGTCGTCTTCAGGAAATGGTGGAAGATCATCGGCATCGCAGCCGCGATCGTGATCCTGTCACCGTATTATACGAACTACTGGAACACAACGCTTGCCTTCTTCGGCAACTCGTTGAGAACAGTGATCATCGGCTATGGCGTGCTGCTTGCATTCCTGTATCTGCAGGAAGAACATGATGGCTCCGTCTTCATTGCCAATATGATCGTTACATATGCAGCACTGTTCACAAGCTCCTCCGGCTTCTTCCTGGAAGCCTTCATCACCGCAGCCCTGTTCTTCTGCATGACATGGCTGGACGATGACAAGCTGTCATCCTATGTCTGCTTTATCATCTCATGTCTGCCGCTGACGCATTTCGCGGCGATCATCATCCAGCCGTTCTCCATCGAATACTGGAAAGTGCTGCTGATGGGTGTCGTTCCGATCCTGGTGCTCCTTGTGATCGCTCTGCTGATCAGGAACCATCTGAGCACGTTCAATAAGATCATGAGATGGCTGCTTCCCGCAGCGTTCATCGCTCTGGTTGTGCTGTCATTCCTCAGCAGAAACGGCGAATTCCCTTATTCTTATTTCTTTTCTCAGAGATCCAACATGGATATGTGCAACAACTTCACAGGAAACTTTGAGGCAAGGGACCCGCTGAGAAACTACCTGCTGTACGGCATGCTGGCACTGCTTCTGATCAGGCCTTCAAAAGAACTTGGCTTCAAGTTCTTCCTGCTCATCCTGGGCGTGCTGTTCATCAACCCGCTGGTACAGCCGGCGATCTCAACATACGCGACATCGTATGTTTACTCCAGAGTATTTGACCTGATCGTCAACCCGTTTACGATCACATTCCTGATCGGCAACATCATCAACATCCTTACATTTGAGAACTACTGGTACATCGCGCTGGCAGGCATCCTGCCGATCGCCGGCATCAGTTACCTCTCCTATGGACTCGGAAAGGAGAACCTGGAAGTACCGTATACGAACAACCTGGTCTTCAAAGAGGACGGATTTGACTGGGAAACAAAGGTCGCACCGGACTCCTGGGAACTGTATGACTGGATCAACCGCAATATTCCGAAGGACAATGAAGAACGTCCGATATTCCTGTCACAGGATATCGGCCTGAAGGGATATGTCGCGGACATCGGCCTGGCATTCTCCTCCAGTGACTACAGAGACGCCCTGGCTGATGAAGCAAAGTTTGAAGAACACCGCAAGATGCTCGGCATCCTGTATCCCGAAAAACGCTACCGTGAAGATGAGATCAACGGTGAAGCCGGTGATTACGCAGATCTTTCCGATACGCTGATCAAGTATGACGCGGAATATCTGATCATCCGCAATACGATCGCTCTCTGGGATGAGAGAGGCTGGTACAACAAGTCCTATCAGACCGTGATCAACAGCGGTCAGGCAGAAGTGCTGTATGAGAATGAAACATGGGCACTGCTGAAGATCAATAAAGACTGGGAACCGGCACCTGAAGAAACAACAGAAGAGACGACGGAAGAAACACATTGACGAAACGAGAGCCTGCTGGTTATCAGCAGGCTTTCTTCTGTTATAATGAATCGTGATGAAAATACAGGGGACATTTGAAAACATAAGGGAAAGGTTCTTTCGTATGGCCAAAACAGGAAAAGGCAGGGCAATGATCGTCCTGTTTGTCCTGCTGTTCGTGCTGAACTGTCTGGCTGTGCCGACACAGGATGACATGGGGTATCAGATCAACAACGGTCTGCTGGATATCCTGCACCGTGAGTATGTACAGTACATGACATGGACCGGAAGAACGACGGCGCATCTGATCGCAAGGTGTTTTCTTGCAATGCCGAAGATCGTTTTCAATGTGTGCAATTCCCTGTGCTTCGTGCATCTCTGCAATTTGATGACGGCACATGCTGTCGGTAAAAAAGAAAATGACAGCTGGCAGATATTCAGTCTGTCTGCTTTGATGATCTTCCTGTTCGCGCCGCTGTTCGGACAGACATGTCTGTGGGAGACCGGGTCCTGCAACTATCTTTGGACGACGATGATCGTCATGCAGTTCCTGATGAATTACCGGCTGGCCGATGCCGGTGATGCAGGGGATCATTCCTGGATCCTGATGTTCCTGGCGGGCATTCCCGCAGGATGGACAAATGAAAATACGGGCGGAGCGCTGATCATGATGATCCTGTTCCTGATGTTCATGCAGTACCTGCAGAAGAATATCAGGCCGTGGATGGTCTCGGGTCTTGCGGGTTCGCTGCTTGGATTTGTGATGCTGCTGATCGCGCCGGGAAATAAGGTGCGCGCGCAGGATTTCGTCAGCACCAACGGCAAAGCCTATGACCTGATGCATGACTTTTACGGGATGCTGACGGTATTTGATCAGGGACAGATCTGGATCTGGGTCCTGCTTGCTGTTTCCATCGCGTTCCTGCTGACACAGAAGAATTCAATGAAGGCAGTCCGGACATCCCTGTTCTACGCCATAGCAGGCGCAGCGGCAGTCGGTGCCATCATCCTGTCGCCGGTGCCTGTCCTGTATGACCGTTCCATGTTCGGAGGGACCGTGATGCTGATCACGGCAGTGCTGACAGCTGCCGTGGCGATCGAATACAGCGAGTACAGCCGCAGGGCTTCTGTTGTTGCCATGATGGTCATGCTTCTGTTCAGCGGGTTCCATTACCTCAGAGCAGCTGCTGATCTTGCCTATACAAGATACCAGTACCGCAACAGGGAAGCGTATGTGAAGCAGCAGAGGGAACTCGGCAATCTCAATCCGACTGTTCCCATCATTTACGATGAATTCATGACCCCGTACAACCCGATGTACGGCCTGGGAGATATTGATTTTTTCAGACTGCTCTGGTCCAACAAGTATTACGCGGAAACACACGGTCTGGAAAGCGTGCAGGCAACTGCGCTTGACCACTGGTCCCTGATCTATAAAAACGGGGATCCCGAGCTGATGAACATCACGGAGATGTCGGACTATCTCGAGGCTGCAGTGAACAAAGGCTATACACTGCTGATCAATTCCAGCTGGATCGATTCCAATGTCTATGCGAATGAGATCCATATGCTGGGCAATATCGGTCTGGATATCGTACAGAAGGGCACGATCCATCTTGCCGCGGTATATGAAAACGGCACGATCGTCAACAAGGCGGTATCACCGCTGCCGGTCGATATCGAAGGCAATGCGGAATGCGGGGCATATTACTATATTTCGTCCAATGACAATGTTTATTACAGCGACATCGTCGTGAACGGAGTCGAATATACAAACGATAATGAAGGGGTCACCGTCGTTGTGCTGGATGAACAGCAGAACAGGGTGGTCGATTCCATCACGTTCTATCCCTGGAGCGATCAGGGCGGCATCCGCTATTATGTGGAGAAGTAGGGACAGTCTGTTATGAGCTATACCTCTGTTTATTACTATGCATTGATCGCCATAACGGTTGGTCTTTACTATGCCCTGAAGAAGCAGTACAGGTGGATCGTCCTGCTCATCTCCAGCATGGTCTTCTATGCGCTGATCATACAGAGTCCTTTCCAGATGGCGGTGTTCGCTCTGGTGATCGTGATCAGCTGGTTCAGCGGAAAACTGATCGAAAAGAACCCTGAAAAGAAAACATTCTGGGCAGGACTGGTATTATCACTGCTGCCATTGCTGGCAGTGCGTCTGGACGCATGGCAGGTCATGTATCTGCACGGGTCTGCCAGGCTGCTTGTGCCGGCAGGCATCTCATTCTTCAGCCTGCAGGCAGCAGCCTATCTCATTGACATTTACCGCGGGAAAATACAGGTGCAGCAGAACCTTCTGAAGTATGCGCTCTTTATTGCGTGGTTCCCGCAGATCATACAGGGACCGATCCCAAGGTATGAACAGCTGGCTGACCAGCTGATCGAAGGGCACGACTATGGTACGGACCGCTTCATGAAAGGGATCCAGCTCATCATATGGGGCTTCTTCCTGAAGTTTATGATCGCTGATAAGGCAGCTCCGTATGTCAATACGGTCTTCACGGACTACAATGCCTATCAGGGTTTTCCCGTACTGCTGGCAGGCATTCTCTACAGCCTGCAGATCTATACGGACTTCCTGGCATGCACAACGATGTCACAGGGCGTTTCCGCACTGTTCGGGATCACGCTGGCAGACAACTTCAAGCATCCTTACCATTCAGCTTCTGTTCAGGAATTCTGGCGCAGATGGCATATTTCCCTCAGCTCCTGGCTGCGGGACTACGTCTACATTCCTCTCGGGGGCAGCCGTAAAGGCGCCTTCCGGAGATACGTCAACCTGGTCATCGTATTCCTGGTGAGCGGCATCTGGCACGGTACAGGACTGACTTTCATCACATGGGGACTTCTGCATGCCTTTTACCAGATCTTCGGATCATATACACGTTCCGCCCGTAACGCATTCTGGCAGAAGACCGGGATCACGGAAGGACTGCGGCATATCATTTCCGTGGTCAGCACACTGTTCCTTGTCATGACAGGATGGATCATTTTCCGCGCGTCTTCCTTAAGGGCAGCCCTGCGCATGATCCTGAATCTCTTTGTGATCAATCCATGGACACTGACAGATGGTACGCTGCTCAGATGCGGCCTGGACAAAGCAGACTGGACCGTCCTGATCCTGTCGGCAGCTGTTCTTGGCATCGTCGAACATGTTCAGAAGCGGATGGTGATCCGCGACCGGTTCCAGAAACAGAATACAGCTGTCCGCTGGGCAGTTTATTTCCTGGCGATCTGGGGTATCTGGCTGCTGGGGTCCTATGGATACGGTTTTGACGCAAGTGACTTTATATACGGAGGCTTTTGATGAAACAGCATAGATCAGGAATCATCAGAAGTCTGGTATTCATCTCACTTCTGATCATATCGCTGCTCGGGATCAACCGTGTTACGAGGCCGAAATACGATTATTCCAACAGCAGCTGGCCGACCACATCTACCTATGAACAGTTCTATGACATGCAGCGTGACAGTATCGATGTACTGTTTCTGGGAAGCAGCGTCATGGTCAACGCGGTATCACCCCAGCAGATCTACCGGACATACGGCATCCGGAGCTATAACCTCGGCAGTGAGAACCAGAGCCCTATCATCAGCTATTACTGGCTGAAAGAAGCGCTCCGCTTCCAGTCACCTAAGGCTGTCGTTATGGACTGCCGGTTCCTGTTCAGCCTGCACAAGGAAAATCCCCTGAACATGATCGAAGGCCTGGTCAGGAAGTCCATTGACCCGATGAAATGGTCTGCTGTCAAAACGGAAGCTGTACACGACATCTGTACGATCGACGAAGGACAGGATGAACTCAGCTACTATCTGACGAATCTCCGCTACCATGAGCGCTGGAAGGTACTGACGATCGATGATTACGACACATCCATGCAGAGCGCTCCCCTGAAGGGATTCGCGCCGCTCTATGAAAACGGACCGGAAACATATGAGGCATTCGTACCGTCGGATGCCGGTGCGATGACGGAATTTGATGAACACATGGGTGTCTATCTCGACAGGATCACAGAGCTCTGCAGAGAGAAAGGGATCCGGCTGATCCTGATCGATCTGCCCGGCAACCAGATGAACGATGCGATCAACAACCTGCTGACATCCTATGCCTCAGACCACGGCATCGATTATCTGAACTATTGTGAACAAAGTATGTTTGAGTCGATCGGCGCATCTCTGCCGGAAGAAAATACAACAGCCCACGCGAACCTCCCGGGCGCCCTGAAGTTCTCGGACGCGATCGGGAAATACCTGCACGAAACATGCGGCATACAGCCTGCAGAGGATGAGCAGTACGCGTCATGTGACGCATATCATGAACATTCCATCAGGAATGATCAGCTGAAGAAAACAGAGGATCTTGAAACATATCTCAGCCTGCTGAATGATCCGGCCTATACCGTGTTCATCTCCGTCAGCGAAGATGCCGGTGCGGACCAGAGTGAGCGCATCAGGCAGCTGTGGAGTGAACTTGGCCTGCAGTACAGCCTGCAGGGAATGTATGAGACGGGCTACACGGCAGTGATCTCTGATGAAGGGATCTTTGAAGAAGCCGGACAGTCATTCCTGTCGCATACAGCGCAGTTCATGAACAGGCACCACACATATACGATCGAAAGTGCCGGCAGGTCAGTCGGCAGCTGGTCCTCCGTCAGGATCGACAGCACCGAGTATTCCCGCGGAACACCCGGGATCAATATCGTCGTATTTGATGAAATGTTCTCAAAGGTGATCGATTCCGTCACCTATGAGACATATACAGAAACATTTACAAGAGCAGAATAAAAGAGGCGGCCGACCGGCCGTCTCTCAGTGTTTTCTGCGTTTTAATACTGTATCGATGATCATCAGCAGGATGAATCCGGCTGTACCGGCGATCGTTGCGTACATCCCGGCTTTCAGTCCGACCGGTGTGAATGTACCGACGATCTTGTTTGTCCCTGCCGTGACCGGAATGCCGATCAGGCCGCCGCTCACAGCGTATGTTTTGACAGCCGTGCCGTTGACCGTTACAGACCATCCTTTATGCCATGGAACTGACATGACGGCGAATCCCGGTTCATTTG
This sequence comes from Solobacterium sp., assembly GCA_017421125.1. Taxonomy (GTDB): domain Bacteria; phylum Bacillota_I; class Bacilli_A; order Erysipelotrichales; family Erysipelotrichaceae; genus Bulleidia. Next base: position 16,798 of record JAFOMZ010000233.1, read on the forward strand.
CCGTGATCGTCGCATAGAAGTTGTTGCCGTCCGGGACAGCTTCCTCAAACCCAGTGATCTCTTCATTTCCCAGCAGGGCTTTGATCTCATCATAGTCTTCCGGATGAACGATCAGCACCGACCGGAGCAGTCCGGTCATGGACGGGTCGTAGTCATCATACGTCATGATGTCCGTATAGGTCTTTCCGAAGTTATAGTAGTCTGCGTTTCTGTATACGGGCATGCCTGCGTAATCGGTGATGTATTCTGCGTTGGGGAAGGGCACCTGGCTTTCTTCCGCGACGACTGCGTATTTCGTTGAGACAAGCGTCATGATGTCGGGATTCGTGATATTGAAGGTCCACGGCAGGTAGTCCTGCACATGTTCCTGATCAAGCAGCTTCAGATCATTCGTACTCGCCGTATATGTACTGTCATAGGACATCAGTCCCATCAGGTCATAGTAGAGATTGAAGTTCGTGCTTAATCCCCAATACACGCCCCATGAGTCGATATAGTGCCTGACGACTTCCTGACGGCTCTCCGGGTCGAACTGTGCCACCCAGTCCTGGTAGTAGCCTTTTTCCCCGAGTATGGATGCATTGCGGTCCATATCTACTTTGTTCAGGTAATTGAATGAAGGTGAACCGAAATATGTGAACCACGATACCAGGCATAGTTCCGCAAGGATGACCGGCAGGATGACGTGCGTCATCCGGTAATACAGGGCAGCCCCGGTGACCAGAAGCGATGGCAGACAGATCAGCACCAGATAATAGTCATCCTTGATCAATGACAGTTCTTTTCCGTCCGCCAGGGCGATCAGGGCTGTACCTGTCGCAAGCACGATGGAAGCTGCCAGCAATGACCACAGGAGTACGTGATTATCCATGTCAGGCTCTTCGATCAGCGGCAGGATCATTGCGATCAGGAAGAAGCTGACGGAGCCGAGCCATCGGAAGGAAGGCTCGCTGAATCCGTGCATCGCGCTGGACAGGATCGGAATCAGCGCAACAAGCGTGATCACGATCATGGAGATCAGTGAACTCTTTTCCCTGTGCTTTCCGAACAGATACTGCGGGACCATCAGGGAACAGAGAGAGGATCCCCAGAGGAATACTGCCATGACGGAATAGTTTTCCGTATTGTAGGAATACAGTTGTGATATTTCCGCGCCCCTGTTTGCCAGCATGCTGGTAGGAGTGAACAGTCCGGTCAGGTAATCAAGATACGGGAGCACTGATTCAAAGACCAGTGTCGCGCTTCTGGCGCCCACACGTGAGTTGGACAGGATGGAGACCGCTTCCGGAACCACGACAACACCGCTTATGGCAAATCCGATCAGATAGCAGCCGATCAGCTTGAAGGCAGATGCCCACATGCCTTTCATGGTGTGATATTCACGGTCCCACCGCCAGATGAAGTACAGGACGGTAAACAGCGATACGGAATAGAAGAGGTAATAGTTGTTGACGAACAGGAAGAAGACCATCAGGATAAACAGTCCTTTTTTCCGGTCCATGATATATCTGTCGATCCCCGCAAAATACAGTGGCAGGAAGACAAAGAAGGAAGCGAAGAACGGATGCATCATCGTCTGCAGGTTGTAGGCGCTGAATGCGAAGATCAGTGATCCGGTCAGCTTTGTCCGCCTGCTGTAATGATTGACCGACGCGTAATACAGGAAACAGAATCCCGCAGTCAGGAATTTCAGGTATGTCTGGATCGTGATGATATCCGTGTACGGCAGCTTTGTCAGGGCGAAGGGATAATCGAACAGGTCCTGGAAATAGAACAGCTTGGTGGAGTAGAAGTCATTCCCCAGAAAGCTCGCCCAGCTCCAGAAGGGAAGCGTTCCGCTGTCACGCCATTTCACCAGCATCGTCCTGAGATTCTCAAAGTTCGAGGCATACAGGGTGCGCATATCCCAATCCAGTATAAAAGCCCGCCCGGTCCTCAGATACGGCACAAAGATCACCGCGCATACGATATTCAGCAGTACTGCCAGCAGCACTATCGTCACAATGTTGTTTTCTTTCCGTTTCATGTTTCAATATTATAGCATTGAACTGTATGAACATGCTCAAAAGCATACAAAAGGCTGTCCTGCAGGAAGATATGCCAATGACCGTAAAAGGAGCTGAGGTTGCTGATGATAAAATGCTGAAAATAGCGTATGATTATTAGCAGTAAGGTGAACATATGACAAAAATATCGATCGTAACGCCTTGTTACTACAACGGAATGAATCTTCCGGAAACGTATGAAGCAGTAAAAAGAGATGTATTTGATGTCCGGAAGGATATCGATTTTGAATGGGTGCTTGTGGATGACGGCTCAGGAGATGATACGCTGTTCCAGGCAGTCAAGATACAGAAACAGGATCCCCGGGTAAAAGTCGTCAAGCTTTCCCGTAATTTCGGGGAATTCAGGGCGATCGTTGCCGGCATGAGCCAGGCTGAAGGCGAAGCAGTCGCCGTGATCAGCGCAGACCTCCAGGATCCGCCCGATCTGATCCCGGAAATGCTGGCGTCATGGGAGAAGGGAAACCTCGTCAACCTGGCCGTCAGAAAAGACAGGGAAGAGTCCGCGCTCAAGAACTGGTTTGCGGACACCTACTATAAGCTTGTCAGAAAATGGGTCGAACCCTATTATCCGAAGCGGGGATTCGATTTCTTCCTGATCGATAAAAAGGTCGCCGAAGAGCTGGTGGAAATGCAGGAAAAGAATTCCAGCATCTACCTGCAGCTGATCTGGCTCGGTTATGAGCCCACGACTATCGAATATACCAGACGCGACCGTGAGAAGGGCAAGTCCATGTGGACATATGCCAAGAGGATCAACCTGTTTATCGATACGTTCATCGTATTCTCAAACAAGCCGATCCGTTTCATCACCTGCTCGGGTGTGATCATCAGCTTTATCGGCCTGATCAGCGCGGTCTACTTCATCATCGATAAGCTGAAGAACAATGTGGTCTCCGGCTGGACGTCACTGATGGTGGTGATACTGATGCTGTCGGGATTCCAGATGGTGATGCTTGGCATCATCGGTGAATATATGTGGAGGAATCTGGATGAATCCAGGAACAGGCCTCTGTATGTCATAGAAAAAGTACTGAAGAAGGAGGATGTCAGATATGAACATCATGGCGAACAATCTGAAACGAATGTATGACCAGCACGCGGATGAATTTGAAGCCAAGGCTCTGGAGGTCCTGAGAAGCGGATGGTATATCCTCGGGAATGAGCTGAGATCCTTTGAAAATGAATTCGCGCAGTATATCGGTTCGAAATACTGTGTAGGCCTGGCCAGCGGACTGGATGCGCTCTGGATCGCGTTCAGGGCACTTGGCATCGGAGCCGGTGATGAAGTCATCGTCAGTTCCAATTCATACATTGCCTGTGTCATGGGCATCACGATGAACAATGCTTCACCTGTATTCGTCGAGCCGGATCAGTACGGCAATCTTGACGCGGAAAAGATCGAAGAAAAGATCACGGATAAAACAAAGGCGATCCTTGCGGTACACCTGTACGGCCAGAGCTGCGACATGACAAAGATCATGGAGCTTGCACACAAATATGACCTGAAGGTCGTCGAAGACTGCGCGCAGAGCCACGGCACGGAATGGAAGGGCAGAAAGACAGGAACATTCGCGGATATCGCATGCTTCAGCTTCTACCCGACAAAGAACCTGGGTGCCTTCGGTGACGGCGGTGCCATCACCACGGATGATGAAGGATACGCAGATGCGATCAGGACGATCCGCAATTACGGCAGTAAAGTCCATTACCAGAATGAAGTCGTCGGTACGAACAGCCGTCTTGATGAACTGCAGGCAGGTCTGCTCAGGGTCAAGCTGAAGTACCTGGATGAACTGAATGCGGAACGCATGGCACTTGCAAATCGCTATGATACGGAGGTCCATAACCCCTGGATCACATACCTGCCGACAAGACCCGGTTCAAACAATATCTACCACCAGTATGAAATACTCAGCCCGTGCCGGGATGAACTGATCGAATATCTGCTGGCAAAAGGCATCCATACGATCATTCATTATCCGATCCCGCCGCATCTTTCCAATGCCTATAAGTATCTGGGCTTTGTAAAGGGAGACCTGCCGATCGCTGAGAAATACGCAGATACGATCCTGTCCCTGCCGATGTACAACGGCATGACAGAAGAAGAACAGACCTATGTGATCGAAGCGCTGAACGCGTTCAGAACGGAGTAACAGATGGAACTTTACAGAATGCTCGTATTCAATGAGCTTGGCGACGAAAGAGGCAATCTGGTCGCGATCGAAGGAAACCAGGATATACCGTTTGAGATCAAGCGCGTCTTCTACATGTACGGAACTGATAATACGATGGTCAGGGGAAAACATGCGAACAGGCATTCACAGTTTGTCCTGATCAATGTCAGCGGATCCAGCCGGATCAGGATCACGGACGGCAGGGGACATGAGGCTGTTGTTTCGCTCGACAAACCGAGGACCGGCGTACTCATCCCGAGAATGATCTGGAAGGAAATGTATGACTTCTCCGATGATTCCGTACTGCTTTGTCTGACCGACACGCACTACGACGGCTCGGAATACATCCGTGACTTTGACGCTTATGTCAAGGAAGTCAACGAGGACGCCTGAAAAACAGAACATGAAAAAAGCAATTGCAGCGTATGAAGTGCAATTGCTTTTTTGGTACACCCGACATGGGTGATAACTAGGCGGTGAAAGTCCGCTGTGCGGTTGTGGCAACAGATAGTAAAGCACTAGCCGAAGGCAAGGAGGTCACCGCGAGGTGGCATCTGAAGGAAGCCGGATGCGGGGAAAAACCTGTGGGCAAAATCCCGGGCCAACGAACATGGAAGCGGATATAAGGCTGTTAGTATGGATGAGTGTCCCAAACAACATGAAATCCAAGTTGCCGAAATGACGAAGCAGTAGATCCGATGGCTGCACGGGAGGAAAGTTATCACACCTTCTTCGGGGAGGTCTCATCGACGTGGAATCGAGGTGAAGAACGTCACGCAGAGAAAGCGCAGTAACAACGAACGGTGAGAAGTCAGCAGAGGTCGTAGTAGTGAAGAAGTCCCGTAATGGGGATGGAGCGAAGGACCGAACAAAGGAACCAGCTTTGAGATTCATGAATGTAGGGGATTTCCTCAGAATGTCCTGTGGTTCGCCTCAAGAGGTGTGAAGGGCAGGGAATTCCCGGCGACGGAAAGGAGAAAGCAAGACACGAATGGCAACTGAATTATTGGAGCGGATACTTTCAGACGAGAATCTGGAAGAAGCGCGCCACAAAGTGATGAGCAACAAAGGATCTGCAGGAATTGACAGGATGCCGGTAAGTCGACTGCCAGAATACATCTCAGAACACAAAGAAGAGATGAAAGAACTGATAAGGCAGAGACGGTACAGGCCGTTACCGGTCAAGCGAGTGCAGATACCGAAGGATGATGGAACGAAGCGGAATCTGGGAGTTCCAGCTGTCAAAGACAGGTGGATTGAGCAGGCGGTATGTCAGGTTCTGACGCCAATCTTTGAAGAGGAATTCTCAGAGAGCAGTTTCGGCTTTCGCCCGGGAAGAAAAGCGGAACAGGCGGTAGTCACGGCATTGGAATACATGAATGACGGCTACGACTGGATCGTGGACCTCGACCTTACAAAGTTCTTCGACAATGTGAACCAGGACATACTGATGATACTGGTACACAAGGTAATCAAGGATCCCGATGTGGAATCGCTGGTAAGAAGATTCTTACAGGGCGGAGTCATAAGTGAAGGGATCTTTGAAGAGACGAAAGTGGGAACGGCGCAGGGATCACCGATCAGCCCGTTACTGGCGAACATTTATCTGAATGAGTTCGACAGAGAACTGGAGTCAAGGGGACTGCATTTCACGCGGTACGCAGATGACTGCATCATCTGTGTAAAGAGTGAAGCGGCGGCGAACCGGGTAATGGCAAGTGTAACCAGATGGCTCAGAGAGCACCTCAGGGTAGAGGTCAACGCCACCAAAAGTAAAGTCACAAAACCGAATGGAATGAAATACCTCGGATTTGGATTCTACTGGAAAGATGGCAAGTGGAGACCGAAGCCACATATCAAGTCCGTGCAGAAACTGAAGTATAAATTGAAGCCATTGCTTAAGCGGAACTGGGGAGTGTCACTGGAGTATCGAATCAAGAAGATAAACGAAGTGACACGCGGATGGATCAATTACTTCCGTATTGCGGATATGAAAACGCTCATGGAAGACATGGACGGTAATATCCGACTGCACCTCCGCATGATCATCTGGAAACAATGGAAAACCATTAAGAAGCGTGTAGTGGGACTGCGTAAACTAGGTATGAGTAAGAACTGGGCATGGGCATATGCCAACACCCGGAAAGGTTACTATGTGACGGGGCTGTGGCTCAGCCGATGGATTCGTACCAAGTACCTGAAAGCAAAAGGTCTGCTTTCTATGGCAGACCACTATCATTCCAAACATCACACTATTCAGTTAC
>JAFOMZ010000234.1 GCA_017421125.1 Solobacterium sp.
CCCGCGCTGTTCAATGTTCAGCATCTCGATCTGTTCAAAATATCCCGTGTATAATAGGAAGCTCTTTTTTTCAGCCAACGCAATCACCACCCTTCATCAGTATTTCTGCAATCCGCTTGCCTGTTTGCCGGCGGTCACAGAACCAGAACTCGACCCCATACGCGATATGACAACGGCAGATTTCGTTGTACAGCTGGTATCCGGTCACCTTCTTGTAGCGGCTTCTCCATTTCGGCACATCCTTCAGGCACTTGATCTGACCGCCCTGTTCTATCAGCACGATCATCCGGATCTTGTCCGCTTTGGCGCGGCGGACTTCTCTCCAGAACCGGCTTTTGTCTGGACTGAAGAGATTACCGCATAGTTCGTCAAGGTTCTGTTTCCGGTCAATTGTCAGGCTGCTGTTTGCCGTGTCCATATAGTCACCCGTATCCAGCTTCCTGACCGTGTACGGAATGCGCCGCTGTTCAAAGTAGTCCAGGATGTGCTGATTTTTCCGTTCCCTTGTGTCACAGATAATCATGGCATCCCTCAATGGAACGGAAGCTCTTCTTCAGCGCCTTCTGGCAGACTCATGAAGTCGTCTGGTTCCGGTTTCGGCTGGCCTCCCTGTTTCGGAGCGTTGTCAGACTTAGAACCGCAGAAGTGTGCCTTGTCGATCGTACAAAATGTGACCTGTTCGCCGTTCCAGTCCTCTGTGACCATGTGGCCTTCCAGATTGATCTCCTGCCCCTTACGGAAGTAGTTGCTGATAAATTCGGCGGTCTGTCTCCACGCTTCACACAGCAAAAAGCACTTTGTCTCCACTTCCTTATATTTTTCTGACCATGCGACCGTGAATATCAGTTTTGATATGCCGCTCTGCGTCTGCTTCAGTTCCGGTTCTTTGGTCAGTCTTCCCTGTATCAACACTTTGTTAAGCACTTTGTTCCTCCTTTGCCTTCTTCATGCAGGACAGGCACAGCACCCGGCCTGTGTTCCGTTTGCCGATTTCTGCCAGTTCGGACGGCTGTTTTCCTGCTGCGGATTTCAGTACAGTTCCGCATTCTTCACAGATAAACTCCGTTTCGTCCGGTTTCTGGTTCCGCACCCTGATTGCGTCGTGCATCTTTCCGAACGCCTTGATCCGGCTCGTTCCGACAATGATTTTGCGCCCGATCCAGTCCGCTATCTTGTCCGAACCGGTCACATCCGCAATGGCTTCACAGTTTGTTACGTTCAGCACCATCGGCAAATCCAGTTCTTCAAAGTGCATCACCAGTCCTTTTTTCTTCCCGCCTGTTTCAGCGTCGTACATTTCCTCTTCTCCGATTTTCTTGATCGTCAGCGTTTTGTCTCCGTTCTCAAACGACCACCCGCCCAAAAACGTCTTGAAGTATTCCTGATAGTGAACGTAATTTGCCATCTTACACCTCCACCAATTCGACCGGCAGACCGTCGCGGCCTTCGTATCCGTACCAGTAACCGCTCTGTTTGCACTCGTGATAAATGCCAATCAGTTCCCGGAACTTGTCGTATCCGCACTTGATCCACTCCGGATCACAGATGTACACCCTGACCGCATACGGCGGATTTTTCTCCTGCGCCACGAACGCGAAACCGTGTTCTTCCAGTGTTTCCTGAAATACGCCTTCGCAGTACATCCCGGCTTGAAACTGATAACCATATTTCCGGGCAGACCGTTCAAAATGTCCGTCTTCACAGCTGTCTGTCGTCTTGTAGTCAACAATGTACGGTTTTCCCATGTACTCTGTCAGACAGTCCACCTTGCACTTGCATTTTTCGCGGGTCAGGTCATCCGTCCAGTAAAACTCTTTTTCGTGTTCGCCGGTCAGAAGCTGCACCGCTGTCGGGTACTGCATCAAAGCTGTTCTCATTTCGTAAATCTGGATTTTGTCTGCCGCCTGGATAATGGTCAGGCCATGTTCTTCTGCATAGTCCTGTTCAAATTGCCACTGTTCCCGTCCTTCTTTTGTCCGGCGGTTTATCTCCGGGCAGACTGTGAACTCGTCTAAGAAGTGTTCATATTCCAGAATGTACTTGTGAGCCGCCTGCCCGAATATAAGGGTCTTTGACTGCTCTTCATTCCGATGCTCCATGTGAGACTTGAAATGTGCGGGACTCTTGTTGATTACCCACAGATCAGAACGCCGAATGCCCTCGGCTGTGTCATAACTCAAAATTGACCTCTCTTTCCGCCAGTGATATACTGACTATGTAATATATTTGGGTTTTGACCGTTCTGTGCTTCCCTTCGCAGTGCGGTCATTCTTCGTTATAAACCGCAAGCCGGTCGATGCAGTCTTCACATATGCACATCGGTTTCCAGCCGCACATATTGATGTAATAGAACTTGCCCGG
>JAFOMZ010000235.1 GCA_017421125.1 Solobacterium sp.
CGAGGACGGCATCCGTGAACGCTGGCAGAGCATGGGGCTTGAATCATATGATGTGAGAAAATACCCCGTTCATTTCTTTGACATTTACCAGAAAGCCGGTCATCCGATCCGTGCCGTCATGCAGCAGATGGGTCCGATGATGCTGAGCAGGATCATGGATCTGACAGACGCGCAGCAGGGCGTGCTCAACATTATTTTCCGTGTTGCCCAGGATATGGAACTGGATATCATCGACCTGAAAGACCTCCAGGCTATGACGCTTTATGTTGGTGAACATTACAAGGAGTACACATCCAAGTACGGAAATATTTCCAAACAGAGCGTCGGCGCGATCCAGAGAAAACTGCTGGAACTCGAAACAGAAGGCGGAGACAAGTTCTTCGGTGAGCCGGCGCTCGATATCGATGACTGGATGGTCACCGAAAAGGGACTCGGTGTCATGAATATGATCGAATGTGATGAGCTGTTCCAGCACCCGCTGCTGTACTCCACCTTCATGCTGTGGATGCTCGATGAACTGTACGACAGACTGCCGGAAGTCGGCGATGTCGAAAAACCGAAGATCGCATTCTTCTTTGACGAAGCGCATCTCCTGTTTGACGGTGCTCCGAAACAGCTTCTCCAGCAGATCGAACAGACTGTCAGACTGATCCGTTCCAAGGGCGTCTGCGTATTCTTCATCACACAGAATCCGATGGATATTCCCAACTCCGTACTTGCCCAGCTGTCGCACCGTATCCAGCATTCACTGCGTGCGTATACACCGAGTGAGATCAAGAACGTCAAGTCCGCTGCAAATGCCTTCAGGGCTAATCCCGAGTTTGATACGTTCGAGATGATCACCGCCCTTAAGACAGGACAGGCACTTGTATCCGCGCTTGATGAAGACGGAGCACCGACGATCGTCCAGAAGACAAAGATCCTGCCGCCTCATTCATCAATGAAGGTCGCGGATCCCAACCGTGTCGCATACGCGATCGAGACCGACTCCATTTACGGCAAATACGAGCGCACGCTGGATGCTCAGTCTGCATATGAAGATCTGCCCGAGATCTATGCTGCAGAAGAAGAGATGAAAGCGAAAGCCGATGCCGCGAAGCAGGCGGAAAAGGAAGAAGAAGCACGCCGCAAGGCAGAGGAACGCGCCGCAGCCAAGAAAGCCAATGAGAAGTCCTGGGAGGAAAAACTTGCCAGGAAGGCATCCAATAAGCTCCAGAACGAGCTCGTCAACATGGGCGTCCGTTCAGCAAAGAAGCTTCTGAAAAATCTTTTGAAATAATGATAAGGGCAGCCGTCGGCTGCCTTTTGAAAAAGAGGAGGAACGGATATGATCAGACAATATCTTGTGGACGCATTTACCGATCAGCTGTTCTGCGGCAATCCCGCAGCAGTATGTGTTCTTGATCAATGGCCCGATGATCAGCTGATGAAACAGATCGCGGCGGAAAACAATCTGTCTGAAACAGCGTTTACCGTGAAAGAAGGGGATATCTACCGCCTTCGCTGGTTTACGCCTACAGTAGAGATCAATCTCTGCGGACATGCAACGCTGGCAACCGGCTTTGTACTTCTGAACCACTATGAAACAGAAGCGCAGTCAGTAGAGTTCATAACGATGAGCGGAAAACTGAAAGTCACCAGGATCGACGACACCTATGAACTGGATTTCCCGACATATGACCTGCATGAGATCGAAGTGACCGATGCGATGGAACAGGCATTCGGCGCAAGACCCGTCAAAGCAGTTCTAGGCATGGACCTGATCTGTGTCTATGATGATGAAGAGACCGTCAGAAATATGAAACCGGATATCGCACTGGTAGAACAGCTGCCGGGCAGACTGCAGAATGTGACTGCTCCGGGAAAAGACACTGACTGCGTGACGCGGAGCTTCTGCCCCAAAGCAGGGATCATCGAAGATCCGGTATGCGGTTCGGCGCATTGCCAGGTAGCGGATTACTGGGCAGGAGTCCTCAACAGGACATCCGTTACAGCATACCAGGCTTCCGCCAGAGGCGGAACACTGTACTGCGAACTGGCCGGAGACAGGATCAGGATCCGCGGCAAGGCAGTCCTGTTCGCTGTATGTGAACTGAACATTTAAAAAGCCGCATTGCGCGGCATGATATCATTGACCGGAACCGGCGTCTGTGATCTTCCAGACGTCGTTTTCCTTTTTGACTGTGAATACTGTGCTGATCTTAACGGAAGAACAGTTCTCTGCCATCTCATCAAAGTGATCCGTCATATAATCAAACATCTCTTTCAGGATCGCGTGATCCAGTGCGGTCTGGCCTTTTTCATCATAGATCTGTTTCAGTTCCTTCCTTTTTTCTTCTGTCAGGATCTGATCACGTCCGGTGGAAAGAAGGGAACTGGCCGCATAGCTGATATCGTCATAGTCGACAGAAGTGATCTCTGCATGTACCTGATATTCGCTGTCGCTGACCTGGATGACTTCACCGGTCTCATGAGACTGAAATGACAAGGTGATGATCTGATCGATAAAGTGATCATACTGCTCCTGCAGTTCATCAGTCATTTCAACATCACTGAAGATCTCTTTGATCGGTTCCGTCTGACTGTAGAATTGTTCCGTCAGGAGATCTCCTTCACCGCTGCCGGACAGATATTCCGAGGAACGTTTCAGATCACCTTGTTCAAGCGCTTCAAGATAAGCGTCAACGGTATTTTTAACTTCACTGATGTCATCTTTTCCGGCCTGTGCTTCCGGCTCTGCAGCACAGCCTGTTGCACAAAAACACAGCAGCGCGGAAAGTATGACTGATCCGGCAAAACGATTCATAATAATGCCTCCTGTATAAGCCTAATCATATTACCATGTTTGAACGGGCCGAATGTGAAAAATAATTTCTTAAGAATTCACATGAACTTCAGAAACCGCTCAGTTAACTTCCATTCTGTTCATATAAACTTGCAGATGTCAGGAGGAACAGGATATGACAAACGTGATCGAGAGTTTTCTCAGAACGGAATACAAGTACAGAATGAACCGCGCACAGGTCAGGGAATTTATGGATCGTGCAGGTGACAGGCTCGTTCCGGACGTGTATCACCAGTATACCGTGTATAACGTCTATTGTGATACAGCTGATGACAGAATGGTCATCAACAGTCTGGAACATCCTGAATATAAAGAAAAGATGCGCATCAGGTCATATGTGGAACCGGCTGAAGGCACCCCGGTATTTCTGGAGATCAAAAAGAAATACAACGGACTTACCGGCAAGCGCCGGATCACTCTTGGTGAACAGGATGCGTACCGGTACATGACAGACGGCACAAGACCTGATATCCATACACAGATCGCTGATGAACTTGACTACTCGGTCAGACGTTATAAGCCGGCCATGAAGGTCTACGCGTCCTATGACAGGACATGCTGGAAATCAGTTTCCGAAGACGATGTCAGAGTGACGTTTGATGAGAACATCCTCTACAGAACATCTGATATATCCCTGCATCCCAACGGCAGGGAACAGAGACTGATCGACGAGGATACAGTCCTGCTCGAGATCAAGGCAAGTGACAGATGTCCGATGTGGCTTACGGATATCCTCTCAGAGATGGGACTCAAGCGCACATCATTTTCCAAATACGGCAGCATCTATAAAAACATTATGGGTCAGCAGATCAGCCGGAATATCATCCCGGCATATGATACAGAAACATACAGAACAGACAGGAGGACAACAGTATGTTCAGCTCAATATTAACAGGAACAACTTCATACCTGAGTATCAGTCAGGTACTTGCATGTACAGCCGCCAGCATCGTCTGCGGCATGATCATAGCGCTCGCTTACAGATATACGGAACGCCCGAGCAGGAATTTCCTGATCTCGGTCGTTATCCTGCCGGCAGTCGTTCAGATGATCATTCTGATGGTCAACGGAAACCTTGGTGTCGGCGTAGCGGTGGCAGGCAGCTTCTCGCTGGTACGCTTCCGTTCACTGCCCGGCAAAGCCAGTGATATCGTGATCATCTTCCTCGCTATGGGTGCAGGCCTGATGACAGGCATGGGATACATCTGGCTGGCAGTCTGCTGCGCACTCCTGATCTCGGTTCTGTTTATCATCACAGCTCAGATTCCGGTATTTGATGAAGATCAGAGTGTCAGGTCACTCAGGATCACAATTCCTGAGGATCTTGATTACACAACGGTATTCGATGACCTGATGGTAAAATATACGACATCCAGCAGACTGGTCTCTTCCAAAACAGTGAATCTCGGTACGATGTACCAGCTGACATATGAGATCAGGCTGAAGGACGAAAAAGCAGAAAAGAAAATGATCGATGAACTGCGGACAAGAAACGGCAATCTCAGCATTGCCTGCGGACACTGTTCTGCCGCAGCCCAGGAACTGTAGCACATACGGACCGGATGGTCCGTTTTTTTACGGAACATGTTTCCGCTGAATGTCAATCTCTGACTTCAGCCTAAATGTATGCTATCATTTACGGGAGTTCAGAGGTGCATATGAGTTTATTGGTGAAAGAAATACTGAAAGACAGTACACTGCCGGATGCTTTATATGATGCGGAGATCCGTTCGGTCAGGTTCTATAAATCTGACGGACATGCGGAGATCTGTGTTCATACATCTGATTTTCTTTCATATTCGGATTATGAAGACCTCCTGGATGAACTGGACACGATGCTGCAGATGAAGACACTTCTGTATATCGAGCCTGAAAACTGCCGTGTGCATACGTCGGAGCTTCAGAAGTATCTGGATTCCTTTGCGGCAGCCAATGACAGACTGTCAGTTTTCAGTGATGCAGTGATCCGTTTTGAAGAAACAGACAGGAAGCTCATCTTCCTGTTTACCGATGAATCAGACTGCGCGCTGAGCGCGGAGATCCTGCCGAAGCTGAATGAACTGCTTGTGCAGATCGGCCTCAAGGATCTTCATACATCCTGTGAAATGGCAGTCATCAACGCTGTAGAGATCGGTGAAGTATCTGTTCCCGTACCATCCGAGAATCCCGCTCCTGTGCCTGAAAAGCCGGCCAAAAAGAAATATTACCGGCCGAAGCCCGAGAACTATACGGAACTGAAGCTGAAAGAAGCCAACACACCGATGGAAAACATCCAGTTCGAGGGTGTTGTATTCAATATTGAAAACTTTGAAATACGCGCAAACAAACATATCATCCAGAGCCTTTCCGTATTTGACGGGGAAGATGCGATCATTGCCAAGCGCTTTGAAGGCAAACTGTTTACACGTGAAGAGATCGATGATATCAAAGAAGGGCAGCGTATCCGTGTATACGGCAATATCGTGAACGATAAATATGCCAATGACCTGGTATGTGAAGTGACGCAGATGGAAAAGCTGGATTCCGTAAAGCTTACGGATACCGCTGATCCGAAGCGTGTCGAACTGCACTGCCACACGAACATGAGTGAAATGGATGCTGTATGTGATGCGGAGAGCGTTGTAAAACATGCGTGGAATCTCGGTCACCGCGGCATCGCGATCACTGACCATGCGGATGTGCAGTCATTCGTAAAAGCGTACAATACAGCATCCAAGCTGAAAAAAGGATCAGACAGGGAGTTCAAGGTCGTTCTCGGCTGCGAAGTCAATGCAGTCAACGATCAGCTGACGATCGTCAGGAATCTGACTGATCACAAGCTGGATGATGAACAGTATGTATGCTTTGACCTGGAAACGACAGGACTGTCAGCGAAATATGATTCAATCATCGAATTCGGTGCTGTCCGTATGAAGCATGGCGCTGTCATAGACAGGCTGCAGATGTTCATCAAACCGCCGTTCCCGATCCCGGCATTCATTACTGCCAAGACCAACATTTCCAATGACATGGTCAGAAACGCAGGAACATTCAGTGAATGCGCAGATGATATCCTGAACTGGATCGGAGATGATGTCCTGGTTGCGCACAATGCGACCTTCGACTACTTCTTCCTGAACGATGAACTCCGCAGGATCGGCAGGGATCCGTTAAAAAACACTGTTATCGATACATTGGATATGTCCAGGGCGATCCTGAAGGAACGCCGTGCCTACAGGCTGGGCAATATCTCAAGGTATTACCATATTCCGTATGATGAAGAGGTTGCCCACAGGGCGGATTATGATGCGGAGGCATTATCCGGTGTTTTCCTGTGCCTCTTAAAGGATGCCAACGATCTCGGGGCAGTTACTGTCAGAGACCTGCAGGAAAAGATCCAGGATGAGAATGCGTTCAAAAAGGTGCGCAGATACCATGCGAATCTTCTTGCGAAGAACCATGCCGGCCTGAAGGATCTGTATCACCTTGTGACTATTTCCAATACAAAGACACTGGCTGTCATGGGAAAGGCTGCCGGAAAAGAAGCGGCTGAAGTTGCTGCAGAACCGAGAGTCCTCAAGAGGGATATCGATGCTCATCGTGAAAACCTGATCGTTTCCGCGGGATGCTATAACTCCGAACTCTTTGAGATCGCCTGCAATGGTGATGACCAGAGACTGGAAGAATGCATGAAGTGGTATGACATGATCGAACTCCAGCCGTTAAGCAACTTTACATGCTTTGTTGCCATGGGCAATGTACCGGATATGAGCCGTGTCAGACAGGTCCAGAAACGTATCATTGAAATGGCACAGAAGCTCCATATCCCGGTATGCGCTACAAGTGACGCGCATTACTGCACGCCTGACCAGAAGACATTCAGGGACGTTTATATCATGTCCCAGGGCGTCGGCGGAGCGATCCATCCGCTGTATATCCGTGATGACGCGCTGCGCTACAGGACAAAGAATCCCGACCAGCATATCCGCACGACAAAGGAAATGCTGGATGAGTTTGCATGGCTAGACGACGAACAGCTGATCCGCAGGATCGTCATCGAAGAACCGAACAGGATCTTTGATATGATCGAAGAAGTCAGACCGGTTCCTGCCGGAACATTCCCGCCGACGATCGAAGGATCTGATGACAAGCTCAGGAAGATCTGTCATGACACAGCCATGAGATTGTACGGCTTTGAAGGCAAAGTTCCCGAATATGTTACAAACAGATTGGACGGGGAACTGGACAATATCATCCGGAACGGTTTCGGTGTGCATTACTATATTGCCCATCTGCTGGTCAAAAAATCGAATGAAGACGGATATGTCGTCGGTTCCCGAGGTTCTGTCGGTTCATCATTTACGGCAACGATGTCGGGCATTACGGAGGTCAATCCGCTCGCGCCGCATTATCTGTGTCCTTCCTGCCGCTACAGTGAATTCATCGATGACCCTGGCGTCAAGTCGGGATTTGACCTGCCTGACAAGGTATGCCCGCACTGCGGAGCCATCATGAAGGGGAACGGCCACAACATCCCGTTCCAGACATTCCTCGGCTTCAATGCGGATAAGACACCTGATATCGACCTGAACTTCTCAAATGAATACCAGTGGCGTGCACATGCCTCCATCAAGGAAGTCTTTGGTGAAGACCACGCATTCCGCGCAGGTACGATCGGCACAGTGGCCGATAAGACCGCCTACGGTTATGTCAGCGGCTACTGTGAGAAGATGAATATTACGAACATGAGAAGACCGATGCGTGACTATCTGGCAAAAGGCTGCCAGAACGTCAAGCGTACGACCGGTCAGCATCCGGGCGGCATCATCATTATCCCGGAAGAATACGAAGCGGAGGACTTCACTCCCGTACAGTATCCGGCGAATGATCCGACCGCAGACTGGAAGACAACGCATTACGACTTCCATGATATCCATGACAATGTCCTGAAGTTCGATATTCTCGGACATGTCGATCCGACAGCCATGAGACTGATGCAGAACATTGCGGATGTCAAACCGATGGATATCCCGATGAATGATCCCGAAACGCTTTCGCTGTTCTATGAAGACAAAGCGCTTCAGGCGGATCCGAAGCTCTATCACCAGGAGACCGGCGCGCTCGGTCTGCCTGAATTCGGTACGCGTACGACAAGAAGAGTCCTTGAAGAGACACGGCCGCGTCATTTCTCGGATCTTGTTATCATCTCAGGTCTTTCCCATGGTACGGACGTCTGGTCGGGCAATGCCCAGGTACTCGTACAGCAGGGTCATCCGCTGAGTGAAGTCATCGGATGCCGTGACGATATCATGACATACCTGCTGGAAAAGAAGCTTGAGCCGATCGATGCCTTCAAGACGATGGAGGATGTCCGTAAGGGAAGAGGACTGAGACCGGACCAGGAAGAAAACATGAAGGCACACAACGTGCCGGACTGGTATATCGATTCATGCAAAAAGATCAAGTACATGTTCCCGAAAGCACATGCTGTGGCATATGTCATGATGGCAGTGCGCATTGCCTGGTACAAGGTCCATGAACCGTGGAATTTCTACATCCAGTATCTTTCACTGCGATGCGACGCTTATGAGATCGAAACCATGACAAAGGATATCCAGACAGTCCGTGACAGGATGTCTGATATCTCGGCACGTATGGACAGGTTCAGTACAAATCCCGCTTCCAACAAGGAACGCTCGCTCTACGATACGCTTGAAGTCGTTGAAGAGATGATGGCGAGAGGATACCGTGTCGGCAATGTTGACCTGTACCGTTCCCTGGCTACGACATTTACGATCGATCCGAAAGACAAGCATACGATCATACCGCCGTTTGTCGTGATCGACGGCCTTGGCGCTAACGTTGCCAGATCGATCGAAGAAGCACGCAAAAAAGGCGCTTTCCTGTCAAAGGAAGATATTCTGAAACGTACGCAGCTCTCGGCAGCGCTTATGAGAAAACTGGAAGTGCTCGGCTGTCTTGACGGTATGCAGGAACGGAATCAGATGAGTCTGTTTTGATTTGACCGGCATCTCTCATGAGCCGTATAATGAAACCATAAAAATGTAAAGAGGGCATAGCTATGGCAAATAAAGATCACAGTCTGGATGAAAAAATCATTGAAGCCGCTCGAAATGAGTTCCTGGAAGTCGGATACAGGAATGCGTCTATGCGTAAGATAGCCGCAAGGGCTGGCATTACGACCGGTGCTCTTTATACGCGATATGAGAATAAAGATGTGCTCTTTGCTTCACTTGTCTATGAAACCGGCCTGCTGTTTGAAAAGGAATTTTCCGCTCTGAAACCGGAACATTACAGGATCGCGATCAGGGAAGGGAAGTTCTCCCAGCTGACAGCGCATGAGGCAGGCAAGATCCTGGACATCATTTATGACCACTTCGATGAATGCTATCTGCTGTTCTGCTGCTCCGAAGGCAGCACTGCAGAGAAGTATTATCCGCTCCTCGTCCGCAGCAAAGCCAAGCAGACTGCCAGGTTCATGAACAGCAGCGGCATGGCGATCCCTGTCGAGACCGTAGAGATGCTGATGGCTGCCCAGTACAGCTACTACATCGAAGTACTGAAACGCAGATACACCAAAGAACAGGCGACCGAACTGATCAGAAATGTCATGACATTCTCTGACGCAGGCTGGCTTGCCCTGATCAACGATAAATTGTGAAAAAGGCTTGCATATAACACAAAAATACGTTATATTTAGCCAGTAACAAAAGGAGTGCGAGAGCACTCCTTCTAGTTTGTCTGGAGGACTATGGAAAACAGCACGAAGCTAAAAAATCTGATAGAAAACGCATTGGCAGAAAAGCAGATCCGTCTCTATGAACTGAACTGGACGCAGGATCATGTACTGCAGTGTGCGATCATCAAAGAAGACGGTACGATGGACCTGGATACCTGCGCTGAAGCAAGTGAGATCCTGTCCGATGTGCTGGACAAAAACGATCTGATTTCCGGAGCGTATACACTGGAAGTCTGCAGTCCCGGTGCCGAGAGGGAGATCAAAGATCTCAATGAACTGAACGGCAGGGATGACGCTTATGTCTTCATCAGACTGACACATCCTGTCAGAAAGATGAAGGAGTTAACCGGTACGGTCAGATCCTTCAGCAACGGAGTGATCAGTCTGGAATACCGTGATAAAGCTGTATTGAGAACAGCTGAAATCGAAACAGAAAATATTGAGTTTATCCGCTACGCGGTGAAATTATAAGAGGAGAAGTTATGGAACTCAGATATAAAGACATGATCAAGGCACTGAATTCGATCGAAGATGAACGCAAGATCCCTGAATCAGTTGTTCTTGATGCACTGAAAGAAGCTATGGCAAAAGCCTATAAAAAGGATGCCGAGCTTTCCGATATCAATGTCGAAGCAGAGATCAATGATAAAAAACAGACGATCGACATTTTCCAGATCTACAACATCGTAGAAGAAGTGGAAGATGACGAACTGGAGATCTCGCTGGAAGAAGCAAGAGAACTGCAGAAGGACGCAGAACTCGGCGGAACGATCAGACGCAAGGTCGAGATCACTGAAATGAGCCGTGCTGCAGCAACACTTGCCCGCAATGTCATGCGTCAGAAGATCCGTGAAGCGGAAAAGGTAGCTGTATACAACGAATACATTGACCAGAAGGATGAGATGGTCCTCGGTGTCGTTGAATCCGTCAAGGACAAGTTCACGCTAGTCAATCTCGGAAAGACCGTAGCCATGATGCCCAGATCTGCTGAGATCCCGGGTGAACGCCTGGTTGAAGGTCAGCGCCTGAGAGTCGTTATCACTGAAGTCAACAAAGATACAAAGGGCTCACAGGTACTCGTATCAAGAGCTGATCCGATGCTTGTCAGAAGACTGTTTGAAAAAGAAGTACCGGAGATCTTCCAGGGAACGATCGAGATCAAAGCGATCGCCCGTGAAGCAGGTGAACGTACAAAGATGGCTGTACTGAGCCACAATCCCGATGTTGACCCGATCGGTGCATGCATCGGTCAGAGAGGCGCCCGTGTCCAGGAGATCATCGATGAACTCCACGGTGAAAAGATCGATATCTTCCAGTGGAACGATGATATTACACAGCTCGTCAAGAACGCTCTGGCTCCGGCTGATATCAAGGCTGTCCTGCCCGGTGATGATGACAGAAGCCTGCTCGTCATCGTTGACAATGACCAGCTCTCTCTTGCCATCGGCAAACGCGGTAAGAACGCTAGGCTTGCGGTCAAGCTGACAAACCATAAGATCGATATCAAGACACGTGCCGAGCTCGAAGAAATGGGCAAGGACTATGATGAACTCGCTGCTAAAGCAGAGATCAGAAAAGAAGAGATGCGTCTTGAAAGAGAACGTCTTGAAAGAGAACGTCAGGAAGCAGAAGCAAGAGCAGCTGAAGAGAAGCGTCTGGCTCAGCTCGCTGAACTTCAGAAGGCTAAGGCTAATGAACCTGAGTCCGATGAACCTGAGGAACTGATCCCTGAAGAAATGCAGGAAGCAGTCGTTGAAAAGATCCATACGGAATTCGCTATGAAGTCCGAGGAAGAAGAGGCTGAAACAGAGGCACCTGCTGCTGAACCGGCAGAACCTGAAACAGTTGAAGAACCTGTTGAGGAACCTGAAGAAGAGCCTGAAGAGATCGCTGCAGAAGAACCTGAAGAAGCAGAAGAAGCTCAACCTGAAGAAGCAGAAGAAGCTCAGGAAGAAGAACCTGAAGAAAATGAACCGGAAGAACAGCCTGTCAGGACATCTTCCCGTTCACATGCAAATCTGGAAGAAATGGCAAGCAAGAACGATTATGTTTCTGTATTTGAAAAGTTTGCCGGTTCATCCAAACCCAAGACATCCGATAAGCCGAAGCGCAAGAAGCGCAAGAGCGATGAAGATGAATTCAAGACCCGCAACAAGGATCTTGAGGCTCAGCTGAAGAAAGACGTCAATCCTGACTTCAAGCCTGTATATACACAGGAAGAACTGGATGAGATCGAATATCTCCAGGAACTCGAAGAAGAGAGCCAGTACGATATCGATTACGATGAGTATGAAGACTACTATCGTGACGATGAGGAGAATATGTAGTGCCGAAAAAGATCCCGATGCGCAGATGTGTTGCGACCGGAGAACAGCTTCCGAAGAAGGAACTGCTCAGGATCGTCCGTACACCCGAGGGTGAGATCAAAGCGGATGTTACCGGCAGAGCGAACGGACGCGGCGCATATTTAAAGAAAGATCCCGAAGCCCTGGCTAAAGCAAAGAAAAACAGGGCTTTGGAAAAAGCGCTCGAAACACCGATCACCGATGAAGTATATGAATCCATCCTCCGTGTGATCGAAGACAGCGCATACGCAAATAACGAAAAGAGGTGACGATCTTTATTTGTTCAAAAGGGCGGATGCCCGAATCTATGGAAAAGGAGGTCTGAAGTATGCCCAAAAAGGCGAAGCCGGCAGCGAAGAAACCGGTACGTGGAAACAATAATTCCAGAAACAACGGAAACAGAAATTTCCGGCCGCAAGGAGGAAATCCGAGAAAACAGCAGCAGGAGATCAAAGCGATCACCTATTCTGACGGCATCACGCTCAGTGAACTGGCGAAAAAGTGCGGCAGAAATCCCAGTGATCTGATCAAAGTACTGTTTTTGGAAGGCAAGATGGTCACGATCAACAGTGCCCTCGATGATGACATGGTCGAGACGATCTGCCTGTCATATGATATAGAACCAACCAAAGTGAAGGAACGTGAAGAAGACTCTCTCGAAGATGATGAAATGGATGATCCTGCTCTTCTGAAGGAACGTCCTCCGATCGTTACAGTCATGGGTCATGTCGACCATGGTAAAACAACACTGCTTGACAGCATCAGAAAGACCCGTGTTGCGTCCGGTGAAGCCGGCGGCATCACGCAGGCGATCGGTGCTTACCAGGTCAGGGTCGACGGACGCAAAGTTACTTTCCTTGATACCCCCGGTCACGAAGCATTTACCGCAATGCGTGCAAGAGGTGCCAAGGTAACGGATATCGCAGTCATCGTAGTTGCTGCAGATGACGGTGTCATGCCCCAGACAAGGGAAGCAGTTGACCATGCAAAGGCTGCAGACGTTCCGATGATCGTCGCTGTCAATAAAATGGATAAGCCGACTGCCAATCCAGACAGAGTCATGAACGAGATGTCAGATCTGGGCATCATGCCTGAAGAATGGGGCGGAGATACGATCTTTGTACCGATCTCTGCAAAGACAGGCATGGGTATTACAGACCTGCTCGAAACGATCATGACAGTCGCAGACGTCAAGGAACTCAAAGCTAATCCGAAGCGTCTTGCATTCGGTACCGTGATCGAAGCAAAACTTGATAAGGGCAGAGGTCCTGTCGCTACGCTCCTCGTACAGAACGGTACGCTGGAACAGGGACAGCCTGTAGTCGTCGGTACATGTTTCGGACGTGTCAGAAAGATGACGGACGAAGACGGCCGCGAACTCAAGAAGGCCGGACCCAGCTCTCCTGTTGAAGTCATCGGTCTGAACGATGTTCCGCAGGCAGGTGATTTCTTCCGTGCATATGAAAACGAAAAAGAAGCCCGTGCGATCGCTGACAGACGTGCGAGAAAGAAGATCGAACAGCAGAGAAGAAAGACTTCAGCTATGAGTCTTGAAGATTTGTCACGTGAGATCGAAGCAGGCGAGATCCAGGAGATCCCGGTCATCATCAAGGCAGATGTACAGGGTTCCGCGGAAGCAGTCAAGAGCTCCATGGAAAAACTGGATGTCAAGGGCGTCAAGGTCAATGTCATCCACAGCACAGCCGGTGCGATCAGTGAATCTGATATCATGCTGGCAGACGCATCCAAGGCCATGATCATCGGCTTCAACGTCCGTCCTGACGCGAATATCCGCAAGAAGGCTGAAGAAGCAGGTGTTGAGATTCGTCTCCACAATATTATCTATAAGGCAACCGAAGAAATGGAAAATGCCATGAAGGGTATGCTCGCTCCGGTATATGCGGAAGTTGTTATCGGACAGGCTGAGATCCGTGAGACATATAAAGTATCCAAGATCGGTACGATCGGCGGCTGCATGGTTACCGACGGCAAGCTGATCAGCGGATGCGGCATACGTCTGATCCGTGACGGTATCGTAGTTTATACCGGCAAGCTCGGATCATTGAGAAGATTCAAGGATGATGTTAAGGAAGTCGTTACCGGATATGAATGCGGTATTACGATCGCCAACTACAATGACATCAAAGTGGGAGATACTCTCGAAGCATACCAGGAGCAGGAAGTTGCCCAGGAGGCTTAAACCGTGACAAGTATCAAACAGAAACGGCTTGAGGGAATCATCCGCAAAGACATCTCCGATATTATCCAGTTCCAGCTGAAGGATCCGGATGTCGGATTTGTAACGATCACGGATGTTAAGGTATCCAGCGATCACAGCTATGCAACTGTATACTGCACATTCCTCGGCAAGTCACCGAGGGCGCAGGCAGGACTGAGAGCGCTGAACAGGGCAAGGGGATTTATCCGCTCTGAATTATCCCAGATGCTTGATATCCGCCGTACACCGGAGCTGACATTCAAACTGGATACAGCGATGGAAAACGGCAGGCATATCGATGAGATCATTGCCCAGATCCACGAGCAGGAAGGAAACAAACAGAATCAGGAGTAAAAAAGGACGGTGCCGGCATATTTGCTGCACCGTTTCTTTCGGTACGGGTTGTTAATAACGTTGTTATTGATAATTTGCCGGAAAATCTTAATGTGAAGGTTTCATGAAATGGAGCATGTTTAGTGATTATGAATAGAATGATATGTGGTAAAATATACTGGTATTGAAAAAGGCGGTGCTGATTATGGACAATGTAAAAGAAATTTTATCTGATATCAGAGTGATTATAGCAATAGCAGTACTTGTAGTTCTGCTGATTCTGTGGTTTATCGTGCAGAAGCTCCGCTCGAACAAGTACAGAAGACAGCTTCAGGAACTCGAGGTCAAATACAACTCGATCAAGAGTGTTCCGCTTTCCTTTAAGCTGAACAAGGCTGTTGCGATCAGCAGAGTCGATCCGGACGCAATGAATAAGGTTGCCCAGACGAAGGATGACTTTGATAAAGCACAGGCAAATCTGCGTCAGATGTCCCAGACACTTGCTGAAACAGAAGATGCGATCCTTGTCGGAAAACTGAGAAAAGCCAAGAACAACCTGTCCGATCTGAAAGCCAGCGTAGCACTGGGAGAAAAGCAGGTATCCGACCTTGATAAATTCCTGGATACGATCCTTGAAAAGGAAACAGCACAGCGTGAAGAGGTTACCGAGCTGAAGAACCAGTTCCGTGAACTGAAAGCGGAAGCACAGGAAAACAGCAGCCGTCTTTCACAGGTATGGCCGACTGTTGAACAGAGGATCTCCGATACAGAACGTATGTTCTCCGCATTTGAGGAATGGATGTACGCATCTGATTTCGGCAAGGCAAAGACTGAGCTCGTCAACATCAAGTCTTCCATGGCTTCCCTGAAAGACATGATCGACAATCTTCCGACACTTCTGGAAGACATTGCCGGCGTGATCCCTCAGCTGATGCAGTCTGTTTATTCCGAATATTCCGAAAGCCGCAAAAACGGTGTTTATCTCAAGCACCTGAATATTGAACGCAGATGTGCAGACATCAATAACAGCCTCAGGGAAGACCTGGCTGCGATCAAGGGCGGCGATACATCTGAAGTTGCTGATCATCTTGAAGATTATAAGAACCAGCTGAAGGAAATGGATACACAGATCCATTCTGAATGCGACTGCATGGAAGAAGTCAGAAAGGTTGCTGAATCTACCGAGAAACTCTTTGAAGAAGCACAGCAGAATTCTGAATATGTACAGAGACAGTATCAGAAGATGTCAGCGAGATTCGGTCTTGAAGGACTGGATGAGAGTATTCAGCAGGAAACTGCCAGCCTGAATGCACTGGTAGCGAGAAAGCCGGAAGTATTCAGCGTATATGAAGCGAAAGAAACGCCTGCAAGTGAAGTTCTCTCCGCACTGAATGAACTGAACGGCGCGATCGCCGGATGCAATGCAAGCCTTGTCGAAATGAAGAACAGGATCGACAGCGTTACCGGTGATGAGGACCGTGCAAAGAAACAGCTTCTGAAGCTGCAGGTCATCATGAACCAGATGCAGGTCAAGATCAGAAAGTACAAGCTTCCTTCCATCTCAGAGCAGTATGAGGAAGATATGAACCGTGCGAACGGGTATATTCATTCACTTGAATCCCTGATCGCCGAAACACCTCTGAATGTACAGCTTCTGAATTCAACATTGAAAGAAGCGATCGACTTCATCTACAAGCTGTATAACAACGTCAATAATGTTGTGGCGACTGTAGCCATGGTTGAAAATACGATCGTATTCGGCAACCGCTATCGTTCCACATATTCCGATATCGACTCCGAGCTGACACGTTCCGAACTCTGCTTCAGAAACGGTGAATACACACAGGCTCTGTCCATTGCGATCGGAACGATCGAAAAGATCCACCCGGGCAACTATGAAAATATGATCAAGGAGAATGCCAAGAGTGCAGCGTAGAGTCTACCTTGACAGTGCAAGTACCACCAATATCGACCCGGAGGTACTGAGTGCCTACAAACAGCTGCTTGACCGTTATTATGTGAACAGTGAATCACTGTATGACGAAGGAGCTGAGATCAGCCGAATGCTTGAAAAAGCCCGCAGCGCTTGCGCCGGGCTTTTGGGTGTTAAGAGCAATGAGATCATTTTTACTGCCGGGTC
>JAFOMZ010000236.1 GCA_017421125.1 Solobacterium sp.
GTCCGTTCCATTATCAGGAACACAAAAGAACATTCGAAATAATTTACGCAATATCGCCGCAAAACTAAAACACGGGAAATGTCGCATATTTATCGCACTTTCTCGTGTTTTCTATCTTATTCAACTGTCAAAGACAGGATTATAAGTAAGACAATTCAAAAATGTTGCATAGTGCTCATATACCGTAAAGCGTAAAAAACCGACCAGACATTGTCTGATCGGCAAAACAGATATCGTCGGGATATTACCCTGCTATATGTTTTGTTTTTGTACGATTACTGTTCGTCCAGGACTTCCTGCATTCTCTGCATGCAGTTGTTGATAACATCATCAACTGTAGCAGAACCGTTGACTACCAGCGGATCCATTTCTTCATTGAAGATCAGGTTGAGCTGCTGGAACGGTACGGATGTTTCATCAGCAGCCATCTTGGCATCGATCGTGAGTGCGGATTCATTGAAGATCGCCATCTGTTCCGGGAAGCTCTTATAGTTCAGTCCGCCGGACAGGAGACTTTCTCTGACAGGAATGAAGTTGCCTGTTTCGCAGAACTTTCTCATGTTCTCCTGGCTTGTGATGTACTGGGCAACGATTGCTGCAGCCTTCGGATACTTTGTCTTCTTATAGCACCAGATGCCGTTTCCGCCCATGTCAGTACCGGTCTTGCCGTTTCTCTGAGGCATGTATGTTACGCCCCAGTTGCCGGGCATATTCTCTTCCATATAGGAGCAGTGCCAGCTTCCTGCGAAGTCAAACGCGATCTGTTCAGCAACAAACAGTGAGTTGGCTGTGGAAGAAGCTGTGAATGCTGTGTTTGCAACGAGGTCTTTCGCTCTCAGGTCTGCATAGTACTGAATCGCTTCTCTTGCAGCTGCGCTGTCGATCGTTACAGTTGTCTGGTCTTCACTCAGAAGAGCGCCGCCATTCATATACATGAACGGAAGGTAGCGGTAACCGGAACCATTTTCCCAGATGCCTGCGAAGCCATACGGCAGCTTGTACTTATCTTTCAGAGTCTGTGCAATCTCAGCGATCTCTTCCCATGTGTATGCGTCAGCCATGCTTGTCGGGATACGGATACCTGCTTCTTCGAACATTCTCTTGTTATAGAACATAACAACGACGTCTGTGTGATGAGGCAGAGCAACTACTTTTCCGTTATAGGAGCATCCGGACAGGAAGCCGTCAGCGAAGTCATCCAGATCAGACTGTTCCATATAAGGTGTCAGATCAAGCATGACATCAGCAGCCTTGAACTTACCGAGTCTCTGGTATGTGTAACGGATTACATCCGGCCAGTCATCGCCGGCAATTCTGGTGTCGAGCATGTCTCTGAAGTCACCGGACGGATATGTCTGCGGAACGATCTTGATCTCAGGATGATCCTTCTGCAGATTTGCGATGACTTCATCCCAGGCTGCTTTATCGGAAGTAGAGCCTTCCCAATAAGCAATTTCGATTTCTGCGCCTTCTTCTGCAACAAGTTCGCCTACATCTTCAGGTGCTGCCGGTGCAGGTTCGTTGGAAGGTGATCCGCCACCTCCGCTGCATGCCGCAACGCTGAATGCCATGAATGCTGTCATGGCTGCGGCAAGGCCGCGTTTAATCATTTTTTCCATTTTTTCCCTCCTTGAAAATGAATGATTAATGCTGTTTATCCCTTGATTCCTGATGCGGCCATGCCTTCCACGAAGTCTCTCTGGAAGATCAGGAATATGATCAGGACAGGGATGATGGAGATCAGAGAGGCACTCATAATGTCATTCCAGTTGACATACTGTGCGCCGTTCAGGTTGGACAGACCAAGCTGTACAGTGAAGTATTTGTCGGAGGAAAGCATGATCAGAGGCCACTGGAGGTCATTCCAACGCCACATGACTGTGAAGATCACCAGGACGGAGATCAGCGGTCTGACGTTCGGAACTACGATTCTAGAGAAGATCTGGAATTCCGTCGCGCCGTCGATTCTGGCTGCTTCCAGCAGTTCATTCGGAATATCATTCATGAACTGACGGGACATAAACAGACCGAAGGCTTCCGCGCAAGGCGGGATGATAACGCCAAGCAGCGTATTGCGGATACCGATCCTCGAAGCAATGATGAATACAGGAATCATGATGACCTGCATCGGGATCATCAGTGTACTGAGTACGATCAGGAACATGAATTCCTTGCCTTTAAAGTTGTATTTTGAAAATGCAAATCCTGCCAGCAGGTTGATGCTGACTGTGATCAGTGTACTGAAGAATGTTACGATCACTGAGTTCTTGAAGTAGGTAAAGAAATTTGCTCTCTCTAACGCCAGACCGAAGTTCTCCCAATGGAACTCACCGGGCCAGAGTTTCGGCGGGAATGCAAAGATCTCACCGACCGGCTTGACAGCCGTCACAAGCATCCAGTAGAACGGGAACAGCGCCACAAGAGCCATCAGCAGTATGAACACGAATGCCAGTACTTTGACCACTTTATTCTGTGTAGTTGTTACTCCCATATCAGTTCTCCTTCTGTGCTCTGAATCTGATAATGGTGAATACCATCATCATGACAAACAGTACGACACCGGCTGCAGATGCACGGCCATAATAGTTCTTGTTGAATGCCTGTTCGTAAACATACATAACGATCGTCTTGGTAGCATTCAGCGGTCCGCCCTTTGTCATCGTATAGATCAGGTCGAAGTTCCTGAATGCGTGGATCAAAGCAGTCACCATGACGAATACATGCGTATTCCTCAGCAGAGGCATTGTCACATAGCGGAATTTCTGCCAGGAGTTAGCACCGTCGATCGTAGCTGCTTCCATAACTTCATGTGAGATGCTCTGCAGACCGGCCAGGTAAATGACCATGTTATAGCCGGTACGCTGCCAGAAGGTCGTCAGCACGACCATCAGCATCGCAAATCTGGTATCTGTAGCCCATTTGATCGACTCACGTCCGAAGATATTCAGGATGTAGTTGATCAGACCGAGCTGGTCATGGAAGATCCATGTGAATACGGTACCGACGACGACTGTGGAAACAACTGCCGGCATATAGATCGCCGAACGGATGAATCCGCGGAACGGGATCTTTGAGTTCAGGAGAACCGCGAAGAAGATCGCCAGCATCATCAGAATCGGTACTGTTGCGAATGCGTAGATGAAGGTATTTCCAAGCGACTGGAGGAACACCTTATCCTTGAAGATGTAGATATAGTTATCGAGTCCGATAAACTTCGGATCGCCCAGGCCATTCCACTTTACAAGGCTGTAGTAGAATGACATGAACAGCGGAATGATCATGAAACACAGGAACAAGATCATGTTCGGCGCAACATACAGATACGGAACAATTTTCCTGTTCTGCCAGAATGGTACTTTCTTTTCTTCCATCGGCCGCTCCTTTCCTATAAATCCTTTTTTTCTTCAAAACTGTTTTCACAGAACTGGAAGATCATTTCCTTTCCAGAACATAGAGCTGGGAAGTAAAGTCACCGATATCTGTTCCGGAATTTTTGAATTTAACAGCCGGATTGCGTACTCTGGACCCCGTGTATTCCATATCCAGCAGGAAGCCCATATTCATCAGCTCATCGCCGTAATACTCTTCTCCTGCCCTGGAGCATACATATACAGCATCAGGATCCAGTCCTGTCAGACGGACCTTCTTTGCCTTCGGGTTTGGTGTGGCAAGTACTTTGTAATATGCAAAGACTGCCGTTTTCTTATCTTCTGAAACTGCCATCCAGGATGTATTGCCGTTATCTTCGAACGGACTGACCAGACGGTAGAATGTACCGTACTGGAA
>JAFOMZ010000237.1 GCA_017421125.1 Solobacterium sp.
ATCTTGATCAGATCATTGCTTCTCTCAAGGAACCACCGCCTGATCTTGAAATGGTTCAAAGTTGATTTTTAGCTTTTGCAGCACCACCTGTTTTTAATACGGACTTTTTTCGTAATACTTATGTCTATTTATTCACACTTTTCCTCCTCAGATGGCTTCAGCATAACTTTTCAGCCGGTTGCGGAGCCACCATTCCGGGTTTGCAGTATGTCAACTGGCGGTTGCAGGTGCGTTTCAGGTCAGTCCTTTTTCAGCTGCAGGACGATCTGCCTGTCCGGTACCGTATCCGGTACGGTACTGCACTCGATCGAGGTGACAGCGTTCTGAATGATCGCCGCTGACAGTCTGTTCTCAGGTGTTTCAAGGTCTAATGTCTCTCCGTCATGCAGGACGGTCACCACGGCATTCTCCTCTGTCTCGGAATACTCCGTGATAAACCTGATATGACTGATGCCGGCATCCGGCATCAGGATCTGCCGTACCAGTTCCTCGAATACCTGCTGGATGCGCAGGGTCGTTTTCGGAGAGATCCTGTTCCTGCTGCAGTAGTCAGTAATGGAACTGATCGCTCCCGGGAAGTCCAGGAGATCATCCATGATCTCGATCTCCAGTACCCTCAGGTCTCTGATAAACTGTCTGGTCAATTCCTTCTGGGGGTGCTCAAAGATCTCTTCCGGGGTGCCTTCTTCATATATAACACCGTTATTCATGAAGAATACACGGTTTGCGATCGTTCTGGCAAAGTGCATGTCGTGGGTAACGATCATCATGGTCCTGCCGTTTTCGGCAAGATCCCTGATGACAGTCTGTACCTCTCCCCTCATCGCAGGGTCCAGGGCACTGGTAGGCTCATCAAACAGGATGTACTCCGGGTCCATGGCAAGTGCCCTGGCAATAGCCACACGCTGTTTCTGTCCGCCGGAAAGTTCATCCGGATATTTTAGTGTCTTGTCCGCAAGACCTACTTTTCCAAGCAGCTCCACACTGCGCTCATAGGCTTCCTGCCTGGACCTTCCAAGCAGGTCGGTCTGCGGTCTCATGATGTTTTCAACTGCTGTGAGATGATCAAACAGATAGAAGGACTGGAAGATCATGCCGACCTTGCGGCGTATCGCAGATACGTCACAGGAGGCTGACAGGACCTCTTCTCCGTCGATCCTGATACTGCCTGATGTAGGACGTTCCAGAAGATTGATGCACCGCAGAAGCGTTGATTTGCCGGTCCCTGAAGGCCCGATCACAGCGATCACATCCCCATCATGGATATCTGCATTCACATCCCTGAGCGGTGTCGACATTTCGTATTTTTTCTCCAGATCACGGATCTCAATCATGGGTCTTCACCCCCTTCAGGATCTCTTCCTGTGTACGCTGTTTCGGATCGATCTTTCGTGTCAGGATATCCGTGATCTTTGTCAGCAGCCCTGACAGGATGAAATAGATGACCGTGACTGCGATCAGCGGGAAGAACGGTTCATAGGTTCGGCTTCTGACGATATCTCCCATCTTGGTGAGGTCCAGTACCGTCACATAACCGACGACTGCTGTAGCCTTCAGCAGGGCTGTGATCTGGCTCTTATAGGAAGGCAGGAAGTGGATCGCTGCCTGGGGCAGGATGATCCTGAAGAATGCGTCCCTGTCCTTGTAGCCAAGGGCATAGGCTGCTTCGGTCTGTCCCTTGTCCACCGCGTCCACACCGGAACAGATCATGCCGTACATTGACGTACCGAAGATCAGGGAGAACGCGATGACTGCAACTGTGGTTCCGCTGATGCCGGAGCTTGAGAAAATGATGTAGTACAGGATCATCAGCAGGACGATCGCCGGCATGCCAGCGATCAGCCATGCCAGGGCACGTACGAACCATATGCCGATGCGGTTTCCGCCGCGTACGAGCAGGTATGCGCCGAATCCCAGCAATGTACCGAATATAACAGATAAGACCGTGATCAGCACGGTATTCCAGGCGCCCCTCGCAAACAGCTTCCATCTGTTTTCTCTGATGAATGTTTTCTCAAAGCTTTCCCTGATCGAAGATACGAAGTTTTTCTGTCCGGAGATGCCTGTACCTTTCAGGACAGCCATGACAGAATAGCTTTCCATGGTGAATTCAGAGTAATAGAATGTCTCCGCACGTTCTGCGGTATATGCGATACCGCCGCAGGCAAATTCACATTTACCGGTCAGGACAGCAGGCAGGATGGCAGGAAAGTCCATCTGCACGATCTCAAGTCTGTAGCCGTATTCCCTGCAGAAATGGGCAGCGAGGTCGATATCGATTCCGACGGCTTTTCCGTCTTTCACATATGCAAAAGGAACTGCAGAAGTGAATACTGCCATATGCAGCGTACCGTTGGGTCCCGGAAGACTGTCCGGATCTTCAACGACACGCAGATCCTCGTCATCCCCGTACCATATCTGCAGGATCTCGTCATACGTACCGTTTTCCTTGATCTTCCTGAGGTATTCACTGTACTCATCACAGTACTTTCTGCCCTTGTCATTCTTCGGGAAGATCGCTCCCACCTGCATGGGACTGCCAAGCTTTTCATCCAAGTATGTGACTTCCGGATACTCACCCAGCATGATCTTCAGCAGTGCTTCAGCCTCGGCAAATGCGTCGACCTTGCCTGCTTTCAGTGCCTCAAGCATGTCCACTGTAGTGGAATAATGCAGGATCTCTGCATCAGGAAACATCTGTTCGACCAGGATCGCCTGGATACTTCCGGTCGTTACACCGATCCGTTTCTCTTTCAGCTGTGATAATTCCGTATAACCTGCCGTCTCATTTTCTTTCTTTGTACTGCAGCCGCACAGAAAAACGACCAGGACTGCAGTGATCATCAGACATTTTCGTACAATTGATCTCATAACTTCATTCTCACTTATTATGACAAGATTCTTATGCGATTTTATCACAGAGCAGTATATGCAGACAATAAAGCCCTCAAAAAGACCGGATATTACTCGTGGTATCTGCTGTGCAGTCCATGAATCTTTTTTCATAACATTGCTTTTTTATCCGGTCAGCGTATTCCAGAAGATCTGTTCCGCAGGAACCTGAGCATGCCCCTGTGATACAATTTCAGTAATATCGGAGGCTTTATACCATGAGAAAAGAAATAACGGAACTCTCTGAGAAATACAGGGACATATTCGTGAAATGTTCAGATGAGATCTGGGCTACACCGGAGATCAACTTCGCAGAATACAGGTCACACGAAACAGCCATGAACTGCATGAAGGAACTGGGCTTTGAGATCAGCACACTGCCGGATATGGATACGGCATTTATCGCATCAGCCGGACATGGCTCTCCTGTCATCGGTATCCTCGGTGAACTGGATGCCCTCCCCAACCTGAGCCAGAAAGCAGATATTGACCATCCGGACCCGCTGGTATACGGAGCTCCCGGTCATGGGTGCGGTCATAACCTGCTTGGCTGCGGCGGCATGGAATGCGCGTATATCCTGAAGAAATACTTTGAAGAGCACAATATTGAAGGTACCATCAAATATTTCTCCTGCCCTGCGGAAGAAGGCGGTGTCGGCAAGGTATACATGATCCACAGAGGAGCGTTTGACGATGTGGACTTCTGCGTCAACTGGCACCCTTCCACAAGCTTCGGCATCGTTCATGACGGCAAATCCATCCTGCTGCAGAACTACCGTTTCCATGGCATCGCTTCCCATGCGGCAGGTGCCCCGGAAATGGGCAGGTCCGCGCTGGACGCATTGGAGCTGTTCAATATCGGCATCCAGTTTATCCGTGAGCATATGACAAAAGATACCTATATCCAGTATGCCATTACGAATGCCGGCGGCAATGCCGCAAACATCGTCCAGGCATATGCGGAAGGACAGTATGTCATCCGTGCCAAGGACAATACGGAACTGAAGAAAATGCAGGCCAGAGTGGACAAGATCGCCAAAGGCGCTGCCATGATGACGGAAACAGAAGTCGAAGAACCTGAGGTCGTTTCAGCATTCTCCTCCTTTATTGACAATCCGACACTTGCGGATCTCGCACGCAAACATATTAAAGAATGCATGCCGATGCAGTACACGGATGAAGAAAAGGCATATCTTGAGAAGTTCATTGCCTGCGGTTCCAAAGCAGGAAGCTCTGAACTGATCGATGATGAGATCCATGAAGACCATAAGACAAGCTCTGACGTATCAGATGTCAGCTGGATCGTACCGACCTGTATGATCAATGTTCCTACATGGGCGATCGGCACATCCGCTCATACCTGGTCAGCGACTGCCCAGGGAAAGAGCTCCCCTGCTCATAAAGGCATGAACCTGGCAGCCCAGATCATGGCAAACATTGCCCTGGATATGGTCGAGGATCCTGCTTTAATTGAACAGGCTAAGGAAGAACTGAAGAAAAACCTGAACGGCCGGGTATATGAACAGGAATGCTTCATTGCCAAGGATAGAAAGCCTGCACCGATCTATTAAGACCGGTTTATGATGGACCATACAACGAAACTGCATCACAAACAAGATCGTCATCGCTGACGATCTTTTTGGGTTTGTTAAATGATCGTGCTGATCTCCAGACACGCGGAAGATCCCGCCTGCAGAATGACCGGACTGATCATCTGCCGGTTTTCACTTTGCTCTGCTGCGTTCGGCGATAGCGCTTAAAAGCACTTCGATGAAAACAAAGTAAATGGGCTGATCATCGAGGAATGAGCCGCGGCTGTCACGGGAGATCCTCGGCAGGACCACCACCTCATCACACAGTTTCTTATAGGGAAGGTTCTGGATCATGGTAAAGACGACAACATGACATCCGTTGTCATGCAGGGCGGAAACCGTACTGTCATAGCGCAGGTTGTTTTTTGTGGTAAACAGGATGACCAGATCATCCTTTCCGAGATAGTTAGCCGTGTCATTGAAAAGGAATACATCATCAATTGCTTCTGCGTCAAATCCCATTTTCGCCAGACGGAACCGGAACTGACGCGCAGTATTGAATGTCCTGTTCACTCCGTACACCTTTACCCTTCTGCTTCCGAGAAACAGATCAGCGATCCTGTTCACTGTTTCCATGTCTGTTGAATCCGCGATGGACCGGATATAAGACGCATAGATATCTATGATCGAACTCAGCAGTGTTTTTTCTTCCTCTTTTTGATCCTGAGCTTCCTGATCGGAACCATGGCTGAATACATATCTTGAAATGTCGTTTCTCAGTGAGGAAAAACCGACGAATCCTGTCCGGTTTGCGAAACGGCTCAGCGCCGCGTCGGAAACGCCGATCCGTAATGCCAGATATGCCATGTTGAAACTGATCACGTCATTGGGATTATCCAGGATATACTTTGCGATCTTCTGATCGGTTTTTGTAAAGTCGTTCTCATAAGAACGGATGATATCAAACGGGCTCTGATCCATAGTGCTGTTCTCCTGCCTTCATTATAGTCGTTTCATCTCTGAAACAAAATGATATTTTATTTTATTTTGCTATTGAAATGAAATTTTAGTTTGCTATACTGAAATTGCAAACAATAGATTGCAGGAGGATAGCTTTATGAACAACTTCATGGATACGCTTCAGGAGAAGCTGATTCCGATCTCTGACAAAATTTCCAAAAACAAACTCCTGAGCGGGATCAGCGGCGGATTCGCTGCTATGCTGCCGGTCGTTATGGTCGGTGCCATCTTCTCGCTGCTTGCCAACCTTAACATTTCCTTCTATCAGAATCTGATCACGAGCATCGGTCTGAAACAGTACCTCGCCATCCCTGTTGACTATACGACCAACATGATCTCACTCTATGCTGTATTCCTCATCGGTAAAGCAAGTGCTGAGACATTGGGCATGGACAATCGGAACAGTGTTTCCGCAGGTCTGATCTCCCTGATGACATTCCTGATCCTCACACCGCTCGGCGCAAGCGCTACAGACGCAGGCGGCACAGCGATCCCTGTCGCAGGTGTTGTCAGAACATATTACTTCGGATCCGCAGGTCTGTTTACAGCAATGCTGCTGGGTATCGTGATCCCCCGTATTTACGCATTCCTTGTCAAGCACAACCTGACGATCAAAATGCCTGAATCCGTACCGCCGGCCATCTCCAAGTCATTCACGGCTATGGTCCCTGCCCTGATCATCGGCGCGATCGCGATCGTGCTTCGTGTTCTCTGCGGTATGACATCCTACGGAACGATGACAGATATGCTGTACGGCATGCTCAGAGCTCCGCTCGGCGCAATGGCTGCCAGCCCGATCACATTCATCATTCTCCTGCTTGTCTGCAACATTCTCTGGTTCTTCGGAATTCACGGCGGAATGGTTGCAACATCCATTATGAGCATTCTCTATACACCGTTCGGAACAGAGAATCTGTCTGCTTTCGCTGCCGGCACAAAGATTCCGAACATCATCATCGGTTCTGCATGGGGCACGATCGGAAACATTGGGGGTTCCGGCTGTGCGATCGGTCTGTGCCTTGCGATGTTCCTGTTCGCGAAGTCTTCCCGTTATAAGGCACTCTCCAAGATCTCTCTCCCGGCAGGTATCTGCGGCATCTCCGAACCGATGGTATTCGGTGTTCCGATGGTCCTGAACCCTATCCTGCTGATCCCGATGCTGATCGTTCCGATCATTACATTCCTTCTTGGTTTCCTTGCTATGAAGATCGGTCTTGTACCTTATCTCTGCGGCGTTGGTCCGTCCCTCGGCACACCGCTGGTACTCTACGGATTCCTCTCCTATGCAAGCTGGAAAGGAGCTCTGCTCCAGGTTGTTCTGATTGCAGTATCCACAGCATGCTGGTATCCGTTCTTCAGGATCGTTGACAGACAGGCTCTTGCGGAAGAAAACGCTGCAGCTGCTGAAGAATAATGTCAGATGAAAGACCGGCAGAAAAAACCGGTCTTCATTTATAATAAAACCGTGAAAGGATCGAATAACAATGACAAACAAGCCGAATATCGTGTATTTTGTTGCAGACCAGATGCGCAGTGATTCACTGCATCATCTTGGCTGTGAAGCTTCCGTTACGCCGAATCTCGACAAACTGACAGAAGAAGGTGTTTCGTTTGAAAATGCCTACTGCCAGAATCCTGTCTGTGTTCCTTCCAGGTGCTCGTTCATGAGTGGTCTGTACTGCCATACAACCGGTCACCGTACCATTCATTACATGCAGAATCCGGATGAACCGAACTTCCTCAGAACAATGAAAAATGCCGGCTATGAAGTCTGCTGGGTAGGCAGAAACGATCTGATCCCTGCCAATATAACAAAGGAAGAATTCTGTGACCATTACTTCTGCGGTGTCGGTCAGGATCTTGTCAGCACCCCTTCCAAGAGCCAGCCTAAGCCGCATCCGACGGAAGATACTCCTTCTATCGGGGGACCGCATACGGAACCTGGTTACTATGCTCATTTCCGCGGAAAGATAACGGAAGAACAGGCACACCGTCCTGCTTCTGACTGGAAATGTGTAGAAGAAGCAATCGCATACATCAATGAAAAGAGCAAAGAACCGGATCACAAGCCGTTCTTCCTCTACTGCACGATCACCTATCCGCACCCTCCCTATGCGTGTGAAGATCCCTGGTATTCCATGATCGACCGTTCCAAGTGTGAGCCGAGAAGACCGAATGCCAACGACATAGATAAACCCAGCATGTTAAAGGCGATCGCCACCAGACAGAATCTGAGAAACTGGGGTGATGAGAATTTCATTGAAATGAGAGCTGTTTACCTGGCAATGGTATCCCGCTTTGACTATCAGTTCGGTCAGATCCGCAAGGCACTGGAAGACGGCGGATTGTATGATGATACCTCGATCTTCGTATTCTCTGACCACGGTGATTACACAGGAGACTATGACATTGCCGAGAAAGTACAGAACTGCTTCGAAGACTGCATCGTCAATGTTCCGCTGATCGTTAAACCGGCAAAACAGTTCGAAGTCAGGCCGCGTATTTCCAAGGCACTCTGTGAACTGGTAGACATTACCGCCACTGTTGAAGAGATGACAGGTGTCAGGACAGAATATATCAACTTCGGTAAATCCCTGATCCCGGCTCTGGCAGGAGAAGAGACGCATAAAGACGCAGTCTTCTCTGAAGGCGGACGCATCCATGGCGAATACTGGGCTATGGAAAGAGGCCATAACGAAGACTCCGAATACTGGCCGCGCTTAAGCGCTCAGTGCTCTGAAGGACCTGAGCATACCAAGGCTGCGATGATCCGCATGGGTGACCTGAAATATGTCATGCGCCTGTACGAGAAAGATGAGCTGTATGATCTTGCGAAAGACCCTAAGGAACTCGTCAACAGGATCGACGAAACAGAATACCAGGGCGACATCGCAAAGATGAGAAACCGCCTCCTGCAGTGGTACATGGAAACTGCTGACTGGGTACCAAACAGAAAAGATCCCAGATTCTGAATATACAAACAGGTCGTGTGCTTTCACTGCAGCACACGATCTTTTCTTATATTCAATAAAAAGCTGCCCTTCTTCCGTCAGAACTGCTGATTTGGAAGAACAGGCAGCTA
>JAFOMZ010000238.1 GCA_017421125.1 Solobacterium sp.
CGCAGCTGATGATCTGCATCCTGATC
Organism: Solobacterium sp.; assembly: GCA_017421125.1. Taxonomy (GTDB): domain Bacteria; phylum Bacillota_I; class Bacilli_A; order Erysipelotrichales; family Erysipelotrichaceae; genus Bulleidia. The sequence goes on from JAFOMZ010000238.1 coordinate 27, forward strand.
GATGCGTCCTACTCCATGATGGAAGACGGACGTATGAGAATGGTCAATGACGGTATCAGGGCATTTCTGAAAAGCGGCCGGGAAGATATCTATGCCCGTGACAGTCTTGATGTCTGCTTTATCACATTCGGAGGAGACGGTCCTGAGATCATTCAGCGGTTTTCCAACGTTCAGAAAGTGGAATTCAATGATATCGTTCCCCATGGCGGTACACCATTGAAGACAGCGGTCGAATTTGCGGTCAATGAGATCGGCATGCGCCGCAGCTTCTGGCGCAATGTCGGCGTCAGCGTCTATCATCCATGGCTGATCATCCTGAGTGACGGAAAATCAGACGAAGATGTATCCGGTCCCGCAAAAGCCATCCAGAAGATGTATCGTGATCATAAGCTCAAGGGAAAATGCATCGGTGTAGGAGACGGCAGTGAAACAGAAGACCTGAAGAAGCTGGCACCTGAAGGACATGTCGAAACGATGAAAGCACTTGAGATCACCAATTTCTTCTCCATGCTGTCAAGATCGGCAGCTGCCATGAGCCTGTCCGCGCCTGATGCCGAGGACGATTCCTATGAGATCCGGATCTGATATGAAAGCAGTCTGCGCGTTCACGATTGGTGAACAGCATATCTTCCTGGGCACAGAATGCCAGGATCATGCCATGACAGCCAGACAGGATGATGTACTCTGTGCGCTGCTTGCGGACGGAGCAGGTTCTGTTGAGCATTCAGAGATCGCTGCCAAAGCTGTTGTAGAAGCATTATGCGCAGACTTCATGAAACAGCCGGACCTGTGGCTGACCATGGACGATGAACTTCTGAAACAGCATATCATCTCACTCAGTACAAAAGCCGTCTCCGAAGCACAGCCCGGCATGAAACCGGACTGTACCCTTCTTATGTACGGACAGGCAGGAGAAAGATCCATTCTGATCCATACAGGTGACGGGGCAGCGATCGGCTGCGGTGAAGAAACAGTCCTTCTCAGCAGACCCGAAAACGGAACTGAAGCGCATCTTACCTTCTTCCTCTCAGGACCTGATACACCCTCACATATCCGGATCATGCACGATCCGGACGACAGCCTGGATACGATCATCCTGACAAGTGACGGAGCAGAACGGATGCTTTATGACCGGGTCACCGATACCCCTGCAAATGCCCCGTCAATTATGGCGGAATGGATCCGTACAAGTGATGAGGAAACGGTCACCATGAAACTGAAGGAAACAATGGAAACATTGTTCCGAAGGCATTCATCCGATGATCTGAGCATTGCCATCATTTACCGCGGAACAGATGACTGTGAATGAAAAAAATGCGATACAGCTGATCGGTCATGATTCAGCGTATCGCATTCTTTTTATTGTTTCAGATCATTCTTCTTCTGACTCTTCTTCAGATTCTGATTCGAGCCTGCTTAATTCTTCTGCCTGTTTTGTATCGACGGGATCTTCTCCGTTGATCATCTTAGGCCAGCCTGTCAGTTTGTTGAGCACAGACAGGATCGGATGCCAGCGGGGATTGATCATGCCCGTATATTCGATGAACAGGTTTGCCAGGATCAGGAAGATCACGATCAGCAGGAATCCCTTCTGGGGATTGAAATATGTCAGGATCGCAGCTCCGGCAAACATTGCCGTAACAGCATACAGGATCAGGACTGTCCTGCGGTGACCGAGCTTCAGCTTGATCATCAGGATATGGTGCAGGTGACCGCGGTCAGCCTGTGTGAATTTCTGACCCTTCAGTTTTCTTCTGACGATCGCGATCAGTGTATCGCTGATCGGGATGAAGAGGATCAGGATCGGAAGACCCAGGGTGATCAGGGCTGTTGTCTTGAATCCCAGCAGTGAGATACAGGCAATGGTGAATCCCATGAACTGTGCGCCGCAGTCTCCGACAAAGATCGATGCCGGATGGAAGTTGTACGGCAGGAATCCCATGATGGCACCGGATAATGCGAGTGCCAGGATACAGATATCTCTTCTGCCCATGAAGAATCCAAGCAGACCGATCGTCATGGTGACGATGATCGAGATACCGCTCGATAAACCGTCCAGGCCGTCGATCAGGTTGATCGCATTGGTAATACCTACGATCCAGAAGAACGACAGCAGCCAGTTGAATACGGGATTGGATATCGCGATCGAGAAGATATGTGTTTCATTCAGATATAATTTTCCGATCGTCAGCGCAATGATCGCAGCAGTTACCTGGAACAGCAGCTTGATCTTCGGAGGAAGATCATAGATATCGTCCAGCAGACCGCCGATAAATACGACCGACGCACCGATCAGGATACCATTCAGTGAATTATCTGCCGCCCACAGGATCGCAAGTGACACCATGAATGCTGCATAGATCGCTACACCGCCCATGCGGACGATCTTCCCGTGATGCACGGTCCTCTCATTCTCTACCGCATAGATGCCAAGCTTGAATCCGATCTGCTTTGCCACAGGCACAAGGATCAGCGAGATCACGAAAGGAAGAGCAAAATACGGCAGTGCACCTTTGATTAGATTCATACTCTCTCCCTTCCTGACTAAACAATATTATAGCACCTGAAATGATGCTTTTGACTTCGTCCCGGCAAATCAGGCCCAATACAGGAGCGAAGTGATGAAACCGGACACCAGATATGCCAGAGCAAATGCCATCAACCAATATAAAACCTGTGCCTGCTGTACATGGTTTGCTTTCAGGCATTTCTCAAAGTCCAGCGCTCCCAGTGCCCAGAAACTGACCGCAAAACTGCAGACCAGTATCAGTACCTGAGCCAGATACGATATCGACATTTACTTTGTACCGAAGATACGGTCGCCTGCATCACCAAGACCGGGTACGATATATCCGATCTCATTCAGATGGTCATCCAGCGCTGCCAGATAGATATCAACATCCGGGTGAGCTTTCTGCATAGCCTTGACGCCCTCAGGAGCGCCGACAAGGCATACAAGCTTGATCTGTTTTGCACCGCGTGCCTTTACCATTGTGATGGCGTCGATCGCACTTCCGCCTGTTGCCAGCATCGGGTCTACGACCATGACGATCGCCTGGTCCAGATCCTTCGGGAATTTAGCGAAATATTCATGCGGTTCCAGTGTTTCTTCATCACGGTATAATCCGATGAAGCCTACCTTGGCTGTCGGAACGAGTCTTCTGATACCATCCAGCAGACCAATACCTGCTCTGAGGATCGGAACGATCACGACCGGCTTTGCGAGTTCATAGCCTGTGCAGGGTCCCATCGGTGTTTCAATATCGATCGGTCTGAGTGGCAGATCACGGCATACTTCATATGCCATCAGTTCAGCAATTTCATTCAGATTTTCACGGAAATCTTTGGTTCCAGTCTCTTTTTTTCTCATCAGTGTCAGCTTGTGAGTAATCATTGGATGATTTAATACTTCGAGCATAACAGACCTCCTCTTATTTCTATCGTCAATGATAGAAGAAAGTCAGCCTGAACGCAACCTTACAAACCAAACAAATGTTATACTGTTTTCATGAAAGTTTTGATTCTGCCTGCACATCGCAATCCTTCCGACACTGCTTCTTTTATGCTTGCGCGTGATATTGAAGCCATGATGGAGGCAAACGGAAGACAGACTGCAGTATGTTCACAGCTGACCGGCTTCAATAATGCCGTGAAATTTGATGCGCCGGTACCTGCAGGAAAGAAAAAACTGTTCGGCAAATGGGACGCCCCGGATTCACAGGAAGAAGTATTGTACCGTTCGGGAATGCTGGACACATCATTCCTGAGAGATGATATCAGTGCAGTCAGAAAAGCGATCAAAACATATCAGCCGGACATGATCTTTGAATTCTGCCGGCCTTCCGGCATCATTGCCGCAAGGGCAGAACATGTCCCTTACATATCCTATGTGCCTTACGGTACCTATAAAGACATCCCGTTTGAAACATCTTATCTGAAGCCGCTCAACAAAGCCCTGTCCGAGCATCATCTTGAACAGGTTCTCAGGATCAGGGATATGTATGACGCAGCCGCCAGACGCATCACCATCGGGCCGTCCATGCTGTATCCGAAGATGAAGAATGTCTATCAGCTCGGTTCCCTGTGCTCACACAGAAAAGCACATACGGAAAAGAAGCATGTTTGCATATTCCTGGGTTCTTCCGGCAAATGGCCGAAGGAACTGATCGAAGACTCGTTTCTCGGCGCGCCGTATGACGTGTTTGCCTGGTACACCGATGCGCAGGCATCCGCCAGAGGTCATCTGAAGATCATGAGCACACCGCGTACGGAACTGATCGCAGGCAGTGAAGCCTGCATCCATGACGGAACAGATGTCGTTTTCAGCAAATGCCTGTACCTTGGGATCCCCCAGGTCCTGATCGATGACGGCAGCTGGAACAGGCACCGGAATGCCTCCGCCCTGATCAGGCTGGGCAGCGGCATCGTCCTGAACGAAGAAACTGTCACAATGGCAAAGCTGTATGAATCATACCGTAAGATCATTACGGAACCGGCATACAAAAAAAGAGCCCTGCGTGCTGCAGAGGCTCTGTACAATGATCCTGATCTGTCTGAAACAGCGAAACATTTCTGATCCTGCACGGCAGGATCTTTTTTAATCCAGCGGGAAGCGTGAGGTCAGTTCTACGACTTCAGCGGAGATCCTGCTGAGCACTTCCTCATCATCCTTGTGATTCAGTACTTCAGCGATCCATTCACCTACCTGGCGGAATTCCGCCTCTTTGAACCCTCTTGTCGTCATGGCAGCCGTACCGACACGGATACCGGATGTTACAGACGGTTTCTGCTTGTCAAACGGTATGGCATTCTTGTTGACGGTGATATGCACACGGTCCAGGGCTGTTTCAGCATCCCTGCCGGTAACGCCCATGGACATCGTATCTACGAGGATCAGATGGTTGTC
>JAFOMZ010000239.1 GCA_017421125.1 Solobacterium sp.
CATTCCGGGCATGGCTTGGCTGAACGTATTAACACCGATCTTCACAGCTGCTAACTATGGCACGATGAACATGCTGGCTATCGGCATCTGCATTCTGATCGCTATGCATCTGGCTGAAACCTATGGCAACCACGACCGTGTAGTTCCGATCGTTGCCCTGGCTTCATTCATCTCACTGTGCGCAACAAGCACAACAGTTAAAGACGCAGCAGGAGCTGATATCGTCGTCAACAACGTACTGCCTTCCACAGTAACAAATGCGCAGGGTCTGTTCGTTGCTATGCTGACATCCATCTTCTCCACAATGCTGTTCTGCAGACTGGTTTCAAGCGGAAAACTGGAAATCAAACTTCCTGAATCCGTACCGTCCAACGTTGCACGTTCATTCTCAGTCCTGTTCCCGGCTGCTCTGTCGATCCTTGCTGTTTCAGCATTCGGATTCGCATTCAAGATGCTCACAGGCATGACACTGTTCGATGCGATCAAGACATTCCTCCAGGCTCCGCTGCAGGGCGTTATGACAGGTCTGCCCGGCTATCTGGCTTATGTTCTGTTCGCTAACATCCTCTGGATGTTCGGTATCCACGGAACACAGACACTGTCCGCAGTTGCTTCCCCGATCCTGCTCGCTTCCTTCGCTGAAAACGAAGCAGCATATCTGGCTAACCAGCCGATCCCGAATATCATCTGCACACCGTTCTCCTCAATGTACAACACACTGACAGGTGCCGGTATCACAGGCGGTATGATCATCGCTATTATGCTGTTCTCCAAGCGTGAAGACTACAGACAGATCGCTAAGCTGTCCATCCCTTGCGGAATCTTCAACATCAACGAACCGATGACGTTCGGTATCCCGATCGTCCTGAACCCGATGTTCGCTGTACCGTTCCTGCTGGCTCCTGTACTCGGCGCTACGATCGGTTACTTCCTGACAAAGATCGGATTCTGCGGATACGGTGTTGTTAACGCTCCTTGGACAACTCCTCCGGTCATTGCTGCATTCCTTGACACTGGCGGATCAGTTGGTGCTGCAATCACTCAGGTTCTCATCCTGGCTGTTTCCACTTTACTGTATACACCGTTCATTATTGCTGCAAACTCCCAGACTGGAGAAGAGTAATTCAAGCAGAATAAATGACTTTGAACCGGTGCTGGTATAATCGGGTTAACCGAGAAACCGGCACCGGTTTCTTCTTCTTTCCTGAACATATGTACTGCTTATGAGGTGAATCATATGCTGATCAAAGACAAACTGAAAGATATCAGTAAATTCTCTTCTTCGGAAAGACAGATCGCCGAATTCATTCTGGGTCATCCCGATGAATTCATTGATATGTCGATCATTGATGTTTCCAGGCATCTTTATGTCAGTAAATCCACGATCATCCGTTTTTCAAAGAAACTCGGGTTTACAGGACATAAGGATCTCTGCCTGACACTGGCAAAAGAAATGAATACATTCGGCGGAAATGTTGAACGCCTCGAAGAAACGATTCCTTTCTCGTCCGGTGACAGCGATAAAGCGATCGCAGATAAGATCACGATGCTGAATTTCCAGGCACTGACTGATACTTATTCCTACGTTGATCTTGATCAGCTCAGAAAGATCGCGGACCTGATCCGTGAAAAAAAGAAGATCACGCTTTACGGGCTTGTCGAATCATTTCTCCTGGCTGCCGATTTCCAGTACAAACTGATGAATATCGGTATCGAAGTAAGTCTCCCTGATGTTCCCGGTCTGTATTTCCGGCAGAGTTCTGCCCAGAAAGAAGATTCGCTTGCCATGATCATCAGTTATTACGGCAGGCATACGGAGCTGATCCATACAGCACAGCTGCTCGCAATGGGAAATGTTCACCTGATCCTTCTGACCGGACCGGGCAACAATCCGATCATTCCGTACGCGAATGAGATCGTCCGTGTCAACGTCAATGAACCGCACCCGAAGATCGGTTCGATCAGTTCAAGAACCGCTATGGCACTTGTCCTGGATATCATTTATTCGTATGTGTTCTCCAGTGATTATGAGAAAAACCTGCAGTATATCATCGAAAAATCAGATATCAGGAAACAGATCAGGGGAGAATCCTGATCATTACCGGCACGATGTATTTGCACAAACAGGATGAATATGCGAGAATATTACACGTGCACTGATGCTTCGGAGGAAATATGGCAAAGAACAAACTGAAAAGCGCAAAGGTAAAAAAGACAGATACAGCAGTACAGGAAGAAACAGCTGTTGTTGAAGAAACTGTTGAAAAGGATCCCCGCATCAGGGATAAAAAAGCTACCATGCTTGGCAATCAGCGCCTTGTAAACAATATTACAAAAGAAAATATGATCATTTATTTTCTGACCGCTACCATTCCGCCGGTCGGACTTTACATGCTGTGGAAAAAGGATAATACGATCCCCGATGGAGCAAGATATGTATGGACTGTGATCGCAATTGCAGTAATATACGCATGGATCATGCAGCTGAATGGTATCCAGCTGGCCACAAGGTATTGATAAAAGAGCTGAACTGCTCTTTTTTTGCAGGAGGACCTATGACATATAAAGCGCTATTTTTTGACTTCGACTATACGCTTGGCAGCAGGGATGTCTACGCGTACCAGCTTTATCTGCGGGCAGTGAACGAAAACAGTTCGATCGATGATCCGGTCCTGAAAGAAGCGATCGTGCAGGACTGCATGATATGGGACCAGAAGGGGAATGAAAGCAAATACTATGTACAGGATTTGCTGAAGGAACGCTATGGCATTGAACTGAAGTATGATGATTTCAGTGTCTGGTGGGATGATCATCTGTGGGAGTATTCCTGCGCATATGATGATGCATATGATACTGTTTCAAAACTGAAGGAAAAAGGATACCTGATCGGCATGTTGTCGAACGGAACAAGTGAAGGGCAGCGTCTGAAACTGCGGAATGCAGGACTGGAAGACCTGTTTGACGCGATCGCGGTATCACAGGATATCGGTTTCAAAAAGCCGGATGTGCGTCTGTTTGAGCATGCGATGAAACTGCTGAATGTTACCCCGGAGGAATCCGTTATGGTCGGTGATATTTACGGCAGGGATATTCTCGGCGCATACAGGGCAGGCATGAGGCCTGTATGGTTCTGCGTGGAGCCGAATATGCCGCATCACGCGGATATCACGGTGATCCATGCCCTGAAAGAACTGCTGGAATACTTCTGAGTAACCGGAACTGCAGGCTGTATGCCTGCTTTTTTATTGTGCGGAATGGATCCTGCAAATAAAAACATGCCTGTCGGATACAGACATGTCAGCAGTGTCCGGATCAGGAAGCAGCACGTTCCCGGTGCAGTTCCATGCACACATGAGGGATCCCGTCCTCCAGGAATTCGTCTGAAGTGATCGTGAATCCTTCCCGCGCATAGAAGCCCGTGGCGTACGTCTGCGCTTCCAGATAGATGGTATCAGCACCTGTTTCAAATGCTGTTATGACAGCCTGGCTCAGTACCTGCGCACCATATCCCTTTGACCTTACCATCGTCAGCATTCTTCCGATCTGCACGGTCGTGCTGTCTTTTCGGAATATACGGCATGAAGCCAGATGACGGTCATCTTCCTCCAGGATCACAAATGTCGATTTGAGATCGGTCTCATCAATATCGGGATAGGGGCAGTTCTGCTCGACAACAAAAACATCCTGCCTTGCTTTCAGCATTCTGTAGAGCTCATCTTTTGTCAGCTGTTCATATGTTTTTACTTTGATCATAGCTGTATTGTAACGGAAAATATGTTCCGCAGGAAGAATAATACACGCGGTATTCAAAACAACCCTGTGAGAAACCTATAACTGTTATAATGGTGTTAACAGTAACAGGAGGAAAAATCATCATGACAGTATTCGGCGTATCGGTATATCCCGATCTGAGCCCGATGAATGAGATCAGTGAATATCTTCATCTGGCCTCAAAGTACGGCTTTACCAGGGTCTTTTCAAGCATGTTCTCTGTAGAAGGAACAAATGAGGAGATCGTCGATTATTTCAGAGAATTCATCAAAACAGCCCACGAATGCGGAATGCGCGTTTCCCTGGACGTGAACACATCGTTCCTGACAAAGCTCGGCCAGTCATACGACAATGTTTCACTGTTCCATGAGATCGGATGCGATATCATCCGTCTTGACGGTTCATACGGTGTTGAGAAGGACATCATCATGACCCGCAACCCTTACGGCATCCAGGTGGAAATGAATGCCTCATCATCCGGTGCCAAGGAGATCGCGTATTTCAAGGAGCACGGCGTCCCTGAAGACCGTGTGCTTGTATGCCACAATTTCTATCCGCAGCGCTATACAGGACTGAAGTGGAACAATTTCCTTGAGACAAACCGCAAGCTCAGGCCTTACGGATACCGCATGGCAGCCTTTGTATCATCCAATAATGAAAACACACACGGTGTATGGGATGCCAGGGACGGACTGCCGACCGTTGAACGCATGCGCGGCCTGCCCATCGACCTGCAGGTAAGGATCATGCTGGCAACAGGGGATGTGGACGATATCCTGATCGGCAACGCATACGCATCGGAAGCCGAATTCCAGGCAATCGCGGAAGTCATGAAACCGGCAAGACCGATCGAAGATTCACCGATCTACAAGCGTCTGCAGGCCTATGGTTCCGACCTGTCCAGATTCAAGGAATGCAAGCGTCTGAAAGTCATCCCTGAACAGGATATCACGGAGATCGAACGCGGAAACCTGTTTGACCTGATCCCGCAGGCTGACTACGGCGACAGCTCCGAATGGATCTGGCGTTCCAGAATGGGAAGAATGGTCAACGCTGACAGGCCGATCCCGCCGAAGCACTATGACTGCGAAACATTCCCGGTCGGAAGCGTTGTGGTAGTCAATGACAATTACCGTCATTATTCAGGCGAACTCCAGATCGTCAAGATCCCGATCGCCAATGACGGACAGAGAAACCTGATCGGACGTCTGGCACCGGGTGAACTGATGATGCTGGAACTGATCAACGACGGCGACCTCGTTGAGTTTATGGAATATAAACCATATTGAGAAAGGAGATCTTGAATGGATCACAGAACACTCAGACCTTTTCCGGAAGGATTCCTCTGGGGCGGTTCATCCAGCGCTTATCAGTGTGAAGGCGCATGGGATGAAGATGGAAAGGGACCGTCTGTCAAAGACGTTGACCCGATCGTTCCCGGCACATCCGACTGGAAGGTAACATCCGACCACTACCACAGATTCAAAGAAGACATCGCGCTGATGGCGGAAATGCACTTCAATGAATTCCGTTTCTCGATCGCGTGGACAAGGATCATGCCTGACGGCGTGACAGAGAATCCCAAGGGGATCGCGCATTATCATGAAGTGATCGATGAATGCCATAAGTACGGGATCGAACCGGTAGTCACTCTGTATCACTTTGACCTGCCGCAGGCACTTCAGGAAAAATACGGCGGCTGGGCAGACAGACGATGCATCGATGATTTCGTCAATTACTGCAGGGTCTGCTACAGGGAATACGGCTCAAAGGTCAAATACTTCCTGACGATCAATGAACAGAACATGATGGTCCTGTATAATCCGGAACGTCTGACAAACGAAAAGAAAGTCTGGCAGGAAAACCACCATATGCTGGTAGCCGGCGCAAAAGCCATGACCGCATGTCACGAAATGTGCGGTGCGAAGATCGGACCGGCACCGAATATAACAGCAGTCTATCCTGCAACGAGCCGTCCGGAAGACGTGCTGGCAGCGATGGACTGGGATCAGATGAGAAACCGTCTGTTCCTGGATCCGGCGGTATTCGGAACATATCCGGAAGCTCTGGAAAACTTCATGAAGGACCGCGGTGTTTTCCCTGAGACAACGGAAGAGGACTTCGAAGCGCTGAAAAACGGCAGACCGGACTTCATTGCGTTCAATTACTACGGAGCAGGATGCGTCCGCTACATGTCGGAAAGCGAAGCGCAGGACGCAGCGAAAAATGCCGAAGGGATCCAGCATTTCATGACAGGTCTCATGAGCTATCCCGGCATGTGCGCTAGCGTCAGAAATGAACTGCAGGAACATACATCCTACGGCATGGGCATCGACCCTGTCGGACTGCGGGCAACGCTGAGACAGCTGTATGAACGTTATCATCTGCCTCTGATCATTACAGAGAACGGATGCGGCGTTCCCGATACCCTGGAAGCCGACGGAACTGTCCATGATGACTATCGTATCGATTATCTGAGAAGACACATCAGGGCATGCCAGGAAGCGATCACAGATGGTGTGGAACTCTTCGGTTATTCACCGTGGTCCGCATTTGACCTTGTTTCTACGCATCAGGGCATTACCAAGAGATACGGATTCATCTATATCAACCGTGATGAATTTGATCTGAAGGATCTGGCAAGGATCAAAAAGGATTCGTTCTACTGGTACGCAAAAGTCTGTGCATCAAACGGAAAGGAACTCGGATAAATGAAACTGTGCATGAACGGGGATGACCTCGGCTATACGATGGCAAATACCCTGGGTATTTTCCAGGCGTACAGAGACGGCATCCTGCGGTCTACGACCGCATTGACAAACTCTGACTACATCGAGCGTGCAGCAGAGCTGTCATGTCAGTATCCGGGTCTTGGCATCGGGGTCCACCTGACCCTGACACTGGACAGGCCGCTGACAGAAAACAAGACACTGCATGATGAAAACGGCATGTTCTGGACCGGCAGGACTACGATCTGGACAAAAGATCCCGATTACAATGAGATCTATCAGGAATGGAAGGCACAGATCGAACGCTATATCCAACTCTTCGGAAGAAAACCGACACACCTTGATTCCCATCACAGCGTCCACGACGCGACGGAACAGGCACTGAAGATCGCTAAGGATCTGGCAAAGGAATACGGGCTGTGTCTGAGAAGATACAATGATCAGTTCGAGTTCTTTGGAAAGCTGTATGGCCCTAATTTTACAAAAGAAAACCTGATCGCTGTCCTGGAAGAGAACAAGGACAAGGATCTCGAGATCATGTGTCATCCGGGATGGTGCGATCTGGAACTGTACCGCAAGAGCTCCTATGCCGCAGGACGCGTCCAGGAACTGGATGTACTGTGCAGTGAACAGGTGAAACGATACGTCTCAGATAACGGCATCGAACTGTGCCATTACTAAATACCACATTAAAGTTTTAACGTTCTAAAACTGATTGAAAAGAAAGCGATTTCGTATTATTCTATATACATAAAGAGGGTCGCTAACAAAGCGATAAAGGAGATAACAATGACAAAGAAAATCACACTTTTCTGTGCAGCTGGCATGTCAACTTCACTGTTAGTCAGCAAAATGCGTGAAGAAGCAGCTAAAAACGGTTGGGACTATGATATCAACGCTTATTCCCTTACAGAATCCGCAGTACAGGGCCCGCTGGCTGACTGCATTCTTCTCGGACCGCAGGTTCGTTACGCAACAAACAAGATGAAGGCTGACTTCCCTGACAAGCCGGTTGATTCAATCGAAATGCGTGCTTATGGCATGATGGATGGCAAAACTGTCGTTGCTAAAGCTAGAAAAATGATGGGTGACGCATAATGTCTGAGATGGACGGCATTGAACTCGTAGCGTTTAACATCATCGCTTCCGTCGGCACAGCTCGTTCCTGCTATATCGGTGCGATCGACGCTGCAGCTGAAGGTAAATTTGATGAAGCTCGCCAGATGATCAAAGATGGCCAGGAAGCTTTCGTTCTCGGTCATGATGCTCATATGGGCCTGCTCACAAAGATGGCTAACGGTGAAACTGTTGAAACAAACCTGCTCATGCTCCATGCTGAAGACCAGCTGATGAGCGCTGAAGGTTTCGGCATTCTTGCTGAACGTTTCATCCAGCTCTACGAAAAAGTACTTGCTAAGTAATTCATAATTCAAGGACTCTCCGTGGTGAAGCGGAGGGTCTTTTTTTGATCAATAAAACCGGAATATCCGAAGATATCCCGGCTGTTCATTACAGAAGGTCAAGCAGTTCCTGCCTGGAGAGGCTTGCGGATGACATGCGTTCATCCGACAGGACTTTCTCGGCAAGTTCTTTCTTTGTATTCTGCAGTTCGATGATCCGCTCCTCGATCGTATCCTGGAGGATCACCCTATATACGGTGACAACATTTTTCTGGCCGATCCTGTGGGCACGGTCGCTTGCCTGGTTCTCGACCGCTGTGTTCCACCATGGATCATAATGGATCACGATATCAGCGGCAGTCAGGTTCAGTCCCGTTCCTCCGGCTTTCAGTGAAATGAAGAATATCGGTATGTCATCTGTCTGGAAACTGTCGACCATTTTGATCCGTTCGACGGAAGGTGTGCTTCCGGTCAGCAGATGATACTGGATCTTTTCTTTCCGCAGCCTGGCGATCAGGATGTCCAGCATGGATGTGAACTGGGAAAATACAAGGACTTTATGTCCGCCTGTGATCGCTGCCTTCAGCAGTTCCATAAAGGTCTCTTCCTTGGCGGAATTGCCCCGGTATGTATTGTAAAGCAGGGCAGGCGTACAGCAGATCTGGCGCAGACGCGTCAGTTCGGCCAGCACCTCGATCCGGCTTTCCTTGAATTCTTTATCCGTTTTTGTGCTCAGTTCGTTTTTCAGGTTCTGAACAGCTGCCTGGTAAAGCTGTGCCTGTTCCGCTTCCAGCGGCGCATAGATGACTTCCTCAAGCTTCGGCGGCAGATCCTGCAGCACATCCCGCTTCATTCTTCGCAGGATAAACGGTGAAGTGATCTGCTGCAGTCTATGGAATGCCTCCTCATCGTTCAGCAGGATGATCGGTTCTTCGTAAGTGTGTCTGAACAGCTGATAGCTGTGCAGAAGACCCGGCATCAGGTAATCAAAGATGCTCCAGAGCTCGCTCAGCCTGTTCTCGATCGGTGTGCCGGTCAAGGCGACCCTGAACTTCGCGCTGACTGCTTTGACGCTCCTGGCACTCAGTGTTCCCGGGTTTTTGATATACTGCGCCTCATCGATGATCATGCAGTCGAAATCAATGTCCTGATAGACAGAAATGTCTTTCTGCAGCAGGCTGTATGAAGTGATCAGGATATCCTGTTCATTCGTCCTGCGGATCAGTTCCTGACGGATGGAAGCCGGACCGTTGATGATCTGGTACGGCAGTTCCGGCGCAAATTTCCTGATCTCTTTTGCCCAGTTGTAAACAAGGGAAGAAGGGCATACGATCAATGTCCGCTTCCTGTTCTTCCAGGCACTGAGTACGGCAATGATCTGCAGTGTTTTGCCAAGACCCATTTCATCCGCGAGCAGACCGCCCATTCCCAGGTCCCTCAGGCTGCACAGCCATGAGAAACCCTTTTTCTGGTAATCCCTGATGACAGGTGCCAGGTTGGCGGGCACTTCATATTCATTCTGTTCGACTGTTGTGATCCGCCTGGACAGGTCTTCAAATACGCTGTCCGGATCGAATGAGACGGATCCGGACTGACTGAGCCCGTTGAGATAGACAGCCCTGTAGAGCGGCATCTCGGAATGCCCTTTCCTGAGCTCAGACTGGGAGATCTGCAGTTCTTCCACCGTGTCGTACAGTTCATTGAAACCGTCATTGATCTCGACAAAGTCACCTGAGCGCAGCCGGTAGTATTTCAGTTTCCTGCTGTAGCGGGAAAGGATCTCAGCGATCTGTTCATTTGAAAGGGTGTCGGATACCATATCCAGCCGGAGCAGGTCATCCTGTACGGAAATACCTACATGGACCTGTCCGGTGTTTTTCAGCTGGATCTTTTTGAGGTTATCGGAGATCATGACCTCCGCGTATTCACGCAGCTCATGGATCCTGTCCCTGAGGAACTCATATATCTTTTCTTCGTCAGTGATACTGATCAGCTGACGCTCCATGTCCGTTTCCGTAAAGATATCCCTGAGAATACTGATAAACGAGCATTCCCGGTACAGGTCCCTGATATCATCAGGGTCATCTTCCGTGAACAGACTGAACCGGTGTTCTCCGTAATTGACATATGCGTCACATGTAATGACAGAAGGGTCCGGCGCGTCCAGGTACAGCGTATATGCCGGCTTGGGAGGCATATAATCCGCTTCATTGAATCCATCGGCTGTGATGGCAAACCGTTCCCTGACATTCGGCCAGACAGCCCTGGTAAAATCCTTCATGTCTTTTTCATTGATGTACTGCTTTGCCGTGGAAGCTCTGGAAAGAAAGTCGATAAACGGCATGATACTGCCGGCATCCTCTGCGGATATATACAGGTCCCATAAAGATCCGTTCCTGACAAATACATAGAGATGACGAAGACCCTTCAGGCAGAAGAGAGGACCGCAGGAGAAAGAATAACCGCCGTTTTCCTCCTTCATGACGATATCTGCGCTGATCGGTCCGGTACTGACGGAACCGATCTCTTCGGGAGGATTTCCAATCAGCAGATGATGCGGATCATTCTGTATGATGCTCATCAATCTGTCGGTGAGAGAATTCTTCAGCCGTACATCAGATCCGATATAAGGCGGTATCCCGTTTGCCGTGACCGCGCTGTTCATCATTTCACCGATCGAGATCAGGAGGTCCAGGATCTGCGCGGATGTTCCTTTAAAGCTTTCTTCTGTAATGATCCTGGAACCCGTTCTGCCGGCATAGTACGGCTTATGCTGTGTCATGCATTCGATGAACTCACTGATGGACGGTATGATCCTTTCGCTATTTCCTGACTGCAGCAGGAATCTCACGCTGCATCCGTGATCCGTTACATCCGTGAGGACCGGGAACAGCTCCGCGCTGTCCTTCCTGCTTCTGATGACCGAAGTTCTGTACTGCCCGATCATTGTCATGACAGAATCTGATGTTTCATGCTCGATGGAGAATGAATCCAGCATTTCTTCAATTGCCTGAGGGTAGCCATGATCAATGAGAACGGGGGACTCATATGTATATTTCATGATCAGCGCAGCTGTATGCGGACACATTTTTCCGGTTTCCGAATACTCCCGGCAGCTGCATTTCATCTGTTCGACTGTTTCCTGTTCTTTGTCGATCAAAGCAGCAGCCTGGTATCTTCCCGCATCGATCACGTTTGCGCCGATCAGGTCATACTGGCGGTCTTTGATCATTGTATAAACAGTTCCGACTCCTCCTGAATAATAAAGATCTCTTGCTTTCTCAAGTTTCTTCCTGTCATCCAGATAAGTTTCAAGTACGTCTTCTGTAATCATGTTTCTGTCTCCATCTGTTTATCATACCATGAAACGGAGGAAACATGTTCCGGTACGTCTTTTTCGGAAGGGTATAAAAAAACTCCCTTTATGGGAGTGTGATGATCATTCTTTGTCGAGCAGCGGAGTAAGTGTTTTGATGATCGCCCTGGCTTCAACTTCACTGAGCCATGAGACCTTTCCGTCTTTGTCTTTCTTCATCACGATCGCCAGTCCTTTGGCGTTCGGATCCTTTTCTTTCAGGAAAGACAGGCTGTTGTCCTCATAGGGAGACGGATGCGCTGTTTTGTTGTAAACGATCTGATACGGATCGCCGAGCATCGTGAACGGCATGATGCACAGATCACGGTTTTCATCATATCTCTCTTTATGCAGGCGTCTGACGATCTTGTTTGTTTCCGCAAAAAGCGTATCGACAGCGTAGCCTGTAGTCTTGCTGTCATTGACTTCTGTTTTCTCGGAATCGGTATAATAAGTTCTTAAATTAAGGTTCCCTTTGAAAAAGTGCGGCTCATCATTCCCGTAAATCGCAACAGTGCATACCAGGTAATGAAAATACGAATAGAATTCTGTGAGGTCAGCCATAATTATCTCCTATACTCCCTTATATCATACGCTGTTTAAACAGCAGATGCCAGTTTTTTTCACAAGCCAAATGAGATAAAAAGGGGTTATTACAAGAATTTCTGACGAAGGAGGGATACTGTATGAATCACGATCATGCCCGGCATGTTACGATAGGGGAAAGGACAGGATCATGCAGACAAGGACGGAAGCACTGTACAAACTTTCCAGATCAAAATTCAGGTCGTCATTCCATCTGAATGAGGCAGACCGGACATATGTACGGGAAAAAGGAATGGATACG
Organism: Solobacterium sp.; assembly: GCA_017421125.1. GTDB lineage: Bacteria > Bacillota_I > Bacilli_A > Erysipelotrichales > Erysipelotrichaceae > Bulleidia. The sequence goes on from JAFOMZ010000239.1 coordinate 12,103, forward strand.
ATCCGGCAGCACGCGTCTGACTTTATACGTACCCGCCTGGCACCGGCCTGGCCGGAGAATGACGGAAAGCAGACACCGATGAAAGGGCATCCTGTATTCAAGGCCCAGCATGCCTGCGCCTGCTGCTGCAGGGGATGCCTTGAGAAATGGTACAGGGTCCCCAAAGGGACTGAACTGACGGAAATACAGCAGGAAAAGATCGTGAACCTGCTCATGGCATGGATCGGACAGGAAATGAAAACGCAGCGTTAGCTGCGACTTTTCATTTACTCTTCAATGAAGATCCGCTTGATCTTAACCGGAGTTCTGGGACGGTCATAGGCGTCCGTCGGTACGGAAGCGATCTCGTCAACCGTTTCCAGTCCCTCAACAACATGGCCGAATGCGGCATAGTTTCCATCCAGATGCGGCGCGTCTGCGTGCATGATGAAGAACTGGCTGGATGCGGAGTTGGGATTCATGGCTCTTGCCATGGAGATGACGCCGCGCTTGTGAGAGATCGGGTTCTTATGTCCGTTGGACCTGAATTCACCGACGATATGTTCCTTGGAACCGCCTGTGCCATTGCCCAGCGGATCACCGCCCTGGATCATGAATCCGCGGATGATGCGGTGGAATGTCAGGCCATCGTAGAAGCCTTCGGAAACGAGCTTTTCAAAGTTTGCGCATGTGATCGGAGCATTGACCGGATCAAGCTCAAGTTTGATGGTGTGTCCGTTCATCATTTCAATAACGATCATATAGTTTTCCTTTCTGTACCGTTCTGTGAAGGCCTTGTCAGGATCTCCTGCAGGTCTTCTTCCTCTTCATCTGCCGATTCTTTTCCGACAGCCTGGTATTCTGTTCTGCGCAGGCTGCGCATCCTCCGGTTTTCTTCCTCCAGCATCTCCTTCATCTCAATATCCTGCTTCACGGATTTTGCATACAGGCCGTTAAAGACCGCGTTCAGCAGGAAGGCCGCGCCGATCCCCATGAAGATCGGAAAATCTTCGTCAATGATATAGAAGCCTGTCATAAAGAACAGGAAGGACATGAAGCCGTTGAATACGGCTAGTCCGATCGATAAAAAACGTTTCAGATGATCACTCATACCGGTACCTCAACAGAAGATATTCTAACACGGGGAGTTATTCGATTGCATCCAAATGTACGGACAGGACATCTGCCTGTTCCCGCAGCTCCAACAGCACAGCATCCGCGCTGCCGGTCATGTCCGTGATGTCTACGGAAATGGTAACGGCTGCCTTGGACGCGACCGGAATGGATTGGGATATGGTGATGACGGACAGATGCATGTCCGATAACGTGCCGATCACTTTGGAAAGCGCGCCGGGTCTGTCCAGCAGGACGAGCGAGAAGATCGCTCTTCTGCGTGATTCGGTGCCTTCCGTACGGAATACATAGTCTTTGTACTTATAGAATGTGTTTCTCGAAATGCCGGCCATTCTGGCTGCTTCCGTCACCGAAGATGCTTCATGTCGGGAGAGCAGGTCCCTGGCCTCGATCACTTTTTCAAGATAATCCGGAAGGATCTTTTTATGTACGATCAGAAAATCGGATGCCATGTTCCCTCCTCAAGATACCCGGCACCCTGAAATGCCGGCTCGGTTTCCGTGATATACCATTTTTCATCGAACGCTGCCAGCGCATTCCTGACGGACTCTCCCAGGTGTCTGCGGCTGATGGAGATACATGTGGAACCGGAACCGCTGATCAGGAATACACCGTCCGTATCGGCAGCTGCCAGTGCTTTGACTTCATCAAAGTGAGGGATAAATGCTTTTCTGTACGGCTCATGGATATGATCGACAGATGCTGTTTTCAACAGCTCCAGATCACCGTCCGCCAGTGCTTTGGCCAGCAGGATCGCATGCGCGCTGTTGGTGACAGCGATCTGCCTGCTGTATGTGTCCGGCAGGGCACGTCTGGCTTCTGCCGTAGATACTTCGACATCCGGAATGTACAGCGTATAGATCCAGTCCGGGCTCAGAGGCATCTTCTGCGTGATGACGGAAGCTTCATTGATCGAAGCAGTCAGTCCGCCGAACAGGGCAGGAGCCGCATTATCGGGATGTCCTTCCAGTTTTGTACACAGTTCCAGCGCTTCCCTGGCAGACAGTTTTCCTTCATGCAGGAGCGCATAAGCGCTGACGCCTCCGCATGTCAGTGAAGCGGAAGAACCGAGTCCCCTGGATACGGGGATCGAGCAGTCAAAGACCGCGCGGAAATGATCATCATGACCGCAGTACTGTCCTGCCGCATGATATGCTTTCAGGAACAGATTGTCCGGATTGTTGTACTGTTCCTCAACATTGACCAGTTCATCATGGTCACTGAGTGAGATGTCGAATGTATTGTAAATGCTGAACGCAAGACCAAGGCAGTCAAATCCCGGGCCGAGATTTGATGTGCTGGCAGGGATCCTGATCTTAACCATTGGCGATCTCCTCCATCCTCTGTCTGATCCGGCTTATTCCGTGTTCCCGGCTGATGCTCTCGGTGAAACGTACGGGCAGTTCCTTCAGCTGCGCAAGTCCCGGCGGAACCGGTTCCCCGGTCAGACTGCTCAGCTTCTGCATGGCTTCAAATCCGTCACTGCATGATTCTCCCGTCAGGCATCTGTAAACATCCTGCGGGAATTTAAAGGCGGACGCTGTCGACAGAACGATGCACGGTGTATTGTCACCGGTGCTCCGGATATGCTGGTGCATGCCGTTCAGGGCGATCGCCGTATGCGGATCGATCAGCAGATGTTCCCGTTCATATAATGAACGGATCTCTTCGGCACAGTCTTCTTCACTGCACCAGTAACCCTTAAACAGGGAAGAGATCGAGTTCTTCATGTTTTCGGGAATGGTGAACGATCCCTGTTCTGACAGGGAACGCATCAGATCCCTGATCAGGGCGTCATCATGGCCGCTTTCTTCAAACAGCAGACGTTCGAGATTGCTTGAAACAAGGATGTCCATGGAAGGGGACATCGTCGTATAGAACGGGCGTCTGATATCGTATGTGCCTGTTGCCAGGAAGTCCGACAGGACATTATTCCGGTTGGACGCACAGATCAGGTGCTTTACGGGAAGCCCGATCCTGCGGGCATAATAACCGGCAAGAATATCTCCGAAATTTCCCGTAGGAACTACAAAGTTCACGGGTTCCCCTGCTTTGACCGCATTCTGCCGTACCAGTTTTGCATAAGAAGAGAAATAATATACGATCTGCGGAACAAGTCTTCCGATATTGATGGAATTCGCACTGGAGACCCTGACGCCTTTTGCGGCACTGCGCACCGTCTCACTGACAGCAGCCTCTTTGACCATGCGCTGGCAGTCATCAAAGTTGCCCTTGACGGCAATAACACAAACATTGTTTCCCGCTGCTGTCTGCATCTGCAGCTTCTGGACTTCCGACACTCCGTCCTCCGGATAGAACACGGTCACCGCTGTATGCGGAACATCCGCAAATCCGGAGAGAGCCGCCTTTCCGGTATCACCGGAAGTGGCAGTCAGGATCGAGATCGTATCACTGCAGTCATCCAGATCATACGCACAGCTCATGAAGCGGGGCAGGATCGTCAGGGCGAGATCCTTGAATGCAGATGTCGGCCCGTGCCAGAGATCCATCAGCCATCCGTCGCTCATGCGGCGCATAGGAACGATCTCAGGCGTATCGAACTTCGCATCATAAGCACCGTACACACATGCATGGATATCATCTCTGCTCAGGTCATCAAAGAATACGGAGATGACAGCTTCGGCGATCGTCCGGTAATCATCCGAAACAAGAACCGAGGGATCCGGAACGGTATCGATCGATTCCGGCACAAACAGTCCGCCATCCTGTGACAATCCGCGTATGACAGCCTCATGTGCTCTGACATGAATATCTTTATTTCTTGTACTGATATAAACAGGCATTTTTTTCTCCTTGTAAGTATGACTATGAAATGATACTATGTTCTCATTGTAAAAACAACTGTATTCAAAACAGAAACAGGAGGCGTTATGAAGATAGGACTGCTGGGGCACGGAGTTGTCGGAAGAGGCGTAACAGAGATCATTGACGGACATTTTCCGCAGATCACCGTTTCGTCCATACTGGTCAAAGATCTGTCGGAGGGAAACGATCCCAGATATACGACAGATGCGTATCAGATCCTCAATGATCCCCGGATCGATATCGTGATCGAATGCATGGGAGGCATCGAGCCGGCATTTACATATGTCAAAACCGCGCTGGAAAACGGAAAGCATGCGGTCACTTCCAATAAAAAGATGCTTTCGCACCATCTGAAGGAACTGACGGATACGGCTGAAGCGAATCACCGCTCCCTGCGGTTTGAAGCATCCTGCGGCGGCTGTATTCCCTGGATCCATGAACTGGAACGCACCCAGCGGATCGATGAGATCACATCATTCCGCGGCATCATGAACGGAACGACCAATTATATCCTCTCCGATATGACAGGCTCCGGCGCCGATTTCAATGAAACACTGAAAGAAGCACAGAAACTCGGTTATGCGGAAGCTGATCCCTCCGATGACATTGACGGCAACGACGTCGCATATAAGTGCTGCATCTCGGCATTCAGCGCCTTCCATAAAGCAGTCGATCCGGATGATATTCCTCATTTCGGGATCCGTCATCTGAAAAAGTCCGATATCGCATACGCAAAGGCGGACGGCAGAGTGATCAAGCTGATCGGCAGAGGATGCCTGAATGAAGAAAAGCTGTCAGTATGGGTGATGCCGGTCATGCTGAGAGGGGATGATCCGATGTGTCTCGTATCATCCAACCTGAACCGGATCGAACTGAGCTGCCGGACGCTCGGCACCGCTTCATTCGGCGGACAGGGTGCGGGTTCGCTCCCGACTGCCCATGCTGTGGTACAGGATGTCCTGTCCATCGAAGATTCCGGTATTCCGAAGACCTGGGAAACATCAGACAACCATATTGAAACAGTACGCGGTACATATTATGTGTCCGGCAGGGATCTTTCCCTGTTTGAACCTGTCAGCGCAGAGTGCCATGACGGCTGGGTGCTGACACATGAGATGTCACTGCAGGAACTGTCTGCGCTGATGCAGAACAGTCATGACGTATTTGTGTGTGAGGTGAGCAGATGATCAAGGTAGCGAAGTTCGGCGGCTCCAGCGTTGCCAACGCGGAGCAGTTCGCCAAAGTCAGACAGATCGTGCAGTCGGATCCGTCAAGGAAGTTCATTGTTGTCAGTGCCTGCGGCAAGGAGTACAAGGAAGATCACAAAGTGACGGATCTTTTGTATCTCTGCCATGCGCACCTGAAATACGGCGTCACATACGAGCCGATCTTTTCCATGGTGGAAAACAAATACAGAAGCATAGCCGAAGAGCTGCATCTGAAAACAGACCTGGATGAAGAATTCAGAAAGATCCGCTCTATCATGAAAAAGGATCTCTCCGAGGATTACCTCGTCAGCAGAGGCGAATACCTGACAGCGATCCTGATGGCTGAATACCTGGATTTTGTCTTCCTGGATGCGTCAAAGGTGATCCGCTTCAAATATGACGGATCGATCGACCTGGATTATACAGCGCATGTCATCAACGAATACGCGCACCAGTCCAAAGGCATCGTTGTGCCGGGTTTCTACGGCGCGCTGCCCAACGGTGTGATCCGCGTCATGTCAAGAGGCGGCTCGGATATAACCGGTTCCGTCCTGGCCAATGCCATCGATGCGGATGTCTATGAAAACTGGACGGATGTTTCCGGCTTCTTCATGGCAGATCCCCGCATCATCGACCACCCGCTGCAGATCCCGCGCATCAATTACAATGAACTGCGTGAAATGAGCTATATGGGCGCCAACGTCCTGCATGATGACGCGGTATTCCCGGTCAAGATGAAAAACATCCCGATCAACGTCAGGAATACGAATGAACCGGACAACCCGGGTACGATGATCATGGAAGACTGTACAGAATACGACAGGAAGAATCCGCCGCACTTTATCACCGGCATTACCGGAAGAAAGGACTATACAGTCATCACGATCGTCCGGAACCAGTCCGTATCAGGCATTTCATTCCTGAGGAGACTGCTGTCGGTATTTGAAGAATTCAACGTCGCTGTCGAAACGCTGCCGACGACCGTGGATACGGTATCCGTGATCGTTGCCAGCGAGAGCGTCAGCCACTGCCTGTACGAGATCATCGGCAGGATCAAGGAAGACCTGGCACCGGAGGATCTCCACATGGAGGACCATGTTGCGATCGTTGCCATCGTCGGACGCGGTATGAAACAGCAGCCGGGTATTTCCGGAAAGCTGATCTCCGAGTTCGGAAACAACGGGATCAACATCAAAGTGCTGTCACAGACAAATGATGAAAGATGCATTGAAGTCGGCGTATTGAACCGTGATTTTGAAAAGGCAATCCAATGCATTTATGACAAATTTATCAAGGAAGAAGGAGAACAGGTATGAAGATCGGAATTCTCGGCGCAACGGGAGCCGTCGGCAGACAGATGCTGCAGTGCATTGAAGAACAGCTGCCGGAATGTGAAGAAGTACGTCTGTTTGCCAGTGAGCGTTCCCGCGGAAAGACTGCGAAATGGAAGCAGGAAACACTCACGATCGATGTGTTGAATGAAGAAAACGTACAGGGACTGGATTATGTACTGGGTGCTGTTTCCGCTTCCCTGGCAAAGGAATACGCTCCGCTGATCACAGGAGCAGGCGCAGTCTTTGTCGACAATTCCAGATATTTCAGACTGTTTGACGATGTACCGCTTGTTGTGCCTGAGATCAACGGCGAAGACGCCCTGAAGCATCACGGCATCATTGCCAACCCGAACTGCAGCACGATCATCACGATGATGGCTGCCGCTCCGATCGCAAAGATCTCACCGATCACAAAGATCATCGCTTCCACATACCAGGCCGTATCCGGCGCGGGCATTGAGGGAATGCGTGAACTGACCGAACAGGTCAAAGCGATCAGTGAGGGAAACAAAGTCGAGCCGCATGTCTTCCCGGCACAGATCGCCTATAACTGTATCCCGGCGATCGGCTCCGAACAGGAGGAAGGATATACCTCGGAAGAAATGAAAATGCAGTACGAAGGACGCAAGATCCTGCATCTGCCTGAGCTGAAAGTAACATGCACATGTGTCCGCGTACCCGTATACCGCTCACATTCCATCAGCTTCTCACTGCAGTGTGAAGAACCGGTCGAACCGGAACAGGCGATCAAAGCGATCAAGGCATTCCCGGGCGATGTCTATGCGGATGACTTCCTTCCGATGCCCCTTGACACCTCCGACCAGGATCTTGTCTATGTCGGAAGGATCCGCCGCGATCTTGTATTTGACGGAGGACTGGCTGTATGGTGCTGCGGAGACCAGATCCGCAAGGGCGCTGCCTCCAATGCTGTGGCGATCATCCGCTATCTCCACGATCATTTGTGAAAATTTGATAAAACTGCTTTTCACCTCGTTTGATCGGTATAATTCATTGAAATATTGTGATAAAATACTTACGCAAGTGAGGAAAAAAAGTATGTTTAAAAGATCTGTCATAGCATTTTTGGCAACAGCTGGTGCTGCTGCGATCGCTCTTACAGCGTATTTGCTCTGGAAGAGAAGCCAGGAAGAGCAGGAAGAAGCAGTTCCTGAACAGGAACCCGAAGATGAAGTTGTCCGCTTCGTAGACATCACAAATGATGATCAGACTGAAGACAAAGAGACCGGTTCCGGACTGAGTGCTGAAAAGGTGCTTGATCAGGCTGAAGAGACTGTGGAAAAAGCTGCAGAAGCAGTCGAAGAACTGAAAGAAACTGTTCAGGAGACAGCTGACGAAGCTGTTGAAGAAGCAGCGGATAAAGCTGAAGAACTGAAAGAAGCTGTTGAAGAGGCAGTTGAAGAAAAGACCGAAGAGGCTTCGGAAGCAGTTGAAGAACTGAAGGAAACCGTTGAAGAAACAGCTGAAAAAGCTGCTGAGTTCACAGAGACAGTTGAAGAAACTGTCGAAGAAGCAGCTGAAGAAGTAAAGGAAGCTGTTGAAGAAACAGCAGAAGAACTGACGGAAGAAGAACCTCAGGCAGCTGAAGAAGTACCTGCTGAAGAAGAACAGCCGGTCAGAAGCGAAGCTGATGAACTTGACGCACTGCTTGATGAAGTACTGAAAACAGAAGACCTTCCGATGGATGAAGAAAGCCTGAGAAACATCGACCTCGGCGTTGATGTTCCGGAAGAACAGCTGGAAACAGCAGTCGCAGGCAAACCGTATGCACCGGAAGTTGAGCAGATCGCTGAACTGTATCAGTTCCTGGACAAGGATTTCATTGAAGAGCTGTTCTACAAGAACAGTGAATTCACTTCCAAGTTCCCGGTAGATACACTGATCCGCCTGTCCCATAAGTGCTATTTCTCCGACACAGCGATCATGAGAGAATTCGAACGCATCGCTGTCAACAACGGCTACGCTGCAGAAGAAATGAATGATCACGAAACGGTCGTTTCCCGTAAGATGTTTACAGAAGAGGGATCGATCCTGAGCGATATCTTCAATGTAGCAAACCAGGTCGAAGCACTGCACGGCTCCTACGAAGGATACCGTATCGACTGACAGACATGAGCCTCCCGACGGAGGCTTTTTCTTTCGGGTCATACAGATGACAACTGCGTTTTTTGTAATATAATGATATGGTTCTTAAGGAGGCTCCATGAGCGTTATTGAAGTAAAAGACCTGACTTTCTCATATGACGGAGAAACACCTGCGGTACAGGGTGTGTCATTTACTGTTGAGAAAGGATCATATACGACACTGATCGGTCATAACGGCAGCGGTAAGTCGACGGTTGCCAAGCTTCTGGCCGGTCTTTTGGAAAAAGAGAAGGGTACGATCGTCATTGACGGTATGGAACTGAACGATGAGAATCTTCATGCGCTCCGCCGCCGTATCGGCATCGTATTCCAGAATCCCGACAATCAGTTCATCGGTTCGACCGTACGTGATGATATTGCCTTCGGACTTGAGAATCATTGTGTACCGCAGCCTGATATGGACGGCATTATCGAAGAATTCGCTGCCCGTACAGGGATGACGGCATATCTGAATACAGAGCCGACGCATCTTTCCGGCGGCCAGAAACAGAGAGTCGCGATCGCCGGCGTGCTTGCCATGAAACCGGAGATCCTGATCTTTGATGAGGCTACCAGCATGCTGGATCCTCAGGGCAAGGATGAGATCAAACGCGTCATCATGGAACTGCACAAAGAGAGCGGCCTGACGATCGTTTCCATCACGCACGATGTCGATGAAGTGACCGGAAGCGACGCGGTCATCGTCCTTGACCAGGGAAAGGTCGCAATGACCGGTACGCCGCGTGAGATCTTCGCGCAGTCCGACCGTCTGAAGAAAATGCACCTGGAACTGCCGTTTGCCCTGCAGCTGTCCGAACAGCTGAAGAAGCACGGTGTCAGCACCGGGGATGAAATAACTATGGAAGGGGTGGTGGAAGCGTTATGCCGATTGCATTTGAACAGGTAAGCCATATTTACAGTGACGGCACACCATTCCGTTATCAGGCATTGTATGATATCGATCTGAACCTGAAAGAAGGGAAGATCACCGCTGTGATCGGACAGACCGGTTCCGGCAAAAGCACGCTTGTACAGCATCTGAACGCGCTGCTGCTGCCATCTTCCGGGACTGTCTATGTCCTGGACAGAAAGATCGAAGCAGGCACACGTCCCAAGGGACTGAAGTCCCTACGGAAAGATGTCGGCCTGGTCTTTCAGTTCCCTGAATACCAGCTGTTTGAAGAAACTGTTCTGAAGGACGTATCCTTCGGTCCGAAGAATTTCGGCGTGAGCGAAGAAGATGCCGCAAAGAAATCACTGGAAGTCCTGAAGCTTGTCGGGATCGATCCTTCATATGCCGAGCGCAGTCCGCTCGAGCTTTCCGGCGGCCAGAAGCGCAGGGTAGCAATCGCCGGTATCCTTGCGATGGATCCCTCGGTACTGGTCCTGGATGAACCGACTGCCGGTCTTGATCCGCAGGGAACGATCGAAATGATGAAGCTCTTCAAACGCCTGAACCAGGAAATGCATAAGACGATCCTGATCGTTACGCATGACATGGAACAGGTATATAACTATTGCGACGAAGTGGTCGTCATGGAACACGGGAAGGTAAAGCTGCAGCAGGGTGTTGATGAGTTCTTCTCACATCCCGAGCAGTGCATTGAACTGCATATCCTCCCGCCGGATATTATCCGGATGAAGACGATGCTGAGAGAAAAAGGATTCAAAATCGGTGATGAGATCCGCGATGTGCAGGCACTGGCTAAATGCATCGCAAGGCAGGTGAAACATGGGTAATTTCACACTCGGACGTTACATGCCCCTGGATTCACCGGTCCATAAGATGGATCCCAGAGCGAAGATCGGCGCAATGCTGATCGTGATGATCGCTGTCTTCTTCCCGTCCGGATGGACAGGCTACGGCATTTTGTTCGCCATCGCTGCAGGAATGATTCTGCTGTCAAGGCTTTCCTTTATATTCATCTGGAAGTCCATGAAGCCGATGATGTTCATGATGCTGTTCCTGATGGTGATCAACTGCTTCGTGATCAAGACAGGTACGCTTATACTGACACTCGGATCATTTACGATCTACAGCGATGCTTTGTTGCAGACAGCGTATATTGTTGTCCGATTGCTTCTGATGATCATGATCACCACCTGTCTGACAGCGACAACAAAGCCTCTGGATATGACACTCGGCATTGAAGATCTGCTGTCGCCGTTCAGAAAGATCGGCGTACCCGCGCATGAGATCGCCATGCTGATCAGTATCGCGCTGCGTTTTATTCCCGATCTGATCGAAGAAACCCAGAAGATCATGAAGGCGCAGGAGAGCAGGGGCGTTGACCTGAAGGAAGGCAAGATGATGGAAAGGATCATGGCGATCCTTTCACTGATCGTTCCGCTGTTCGTATCCGCTTTCCAGAGAGCGGATGATCTGGCAAATGCCATGGAGGCGAGAGGATACGCGCCGGGAGAAACACGTACCAGATACAAAGTGCTGGAAATGCACGGAAGGGATTATATCCTTCTGCTTGGCGCTGTGTGCGTGCTCGCATGCATGATCTGGCTCTCGTATTTCAGATGAAACGGTATAAATGCACAGTCGCGTACTGCGGGGCACATTATTCCGGATGGCAGATACAGCCTGACGGGAACAGTGTCCAGGACCATATTGAAAGAGCGATCCAGGAGATCGCCCATGAACCGGTCCATATCACTGCGTCCGGCAGAACTGATGCCGGTGTGAATGCCTGGGGACAGGTATTCCATTTTGATACGGACATGGTCATGAAACCGAGAAAATGGACAGGCGCGATCAACAGCCGCCTGCCTGATGATATTCATATCCGCCTGACGGAAGAAGCGCCGAAATTCTTTCATGCGCGCTTCTGCGTGCGTTCAAAGTGTTATGAATACCGCATCAATCTTGGGGAATATGATGTGTTCTCAAAGGATTACGCGTATCAGTGTCCTTATGATCTGGATGTTGACCTGATGAAACAGGCATCCCTGTATCTGGTCGGAACACATGACTTTACATCACTGAACTCAACACCGCTGAAGGAGATCAAGGATCAGGTCCGTACAGTCGACTCGATCGATTTCCGCCGCGAAGGCAGCCAGCTGGTGCTTTCCTTTACAGGAAAAGGATTTCTCAGATATATGGTCAGGATGATGACTGCCCAGCTGATGGAAGTCGGCAGGCACAGAATGACTCCTGAGGAACTGAATGAAATGCTGGAAGCACGGTCCAAACGTGTGGACAGAAGAAATGCAAAGCCGGAAGGGCTGAGCCTGATGGAAGTCGGATACTTCGACATTCTCGGCATGACGGATGAAATGATGATCCGTGAATACCTGAGAAGCGATGTGGTCCCTGACTGGTATCGCCTGGAAGAACGGTATTCTGTCAAGCCGGAGCTGTTCTATGTGATGACGGAACGCCACGGTCAGAGAGTGACCGGGATCCTGGAATGCAGTGATCAGAACAGTCCTGCAAAGCTGCTGATCGATGATGATAACGATCTGGCACAGGCAGAAGAAATGCTGAAAGATGCGTCTGTTTACCTGAAAGAACACGAACTTTCCGAAGGCTGTGAAATAGTCGTTCGTTAAGCGAAAAAACTTAAATTTCTTGTTGACGAAAAAGCCTCGCCAAACTAGAATGTAATTCGGCTAACCAGCCATGTAGCCCCGGAAACTACATAGGAGGTAGTAAGCTATTATGCGTCAGACAACAATGATCAAACCGAAAGAAGTTGTCCGTCAATGGTATGTCGTTGATGCGACAGACTGCACACTGGGTCGTCTTGCTTCCCAGGTTGCAACTGTATTAAGAGGTAAGAACAAGCCGACATATACGCCTAATGTCGACTGCGGTGACTATGTCATCGTCATCAATGCGGAAAAGATCAAGATCACGGGTGACCAGGATGAGAAGAAATTCTATTTCAGCCACTCCATGTATCCGGGTGGACTCCGCGTCAGATCCACAAAAGTTATGCGTGAAAAGTATACTGTTGAATGGGTCGAAAAGGCAATCAAGGGAATGCTCCCTCACAACAAACTCGGTGATGTAATGCGTAAACATGTATTTGTTTATGAAGGACCTGAGCACCCGCATGCGGCACAGAAGCCGATCGAAATGAAGATCAAGGACTAAGGAGGAGATGGATTAAATGGCAACGAAAAAGAGAAGTGCGGTCACTTATATCGGAACCGGACGCCGTAAGCAGTCCACTGCTCGTGTCTTTATGACTCCGGGTACAGGTGTTATTACAGTAAACGGAAAGACTCTGGAAGAATACCTTCCTCAGGCTACTCTGAGAATGATCGTTAACAGCCCGCTGGTTCTGACAGAAGCAGCAGGACAGTTCGACATCAAGATCAACGTCAGAGGCGGCGGTTACACAGGCCAGGCCGGTGCAATGCGTCATGGTATTGCACGCGCTCTGCTTGAAGCAAGTGCTGACTATCGTCCGGCACTGAAAAAGGCAGGCTTCCTGACTCGTGATTCCCGTGCTAAGGAACGTAAGAAGTACGGTCTCAAAGGTGCAAGACGTGCACCGCAGTACAGCAAGCGTTAATCGTTTGACATTACTGTCAGCTCATTGCAGAAGAACACTTCGGATTATATTCCGGGGTGTTTTTTTCGAACAAAGCCTGCGTGTGATCCGCAGGTTTTCTTCATGATGCGCAGTTATTTTTCACAATGGTCTATGGAGTACCATGCTGGACGAACATACTGAACCGTTCTACACTTGAAATAAGCTGTTTGTGCACGGATGGAACACACGTAAGATCCGGTACAGCTGTTCAATACAGACAATGACGCAGATGCATGAAGGCATCGGCAGAAACAGAGCATAAAGAAAGGTTGGTTTATTACAATGAAAGCTGCAGTCAGATACTATACAAAAACCGGAAATACAAAACGTCTTGCAGAAGCTGTTGCAGAAGCAGTCGGCACAGAGGCACTCCCCATCAGTATTCCTGTTGACGAGCCTGTAGATATCCTCTTCCTCGGAAACTCTTATTATGCGTTCACCATCGATCCGGAAGTTAGGACCTTTATCCGCTCACTTGATAAAAACAATGTTGGGCGCATCGTTAACTTCGGTTCAGCAGCCATGCTGAATTCAACATGGAAGAAAGTTAAAACTGAAGCAGACAAAGTCGGCATCAAAATGGATGAACGTGAATTCCATTGCAAGGGAGAGTTCAAAGGTGTTCACAAAGGCAGGCCGAATGCAGAAGATCTTGCGGCAGCAGAAGCTTTTGCAAGATCGATCATCAGCGAATAATGCAGAATCAGTTCCAAAAACAGAAGGGCGGTACTTATGAAAATACTTGTAACCGGATTTGATCCGTTCGGAGGTGAAACGATCAATCCTGCCATTGAATCAGTCAAACGTCTGGATGATGTGATCGCAGGCGCCGAGATCATCAAACTTGAGGTTCCAACAGTCTGCTATAAATCGATCGAAACGATCCGTCAGAAGATCATTGAATGCGATCCTGATGTGATCCTTTCCATAGGACAGGCAGGCGGCAGAACAGATCTGTCTGTTGAACGTGTCGGCATCAATGTTTCAGACTGCGCTATTCCGGATAACGAAGGAAATACACCGACAGATGAACCGATCTTCGCGGACGGTCCGGACGCTTATTTCTCTGCACTGCCTATCAAAGCTATGGTCCTTGAGATCCGCGCAGCCGGTATTCCTGCTTCCGTATCCAATACAGCAGGTACCTTCATCTGCAACCATGTACTGTACGGTATCCGCTATGTATGCGAACATGAGTTCCCCGGAAAACGGAGCGGTTTCATACACATCCCGTTCATGCCGGAGCAGACTGTCAATAAACGCAATATGCCGAGCATGAACCTCAATGATATCGTCAAAGGACTGACGGCCGCGATCACCGCGATCGTCACATATTCGGACGATATCCATACAGCTGAAGGGACAACACACTGAAAGCGGAAATATTCCGTTTTCTTTTATGTAAACTGTCTTTTTTTGGCGTATACAGGGATGAGGAGGTAACATAATGGAACTATCATTCCTGCAGGAAAAAGAGATCGCCATCGCAGAAGCACACGGTTTATCACAACAGCAGATTAAAGTGCTCTCCAACGGAAGACTGAATTATCTTCAGATGGCCGTATTAAGACAGGCTATGGAACAGGGGGCAGACATGAAGACTGTGAAAAAAGCAGCCCGGCCTCGGCTTTCCCCGGAAGAAATGTCTGAACTGATCAGTCATCCGGAACAGCTGAACAGATCTATCAAACTGCCTGTAATGGTACTCCCGCTGATATTGACTGTGTTGTTTACCGGAGTGCTGTACAGTGTATGGAAATGTGCTGTATATTTACGTAGGGAAAGACTTGAACTGAGGTCGGAAGAGATCACACTGCTGTGCGGTGATACATTTCAGCCAGGACAATATATTCTCAGATACTCTCAGCAAGATGATCTGTATCTGCCGGACAGTTTTGTCGCAGAAGTACCTGAAACCAGGATCGCAGTGTACCGTACTGCTTCCGGGGATCAGAAGATCCTGCGGATCAGGATATATGATAAGCAGGAACCGGTGATCAGGGTCACGGAAACACCTGACCCGGATCACTGTATGGACGGAGTACTGTCAGCCCATGACAACGCTGACGGGGAACTGAAGGCATATGTATCCTGCATTGTGGAAGGTGATCAGATCATATATTCCGTCTCTGATTCTTCCGGCAACCGGACAGAGGTCAGCCGCATCTGCAGAAAAGAAAACGAAGAGGTTTGAAAAGATGATCGAAATAGAAAAACTGTCAGACAAATACCGTGTCAGGAAACTGGATGAAAACGATATTGAAGATATCCGGCAGATCTGCCTGTCCAATCCGCTGTTTTACGAATATACCCGGGCACAGTCCGGATATGAAGACATCAGAAATGATATGCATGTATGTCCGGACGGAAAAAGTCCGGATGACAAATACTATGTTGGTTTCTTTGACAAACAAGGCATGATCGCGGTCATGGATTTGATCGACGGATATCCGGATGACACGACTGCCTTTATCGGTTTTTTCATGATGCGCAAGGATGCACAGGGAAAGGGAACAGGAAGCGCGATCGTTTCAGAGGTCTGCAGCTATCTGAAAGAAACCGGATTTTCGGCAGTACGCTTGTGCATCAACAAAGGAAATCCTCAGTCCACGCATTTCTGGACAAAAAACGGGTTCGTAGTCCTTGGTGAATATGTACGTGATGACGGTACGGTATATCTGGCGGAAAGGAACCTGTGCTGAATCGATTCTTAAGAATAGTTCAGGTACTATTAGTGGTACAATACTCCTATACAGAAAGAAGGACGGCTATGAGAAAACTATTGATCGCAGCATCCTGTCTGCTGCTTCTTGCAGGATGCTCAAAAAAGAAAAAAGATGATGAACCGGAAAAAACACCAAAACCAACTGCTACAGCAGCACCGGTCGTTGTGGTCACACCGCCTGCGGACAGTGATCCTTCCGCTACGGCAAGTTCAAGTCCGACTCCTTTTGCGTATTCAACAATGACACCGGAACCCACCGCGGCCCCGACACCCACACCTACCCCGACAGCCAGCGCTGATCCGGTATACACCGCAGGAACATACGGATGGGTCGAGGTCAAAGTCGACGGTCTGAATGTCCGTGATAAAGCAGGTACAGACGGCAACGTCAAAGGCCAGACACAGAACGGATCGAAATTGTACGTCTATGCAAAACCGGTGCAGAACGGCGGTTACACCTGGTACAAGATCGATAAAGATTCAGAACAATGGATCGCCGATAAGGATGGCACATGGCTGAAATACACTTCCTATCCGGAAGCAGTATCGACAGACACGATCACGGGAGATCCCGTCAAGACAGACGGAACGGTAGGATGGGTACTGGTCAAGGTAGACCAGCTGAACATTCGTGATAAGTCAGGAACAGACGGCAAGGTCGTCGGTCAGGCAAAGAACGGCGGAAAATACTATGTATACGGTGAACCTGTCTCTGCGGGTGGTTATACATGGTATAAGATCAGCGGAACGGATAATGCATGGATCGCTGACTCCGGTGAATGGCTGACATATACAAAATTTGAATAAAAAAAAGTAATACTGTTATAATGAACCGGTCCTGAAAACAGGAAACGGATTCTGACAACAGATCAAATTCCAAACATACAATGCGGGTACCGCTGCAATGATCAGAGGTTCCGCATTTTTATATTTGTTTTGTTATTGCAAAACATTTTTTAATTCCTTCGTGGAATCACCGTTTTCTTGTCCGTATATTTTAGTGTCTGACATAACGGAACACCCGTTCTGCTGAGACTGTGAAAGGAGATACTGCCATGAAGAGATTTAAAGCTTTGAAAATGCGGATCTATCCGACGGATGAGCAGATATCTGTCATCAGACAGACATTCGGCTCCTGCAGATTTGTCTATAATCATATGCTTGAACGTTACAACA
>JAFOMZ010000240.1 GCA_017421125.1 Solobacterium sp.
CGGCATCGAGATGGAAGAAACGATCGTATTCGCATCCATGCTCGAAGAATTCGGATATGACGCACTTCATATCTCGGCAGGTACATATGAAACATGGGAGACGATCGTTCCTCCTACAGCATGGCCTTCCGGATGGAACCTTGCCAGCGCGAAGAGGATCAAGGAAGCTGTCAGCATCCCTGTATTCTCAGTAGGTCTGTTCCATGATCCGTGGACGATCGAAACAGCGATCAGACGCGGCGACTGCGACGCGGTATCCCTGGGACGTCAGTCCATCGCTGACCCTGCATTCCCGAACAAGGCAGTTGGCGGCGCGCTGGAAGACATCATCCCGTGTATCGGATGCACGCAGAGATGCATGGAATTCAACTATCCTGAAAACCTGATGCCGGGCGACTGGGGCGTCGGATGTATGTATAATCCGCAGTCCAGCCACAGAGCTGACAGAATGCTGACAAAGACAGACGCACCGAAGAAGGTCGTTGTTGTCGGCGCAGGTCCTGCCGGCATGACAGCAGCCTGGATGAGCGCATTCCGCGGACATGACGTAACACTGCTTGAGAAGAACGACAAGCTCCAGGCAGGCGGACAGCTCCGTATCGGGGCATATCCTCCGTTCAAACAGCCTCTGACAAGAGAAATCAGATACATGCTGCATATGTGCGAAAAGAACGGTGTCGACATCAGATGGAACACAGAAGCTACTCCTGAAGTGATCAAGGAACTGAAGCCGGATGCAGTGATCGTTGCGACAGACGCAACACCGACTGTACCGAACATCAAGGGTCTGAAGGAAACAGGCGTCGTTCTCGCAAATGATGTGCTCCTGGGATCTCCTGTCCTGAAGCAGAGCGTTCTGATCATCGGCGGCGGTGAAGTAGGTACGGAAACTGCTGAATACGCGACTGACTACTGCTCCAGAGTTGCGATCGTGGAAATGCTGCCGGAGATCGTTCCGACACTCTATCTGACAGTCCGCAACGCAATGCTGAAGAGGATCAAGGAAGAAGAAGTCGAAGTATATACAAATACAAAGGTTCTGGAATTTATCGAAGGCGGTGTCATTGCTGAACGCAACGGTGAACAGATCAGGCTCGATGGATTCGATCATGTCGTTCTGGCACTCGGTTCCAAACCGTATGTACCGTTCGAAACAGAAGGACTCGCTGATCAGGTATTCGTGATCGGTGACGCAGAAGCTGTCAAGGATGCGAAGTGGGCGATCTACAAGGCATACAGAACAGCTATGGAACTGTAATACTATGAGCGTCAGTGAAGTACTTGAAAAATACGTAGCAGCCCTGAATTCCGCTGATGCGGATCAGGTTGCCGTGCTCTATGGCGAAGAATGCGACTTCGTAGACGGCGGCGCAAGACCGTTCGGTTTCCCGGATGTCGTTGCCCATGGCAGAGAAGGAGTACGTGAAGCATTTGCCGGAGTATTCCAGACATATAAGGTCGAGGCAAAGATCGTGAAGCTCAACCCGAATTCCATGGAATACGATGTCGAACTTGCAGGACTGCATATTCCCTGTATCGGCGCAGCTACATTATGGGAAGACGGTACGATCAAAGAATATATCGTTCGTCCCCGCTGATCACTTATCAAAGTCACTTACGGGATCCCGGAAAAACCGGGATCCGCGTTCCAGGGAGATGGATGGCTGATGCTCATCCATCATTTTTTGTTTTTGTGCCCGGCGTCAAAGCATTTTGACAGGATTTTATGCCTGTGCAAAAGGGATTCGATTGAAGAAAGCTCTGTATGCACTATACTTGGAATTGTTCCGGAACAGTCATGATAGAAGGAGGACAGGCTATGGAGATCGGAAGTATGCTGAAAAACGCCCGCAGTGAAGCAGGCATGACGCAGGAAAAGGCTGCAGAGGCATTGGGTGTTTCCCGGCAGACCATATCAAACTGGGAAACAGGAAAGACATATCCAGATATTTTCAGCGTCATACGCATGAGCGATCTGTATTCCATCAGCCTGGATCATCTTCTTAAGGAGGAAAGCAGTATGAAGGAATCATACGCAGAGTATCTGAAAAACAGTACGGATACGGTCAACAGCAATGAGCGTCTGTCAAAGATCATCCTGTTATGTGCAGTATTCGGTGTGTGGGCACTGTCTGTCATGCTGTTCTGGCTGGTGAAAAACGGAACAGATCCAGTCGGCTACAGCCTGACGGTCACATGGACGGTACTGCCGGTCATGTTCTTCGGCGCGTCATATATCATCGGTGTGCGTGATTATTTCGGCAGATGGAAATGGCTGACAGCATTGATATTCAGTCTGATGTATACAGTCTCGGGATCGATCACGTCCATCATGGCAGATAATATGCTCTACCGTTCTGTCATCTGGCCTGATTTCACGAAACTTCCGCTTGGCCTGATCATATCACTTGCGGGCCTGGCGGCAGGTTCCTTTGTCAGGGCCCGCAGACTCCGGCAGGAACAGTAAGCATCCGTTCTCTGGAAATGATCTTCAGATCATGAGGATCATTTTTATGCGATCCGCATATTACTGTGAATTTAAGCCGTAAACCAATATAATGGAATCAGCAGAGGTGTATGAGCTTATGAGAAAATTTATAACGATCGATGTCGGAGGTACTGATATCAAGTATGCTCTGATGAATGAAAATGCGGAGATCATCGAGCAGGGGGATATTCCCACGCCTAAAACAACAAGGGAGAACTTTGTTGAAGCGATCGGATCCATCTATGATAAATATGCCGATCAGGCTGAAGCGATCGCTATGGCGGCACCCGGCAAGATCGATGCAGGCAGGGGTTACTTCTATACAAGCGGCGCATTGAGATACATCGGTGAATGCGACATGAAGGCACTGCTGAAAGACAGATGCCCTGTCGAATTCTGCTGTGAGAATGATGCGAAGGCTGCAGCACTGGCAGAACTCTGGAAAGGATCCATGAAGGGTATTCAGAACGGAGTCGTCATGACGCTCGGTACCGGGATCGGCGGTGCGCTTATCATCGATGGTCATCTGTACAGAGGTACGACATTCGCAGCCGGTGAATTCTCGGGTGTCAGTACGCATTGGACTGAACAGTATTCAAGCAAGATCATCTGGGCAAGGGCAGGCAGCACGTCTGCACTGATCGGCCGCTATGCACAGGTAAAAGGAATGGACCCTGATGAGCTGAACGGACGCATCTTCTTCACGAACGCAAATGCAGGA
>JAFOMZ010000241.1 GCA_017421125.1 Solobacterium sp.
CGCTCTGCACAGGTCGTCGCCCACTTTGACCCTTATTTCTGATGCATCAATAGGAAAGGAGATGCTGCATATGATTATTGACGTACATGTACACCCGTTGCTCTTTGACATCATCATCGATGAAGATGACAAAGACAAAATTGAATTCCGCAAGCAGAACTTCGGCCTGTATAAATCAGGCCGCGGCTCATCGGAATTCTTTCTCAAGACCATGGCGCATGCCAAGGTGGACAAGACGGTCCTGCTGCCGGAAGACTACTCGGCAACAATGGGACAGCCGCTGGTCTCCAATGAAGACATTGCGAAGATCGTCGCCTGGCGGCCGGACAAGTTCATCGGATTCGCCAGCGTGGATCCCCGCAACGAAGATGCTGCGGATCAGCTGGAGAAGGCCTTCACTGAACTGAAACTTTCCGGGCTGAAGCTGAACCTGTCCCATCTGCATATCTTCCCGGATGACGAGCGCCTGAAGCCGCTGATGGAGCTTTGCGTGAAGTACAGCAAGCCCGTCACGTTCCACTGCGGCTACAGCTGGGAGCCGGATTCCCCGGCAAAGTATTCCCGCCCGATCGACTTCGAGGACATTGCGGTGGAATATCCGGAACTGCGTATGTGCCTTGCACACCTCGGCTTCCCCTGGATCTTCGAGACATTGCTCATGGTCAACAAGTACCCGAATGTCTACACCGATACGGCGACCGTATTTATGGGTTCTCCGAGAGAGTACTACAAGCAGATCTTCACCGTAGATTTCGAAAAGGGCTGGCTGGAAAACAACATCGCCGACAAGGTCATGTTCGGTTCCAACAATCCGAGATGGAGACAGGAACGTGCGCTGGACGGCCTGCTGAACCTGCCGGTCAGGGAAGATGTCATCCGCAAGATCACAGGTGAAAACGCGCTGCGTTTCCTGGGTATGGAGGAATAGCAAATGGTCAAGTATACAGTTAATCAGGTGGAAACTACGGAAGTATTCCAGATGATCAATATAACGGATAAAGTCCGTGAATTCGTGGAACAGTCCGGGGTGCAGACAGGTGTGGTCTATGTGATCTCACATCACACAACGACAGCTGTTATCGTCAATGAAGCGCTGCCATGTGTAGAAAAGGACATTGAAAACCTGTTCGAAAAACTCGTTCCGACTCATGATCCGTACGTGCATACACATATGCTGCCGACATACGGAACGTGTTCCGGAAACGGTCCGGGACATTTGAAGTCCACATTAGGCGGTTACTTCTGCCTTCTGCCGGTCATCGGAGGAAAGCTGGCAGGCGGAGCAGCGCAGGACATCTACTTTACGGAGATGGATGGCCTTCAGAACCGCAGATACACGATCATGGTCATGGGAGAATAATCCATGTTTACGAACTTGAATTTCTCATTCATTAAAAAGTACTGGACCTATTACATGGCCGGTCTGTGGATGACACTGAAACTGGCGTTCTGGTCTTTGATCTTCGGTACAGTACTCGGCATCATTCTGGGTATGATGCGGCTGTCCAAAAACAAGGTCATATCCAAAGCGACGGCAGCGTGGATCACATTTGTCCGAGGTGTACCGGTCATGGTCACGATCCTGATTATCTACTACGGTATTGCAACAAATCTGCCGGCATTCTGGGCAGCTGTCGTAGCGATGACGGTCAACAGTTCCGTATATATAGCTGAACATGTCCGCGCTGGTGTGCAGGCTGTCAACAAAGGTCAGATGGAAGCGGCCAGATGTATCGGCATGTCTGCTTTGCAGGCCAACTGGTACATCATTATTCCCCAGGCAATCAAGAACATTCTTCCGTCGCTGTGCAACGAGTTTATTCTGCTGATCAAGAATACATCTGTTGTGTCGACGATCGCATTGCACGAGCTGACATACAACTCGAATATCGTCAGAACAAATACGTTCCTTGCATTTGAACCTCTGCTGGTTACAGCTGTGATCTACTTCACGGTAACGTTCATTCTGAATCAGCTGGTCAGACTTCTGGAAGTGAGGCTGAGAGCACATGACTGAAATGAATCGTGATAAGGAAGTCATCATCAAAGTAGACAACCTGAAGAAGAACTTCGGCAGCCTTGAGGTGCTGAAGGGTATCAGCACAGAGATCTACAAGGGAGAAGTACTGGTAGTCATCGGGCCTTCCGGGTCTGGAAAATCAACGTTCCTGCGTTGCCTGAACCTTCTGGAAGAACCGACATCCGGACACATCTATTTCAAAGGTGAAGAAGTTACAGCACACCATAAAGGGATTGATAAGTTCCGCCAGCATATCGGTATGGTGTTCCAG
>JAFOMZ010000242.1 GCA_017421125.1 Solobacterium sp.
CAAGATCATGGATCCCGAAATGTTTTATGACAAATATATTGCGGCTGATTTTGAGGAAAACTATGTTCCGCAGAAATTTGAGGAGATATGCAGGCAGTATCTGATCCGGCAGAACAGACTTGGAAACATTACACCTGTTATCGAGAAAATAGGAAAGTATTATTATGACGACCCGAAGACCCGCACCAACGGTGAGTTTGACGTTGTTACACTGGATGAAAAAGGATATGCCTTTTATGAGGTCAAATTCAGGAAAAAGAAGACGTCAAAGGAAGTTATTGAGGAGGAGATCCGGCAGGTTAAAGAAACTGGATTAAACTGCTATAAATATGTCTTCTTCTCAAGAGCAGGATTTACAGAAGCTGAAACGGATGAGATCAAGCATATCGAACTCAGGCAGATCTTCAGCTGAACGGTACTTGAAACACGCTGACATAAGCAAAACCCCGCATTGCCCTGATGTACTGACGTTTTAATGGATCTCAGGCGAAGAAAAACCGGTCTTCCCAATCGGGAGGACCGGTCATCTGTCAGTCGAGTTCTTCTCCGTTTGTTTCGATCACATGCTTGTACCAGAAGAAGGACTTCTTCCTGCTGCGGGACAGGTCGCCTTCTCCGGCGTTGTTCTTGTTGACATAGACGAAGCCATAGCGCTTGTCCATCTCGCCGGTCGAAGCGGAAACGATGTCGATCGGTGACCACATCTGGTATCCGAGCAGATCAACGCCGTCCTCTTCACAGGCAGCCTTCAGTGCCCTGATGTGTTCTCTCAGGTAAGCGATCCTGTAGTCATCGTTGATCGTACCGTCTTCTTCCACTTTGTCATATGCGCCGAAGCCGTTCTCTACGATCATCATCGGCAGTCCGAATCTGTCATAGAACCAGTTCAGTCCCCATCTCAGACCGACAGGGTCGATCTGCCAGCCCCAGTCGGAAGCCTTCAGGTATTCGTTCTTGACGAAGTATTTCCTGTCATAGTCATAGTGCGGGTTGTTCTCCGGATCAGCCTTGATCGCAAAGGACATGTAATAGGAGAACGTCAGGTAATTGACGACGCCTTCCTTGAGGATCTTCTTATCCTCTTCCGTAATGTCGATCTTATATCCGTGACGTTCAAACTTGTTCAGCAGCCAGTGCGGATATTCACCTCTGACATGCACATATGCCCACCAGTATTTCTGGTTCATGGCAGCCTGTGCCATCAGGACATCCTCCGGTCTGCATGTAGCGGGATATACGGGGTTGTAGCCGATCATACAGCCGATCTTAAAGTCAGGATTGATCTCCAGTCCTCTCTTCACCGCCAGCGCGCTGGCAACCAGCTCATAGTGGGAAGACTGGTACATGATCTCTTCCGCGTTCTCTCTGCCGTTGAGCAGGATGCCGCCTTCCTGCAGGATATGGTGCTGGATCGCATCAGCCTGGTTGTTGATCTCGTTGAACGTCATCCAGTAAGTGACCTTATCCTTGTAGCGCCTGAAGCAGGCCTCCGCAAACTTCACAAAGAAGCCGATCGTCTTCCTGTTCAGGAACCCGTCATACTCTTTTACCAGTGCCCAGGGAAGCTCAAAATGGCACAGTGTCACGAGCGGCTCGATATTGTATTTTCTCAGTTCATCAAACAGGTCGTCATAGAACTTCAGTCCTTCCTCATTCGGTTCATCCTCATCGCCTCTGGGGAAGATCCTGGTCCAGGCAATGGACGTACGGAAGCTCTTGAAGCCCATTTCCGCAAGCAGAGCGATGTCTTCCTTGTAATGATGGTAGAAGTCCGTCGCTTCATGGTTCGGATAGTTTTCACCTTCCACAACACCGTCTGTGATCCTTCTGGGGATACCGGGTCCGCCGACCGTCATGACATCAGCGATACTGATGCCCTTTCCGCCGACATTCCATGCACCCTCTGTCTGATGGGCAGCCGTAGCGCCGCCCCACAAAAAGTCTTTTCTCATATGATCAATGATCTCCTTTAATCTCTCTGTCTATAGTTTAACCTGTCCGCCTGATATTTGCCAAAGAAAGCAGTGCGTCTTCAACCTTAAAGTTGTTCACACAGAATTCGTTCACATTCAGTATTTTATGGTCATGGAAAACATTACGCAGATGGAACCTCTCCCCCATTCCTCTGACCATGTTGTTTCCGCTTCCCGGCATATACCGGCTTAATTACCTCCGCATGTTCTCCTTTAGCGGATTGGCTGCCTGATCTTCCGGCAGTCTTTTTTCATGTTTTGCGCTCAACAGACACATATTCGTGACAGATACCTTAAGAAAGGAAAAACTATAATTTTGGCAGAGGCAGAAAGAATGACGACATCCAGAACAAAACATGTTGGGATCGATCTGACGGAAGGTCCTATCCTTCCGCAGTTAATGACATTTGTCATCCCCCTGCTGCTGACCAATCTCCTGCAGCAGTTATATAACGCCGTCGATACGATGGTCATCGGACAGTATGTCGGCAGTATCGGTACTGTTGGCGTATCCATCGGCGGCGAGATCGCTG
>JAFOMZ010000243.1 GCA_017421125.1 Solobacterium sp.
CACCAGTTCATCTTCGGTATCATCCAGTCCAACCTGATGAGATTCATGGGCAATAATATCTGGGCATGGCTGTTCTTCAACGTCATGACAGGTCTGCTCTGGTTCTTCGGTCTCCATGGCGGAAACATCGTCGGTTCTATTACAAACCCGATCTACACACCGCTGTCACTGGAAAACCTGGCTGTATTCACAGCTGATCCTACCGCAAAGATGCCTTATATCTTTATCGGTACAGCTTTCAGCAAGACCTTCACATTCGGCGGTGTCGCTTCCATGATGGGTCTTGCGATCCTGATGGTATTCTTCAGCAGATCACAGCAGATGAAGACACTCGGAAAACTCTCTCTCCCGACAACGATCTTCTTTATCAATGAACCGCTGCTGTTTGGTATTCCGACAGTTATGAACCCTCTGTTCTTCCTCCCGATGCTGTTCCTGACAGCTATTCAGGGAACACTCACATATATCGTCATGAGTATCGGCCTGATCCCGATCCCGCATGGCATTCAGCTTCCCTGGACAACGCCGGGTATCATCCATGGCTTCCTGCAGGGCGGATTTATGCTGGCACTTTGGGAACTGCTGATGATCTTGCTGTCCATGGTACTCTGGTATCCGTTCTTCAAGATCCAGGATAACATCGACTACGAACAGGAACAGGGAATTACAAAGGAATAACATATTATGAAGTTAGTATTCCAGTCGGATGATTATGCGATCACCCGGGCGGCTGCACAGGGGATCCTGCACGGAATCCGGAACGGTGTTGTCAGAAATACCGGTTTGTTTGCCAACATGCCATGGACCGAGGAATGTGTTGAATGGATCAGACCATATCTGGATCAGATCGCATTCGGCATTGACCTGAACGCTTCTACCGGCTCTTCACTGCTTGGCTATGAAAAGGTTCCGAATCTCTGCCATGAGGACGGAAGCTTCTTTACCAGCAGGGAGAACAGAGCATTGGATACTGACGAAAATGATCATGACCATGTTGACTATGATCAGCTTTACGCAGAGTTTGATGCACAGATCAAGAAGTTCATCGAACTGGTCGGAAAGAAGCCGGATTATATTCATGGCCATGCATACGGCACAAAGACAACAGAAAGAGTACGCAAAGATCTCGCGGATAAATACGGAGTGATCTATACGGGAGATTTCAGAAAACGTGAAGATGTCACAAACAAGATGGACTGGTACACAATGGGAGCAGGTCCTGAGGCACAGCTGAAGAATGACCCGCTCGGAAGCATTACCGGTGATGCGTCACTGCTGAACTGTGATTATGTCTATGTTGTGACTCATTGCGGCTATTGTGATGCGGAACTGTTTGCGCTGTCCAGCTTCAACACATGCAGGGTCGTTGACCTTGCTGCAGCGACTGATCCCAGAATGAAACAGTGGATCGAAGAAAACAATATCGAACTGGTCACATTCAAGGATATTCACTGAAAACCAAAAGCTGAAACCGGGTTCAAAAACCCGGTTTTTTAGTGAAGCGCTTACAAAAAAGGCGATGATTATGCAGTTTAAACATTTTTACATGCATGAATGTAAATGTGATATTCCTATTATCCCTGCATGTGTTATAATCCATATGTAAAAGGAGTGTTGTATGGCCAAAGCTGTGTTTTTAGATTATTTCGGCACGGTCCTTCAGGAAAACGGTGTCGATATGCGGCAGATGCTGAGCAGAGTGATTGCAAACAGTTCAGCTGACGATGAAAAAAAGCTGTTGGCATGGTGGATGAAGAATCTCCAGAGCCTTGAACTTTCAGCACATGGAGAAAACTATATAACTGAAGAAGAAATCAGCCTGAAACTGCTGATG
>JAFOMZ010000244.1 GCA_017421125.1 Solobacterium sp.
ACTGATCGATGAAGTTGACGCATACAATGTCGGATGTGAATACGGAGAATATGACGAATAAACGATCCCAATTACGGGACCGTTCTTTTCATTTCAGCAATTCACTGTCAACGGCATATGCCATTGCTTTATATCCTTCTTCGGAGGGATGCAGGTGATCGCCTGAATCATATCCTTCAGCGAATGCGGGAGTATGTTCAGGGTCACGGATCGCTTTGTCAAAGTCTACGCATCCGTCCAGCAGGTCGGTTGTTCTCAGCCAGTCATTGAAGGCATTTTTCAGGTCTTCACGGAATGGTTCGTATGTTCTCCATCCGTAGATCGGGATAAGAGTGCCTCCCCATACCTTAATACCCAGTTTCCTGGTATAGTCGATGTAGATCCTTGTGAAGCCTTCCTCCATCTCTTCTGCGCTCGGCAGATCGCTCCATGGACGGAACGGATTGACGTCTGTTCCCACGGGATGAATGATGTCGTTGATGCCGTGCTGGATCAGTACCGCATCAGCACCCGCTGTATTCATTTCGATCGGGAAGCGTGTTTCTCCCTTGAGGCCGTATGCCGCATATGTAATGTTGTCATACTGCCTCAGGATCCTGGTACCGCTGACCGCCCTTCTGATGATTGATACATTTCTGTATCCTTCTTCCCAGGCCCTGATCGTCAGATAATCCGGCCATGACTGTGCTGTTATGGAATCCCCGTAACAGATCAGCGCATGGTTCTTTTCTTCTGTCAGGATATCCACTGTGTTCAGGAAATAGAACCAGTTTGTCTTCCTTGTCAGATCCATCGGGAGCTCCCTGTCATTCATGAAGTTCCCGTAGGAATAGAAGCCTTTGGAGAGCGGTCCGGTGATCAGTACACCGGCATTCATCTGGTTGTATCCTTCCATGAACAGGGATACACTGATCGTTTGTCCTGCTGTTATTTCAAATGCGATCTCATCGCTGACTGCTTCTTCCTTCGGTTCCAGTACGATACATGTACTGCCTTTGACAGTTACCTGCTTTACCGTATCCGGATCGATCTCTTTATCTGACACAGCTCTGGCGATATTGGCATAGAATCTGACCGGCTCCGTACCTGTCAGGTTCGAAAAATGCAGTCTCAGCGCACATCCGTCAAATACCATTCTCAGAGGATAACGCAATGTCAGATCCTTTGCATAAATGCAGTCTGTCTGGTTCCTGATCGATGTCGCATTGCCCCAGCAAGCGACCCATTTTGTATATTCACTGTTCATGTTATGACCTCCGCGGTTACAGAAAACAGTATAACTTATTTTCGAATCATTCTTTGCCATGAAACGAAAAAGATCAGGGCTTTGAATACCCTGACCTTCCGTTCAATTGAGATTACTTCCTGTTCTTGACATCCATCTGGTAGTTGACTTCCAGAAGTTTGTCTGCCAGCTGTGCCTCGATCCTTGCGAGTTCCTGTTCAGCCGCAACACGCTTCTCGTGGCCTTCCTTCTGGATGGTCAGAACTTCGTCCAGTGTAGCGATGAGTTCCTGGTTCGTGTGCTGGAGTGTTTCGATATCAACAACACCGCGCTCTGCTTCCTTGGCTGTTTCAACTGTAGCCTGATGCAGTGTTTCAGCATTCTTCTTCAGCAGCGCATTTGTC
>JAFOMZ010000245.1 GCA_017421125.1 Solobacterium sp.
AAGCGATCTATAATGAATTCTCATCCAAGATCACCGAACTGGATCCAACGATCCTTGTCGGCGGATTCTGAAATCAAATGACAAATGCGGGATGTGTGTGCTACTTTGTTTATTCGTCCTGGCGGACAGTTGAGGACGGACAGGAAGAGAAGAAGAGGCAGACTGACCGGTTCTGAAACTTCCGATCAATAATGATTGCTTGAAGCGCTGACACTTAAGTGTTAAATTGCTTATTGTAAAGTTCTGGAGGATATTATCATGCCTATTACTGAAGAAGTTAATCAATTTACCGCTTTTCTGAAACAGATTGAGCCGATGGCTCTGGAGTTCCTGATTCACCTTGTGATCAGTATCGTAATCTTCTTGGTGGGGAAGAAACTAATTAAGATTATTCAGGGCTTGGCACAGAAGATGATGGAAAGGGTGAAAATGGACGTCAGTATCATGCAGTTCCTGCTTTCACTTCTGACGGCCGGACTCTGGGTCATACTGGCCTTCATGATCGCCGGAGAACTCGGCTTTAACACAGCTTCGATTATCGCTCTGCTCGGTTCTGCCGCACTCGCCATCGGCCTTTC
Organism: Solobacterium sp.; assembly: GCA_017421125.1. Classification (GTDB taxonomy): domain Bacteria; phylum Bacillota_I; class Bacilli_A; order Erysipelotrichales; family Erysipelotrichaceae; genus Bulleidia. Next base: position 579 of record JAFOMZ010000245.1, read on the forward strand.
CCTTCAGGGAAGTCTGGCCAATCTGGCCGGCGGCGTCCTGATCCTTCTGTTAAGGCCTTTCAAGGTCGGTGACTTTATCAGCACCTCTTTCGGTGACGGTCTGGTCCAGCGGATCGGCCTGATTTATACAGAGCTGCGTACAGGTGATTTCCGCCTGATCTCCATCCCGAACGGCGCCCTTTCCAATTCCGCTGTAACGAACATGACAGCTTATGAAAAACGCCGTGTTGATGTCAGAATCAACATTCCCTTTGATCAGGACATCAAAAAAGCACGCGATGTGGTCGAACAGGCAATCCAGTCCGTACCGATGATTCTGAAGGATGAAGGCTGCTGGAGTTTTGTGGCTTCTCTCGGAGAAAACGGTGTAACTCTCGGAGCTGCAGGCTGGGTAAAATCATCAGATTACATCAGAGCCTGCGGTGCTGTCACCGAGGCAGTGAAGCTTGCTTTCGATGAAGCCGGAATCAGGATCCCTTACAAACAGGTGGAAATCAGAATGCAGGATCATGACTGAAGCGCTGCTCTGCGCCAAGGCATACGGAACAACAGATCATTAAACAGCGAAGGGGGCTGTAACAGCATTTCAACTGTTACAGCCCCATCGTTTTGTTTAGTCTGATCAGTGATTATTTCTTTGCATTCAGCAGCGCGTTGGCAACATTGAACAGTGTACCGACATTGATCGTACCGTTGCTGTTGTACGCGTTGTGTGAGTTGGCACCCAGCAGTGAGGACAGCAGCTGTCCTGTTGCGTTTGTTGATGTGCCTGTCAGCAGTGACTGCAGAACGCTGTTAGCAGCAGAGTTGTTTGAACTGCCGAAGCTGAATACATTCGGTGAAGCCTGCTGAGGAGCAGCGGATGTGAACAGGTTGCCGAACAGTCCGGAGGAAGCCGGCTGTGCAGTCTGTCCTGTCAGCATGCTGTTGAACAGGTTCAGAGCGGAGTTCTGCTGTGTATTGCCGCCGAGCATGGAACCCAGCAGTCCGCCTGTATTTGAATAGGAGTTTGCTGCAGGCTTCTTGCCGCCTGTCATCAGTTTGAACAGAGCGATCAGGATCAGGAGTTCTTTGAATTCCAGCTTGCCGTTCATCAGTGCGCGTACGCTGTCGCTGTTGTTGGGGTTCGTACCTTTGAAGCCGCCTGTATAATCAAGCAGTTCTTTCGCGTCGATGTCTCCACCTGCACCGAGATACAGCTGCATCAGTGCGTTTGCATCGATGGTTTCAGCAGCTTTGCTGACATCCTCAGCAGTAGCGCCTGTACCGAGAAGCTGCTTCAGGATCTGTGAAGTGGGATCTTCGCCGCCGGCCCTGACAGGACCTTCCTGTTTTGCGGCAAGCAGTGAGCTCATCAGTTCAGGATTTTCCTGAAGCTTATCAAACAGTGTGTCGTAATTATTGTTTTCCATTTAATTCACCTCTTTAGTTATCTGAGAAAATTATAGCAGGTACTTGCTTTGATAGTGAAAAAGAATATTTAATCCGCATGCGCTTCGAGCAATTTTAATAATTCGGGCGGTACGGAACGGGGACCTCTCACTGCCCTGACTCCGTATTCCTTCAGCAGGCTGAACGGAAATTCATCCGGCTTGTATTCATGCAGAAGCTTCAGCCGCATCAGCTTTCTCATTTTCACCTGGTCATTTTCAAAATAATACGGGATATCTGTTTCAATGCATTCCGTACGGTAAATGATCGCGGAATAAGGACTGCCCATGTACATATAGACGATATCCCCGACATGAACATCCGTGCTCTGCTTCCAGCTGATCAGTCCGTGCTCACGTTTGAAGGCTGCCGGAACGTCATAATAAGAGGGATTTGCAGGCACGAGCCAGACACCGCGGACCGATTCCGTCTTTCTGCCGGCAGTCAGATCGTGACTTGTTTCCAGAAGACTCATGATCTCTGTATCGCTCAATGTGTCATCCAGGATGACCGTGACCCAGTGCTTTCTGTTCATATGCCAGGCGGGACAGATACCGTTCACGGAATGCAGTGAACCGATCTGATCATCCGGTGCTTTCAGGTTGACGATATCGATCTGTCCGGACGCACCGTCAAGGATCTTATCTGCGTCGATGCGCATGAACAGGGCATACCATTTTTCATTTTCCTGATGGCGGAATACAACATAGTTTTTGTCCTGGAAGGTATATTCCGGCCGGTCATGCCACAGTTCAAATATCTGTTCCGACAATCTGTTTGCCTGATCGGAAACGAACGGCACGCTGTAAAAACAATGCCGGGCAATGTCTTCCAGGATCGCGATGTATTCTTCCTTGACGGCAGCAGCGAATGAACCGATCGCACCCGGTACATGGACCTGGATATATTCCTCATCCAGTTCCGTGTCCATGACTTTCCCGCTCACACTGCCCTCAGGAGATACCGTTACGACAGCGCGGAACCTGCCCTCCATGAATTCATGTTCATAGACATACGCATGGTCTGTTTTCCGGAATCCATATGCGGTCATGTCCTGTTCTGAGGGACGCAGGTGTGAAAATAAATCAGTTTCAAGAGACATACAGGACCTCCTGAGCTATATCGTACCATGAGTTCCGTATACCTGACGAAACAGGTTATGGTATGATAGGTGCTATAAATTATTGCGAGGTTCATGATGAGCAGGGTGAAAAAACTGATCGCAGCAGGTATGGCTGCAGGAATATTGGTATCCATGGCACTCCCGGTGCTGGCAGAGGACACTTATCCTTCCGGCATGGGAGTGGATGAATTCCGCTACAGGCTGGAAGACAACGTGGATGATCTCCAGGATGACGGAAAGATGGCTGCCATGGGAATGGCAGTGTTTACCGCGGATGAAGTGCTGTATACCAATGTGTTCGGCTGCACGGATATTGAAAACGAGATCGAAGCAGATGAACTGACGGTATTTGACTGGGGTCCGACAGCGCAGATGCTGGTATGGACGAGCGCCATGCAGCTGAAGGAACAGGGACTCCTGGACCTGAATGAAGATATTAAGACATATCTGCCTGACGGTTTCCTGGCAAACCAGGCATATGAAACACCTGTAACGATGCTGGACCTGATGAATCATACCGGCGGTTTTGAGGAACTGTTCATCGATACGCATGAGAAGAGCATCGGCAAAGCACTCCCGCTTGATCAGGCACTGCAGCGGCATCTGCCTGACCAGGTCTATGAACCCGGTACGGTAACTGCCCTGTCAGACTGGGGCGTGGCGCTTGCCGGTTATATCGTTGAATGCATCAGCGGAGAAAGCTATGCAGACTACGTCAGGGCGAATATCCTGAAGCCTCTGGGTATGGATCAAACAGCTGTGAAGCCTGATCTGAGCGATGTGGAAGGACTCGGCATGCGCCGTATCAGTCTGAGATGCTACACTACGAAACTGGCGGAACTGGAGAATGACTATTATCTCAATGTGCTGTATCCCAGCGGAAGCGCTGTAGGGACGATAGCGGATTACCTGAAATTCACACAGGCGCTGATCCCGGGCAGTGAAGGCAGCGGGAAACTGTTCAAAAGTCAGGAAACAGCAGAAGAAATGCTGTCGGCAAGCGATCATTATGAAAAGAGCGGCCTGCCGAAGAACAGTCACGGACTGTGGCATCTGCTGCAGAAGGTACCTGTGCTTGGCATCAAGGGGATCACGACAGGCTGTACATCATTGTTCATGTACGAACCTGAGAGCGGCATCGGACTTTGCGTGATGACGAGCATACAGGGAGATACGGAGTTCATTGAAGGGATCCCGGATATGATCTTCGGGAAAGCAGAAGATGCTGAGGTACAGATGGATGACTATCCCTCAGGCAGATATATGTCAGCCAATACGATCTACACGGGACCGCTGAAGCTGTTCAGCTACCGTGCCGCAAAGATCAGTGAGAAAGAGATCCTGGACGGTTATTGGGAAATGACGGAAGATCAGAGGAAACTCGAACAGCCCTACAGTGATTATCTGAGGGTGGAGGCTTCAACCTGGCTGCCCAGGGACCTGCTGATCGGATGGTTCACAGCAGCGTTCATCATGGGATTTGCCTGCCTGATGATCTGGGTATGGCCGCTGTTTGCAAGTATAAATCGGGTCGCCGATGAACTGAAACTGTATGATCTGTGCACCAAGATCGGTCATATGCTGGTACTGATCCTGACGGCGGTCATGATGATGACCCTGCAGCTGGCAGCCCAGTATTATGACAGCCATTACTATTCCTTTGTATTCCCGCTGCTGGGTGTGATCGCATGCGTGCTGGCGGTACTGCTTGTATGCAATGTGATCCTCAACTTCAGGACAAAGGATGTGCCTCAGTCATTATTCAAGAAGATATGCGGATATGTCCGTCCGGTCCTCTGGCTCGGTGTGATCGTGAACGTGATCTATTGGCAGCTGTATGCAGGTTCTCTGCTGTAAGAGGATATGATTATGATGAAAGACCGTTTGAATGCCACGCTGTATCAGGCAAAACGAAGCCAGATCAGACAGTTCTCACAGATGGCCAGACAGACACCGGGCTGTATTGCCCTGACACTGGGCGAACCGGATTTCGATACGCCGGAAGCGATCTGTGCGGAAGTTCCTGCCGCGCTTGCGGAAGGAAAAACACATTACATTGAAAACAACGGAAGACGGGATCTGAGAGAAGCGATCGCCTGCTTTGAGCGTGAGAAATGCGGCATGGATTATACGGCAGATGAAGTGCTCGTAACTGCCGGTGCCACACAGGGACTCTTCACAGCACTGTTCTCCATCCTGAATCCCGGAGATGAAGTGATCGTACCGACTCCCGCATTCCTGCTGTATGAAGACATTACCGGAATGTGCAGGGGGAAATTCGTTCCGCTGAATACATCGGACGATGATTTCCAGATCAGGGCTGAAAAACTGAATGCCCTGATCACTGAGCATACCAAGGCGATCGTATTGAACACGCCGAATAATCCGACCGGCGTCATGCTGAATGAAGACAGCCTGAAAGCTGTCTATGACGCGGTAAAAGGAAAAGAGATCTTTGTGATCTGCGATGATGTTTACCGGCAAATCGTATATACAGACAATTATCACAGTTTTACGGAATTCCATGATCTGAGAGAACAGATCATCCTCGTCCAGAGCTTCTCCAAGCCGTATGCAATGACAGGATGGAGGATGGGATATCTCTGTGCGGACGCATCGGTCATCGACCGTATGCAGCTGGCGCATTCCGTAACGATCACCTCAACACCGGCCATGTTCCAGGATGCGGCGATCAAAGCGCTTGAAACAGATCCTTCGGAGATGCTGAAACAATACAGCAGACGCAGGGATTTCATAACAGGAAGGATCAGGGAGATCGGGCTGGAAATGGTGGAACCGGACGGAGCGTTCTATGCGTTCCCGAAGATCGACCGGTTCGGCATGACATCCACCGAATTCTGTACAAGACTGATCCGGGAAGCCGGAGTTGCCGGTACGCCCGGACAGTGCTTCGGTGACGACAGGTTCATACGCTTCTCATACGCTGCCAGTGATGAAATGCTGGCTGAGGCAATGAACCGCCTTGAAACATTTGTTAAATCACTCTGAATACATCAGGAGGCAGTACCATGAACGAAACAAAAACACTTGCACTGACAGCCGTAGACAGCTCAGCAGACGAACTGAACCAGCTGAGCGACAGGATCTGGGAAAGCCCGGAGACATGCTATACGGAAACAACAGCCACAAAACTTCAGATCGAATTCCTGCGTGAACACGGCTTTACCGTTGAAGAGAACCTGGGTGACATTCCCACAGCATTCTCCGGTTCTTTCGGCAGCGGCTCACCGGTCATCGGGATCCTCGGTGAATTTGATGCGTTATCCGGACTCTCACAGGAAGCAGGCGTCATGGAGCTGAAACCGATTGAAACCGGCGGAAACGGACACGGATGCGGTCATCAGCTTCTCGGAACAGCATCGATCGGCGCTGCGCTGGCTGTTAAGAAATATCTTGAAACGACAGGTGCTTCCGGAACAGTCATCTATTACGGGTGTCCTGCAGAAGAAGGCGGAGCCGGCAAAGGCTTCATGGCAAGAGACGGTGTCTTTGACGGACTGGATTGTGCAGTCACATGGCACCCGGGCGATCTGAACCGTACATCCACCGGCTCATCGCTGGCCAATATCGTTGCCCGCTATAAATTCCATGGATGTTCCGCGCATGCGGCAGGAGCACCGCATCTCGGAAAAAGCGCACTTGACGCGGTCACCCTGATGAATGTCGGTGCCCAGTTCCTGCGTGAACATGTGATCCAGGAAGCGCGTATTCACTATGCGGTCACAGACACAGGCGGCGTATCACCGAATGTCGTTCAGGCTGACGCGGAAGTGCTCTATATGATGAGAGCACCGCAGATCGATCAGTGCAGGGAGATCTATGAAAGAGTACATGATATTGACAGAGGCGCCGCGCTGATGACCGGAACAGAGATGGAAGAGATCTTTGTGAAAGCCACTTCCAATATCGTTCCCAACAGGGCGATCGAAGAAGTATTGCAGAAAAATCTGGAAGCTGTACCGCTGCCGGAATTTGATGAAGC
>JAFOMZ010000246.1 GCA_017421125.1 Solobacterium sp.
CACATGATATTCTTCAGTCAGCACTAACTTAACATGTTTGCTTCACAACAGCAATTTCATACTTCAGTAAAATAATACTGCAGGGATATCTCTTTTCGTTCAGTCAGTATATGACTTCACTCCGGCGGAATCATGCTACAATAACGAAAAGAGCATTATCGAGGTGACCCTATGAAGCAATCAACGATAAAGAAAATATTCCTTGTGCTGGCAATTGTGAATGTCGTACTGTTTTTTGTGACAGGAAGCACTGTATTCCTGTTTGACGGCATCCTGTTTCTGGTTGCCCCATATATACTTCAGTGGTTCAGAAGAAATATCTGAACACTCTCAGCGAGGCAGCATTTTAAAACTGCATTTCCAATCAGGCACGATGTGGGTATGCAGTTCTTTTTTATTCTGCGTTGAATATGAATTTCTCGATAACTTCAGCAATCGCCCCGTGATCACAGTCTGCTTCCGTGATGAAATCGCATTCCTTCTTCATTGCTTCGACTGTATTGGCAACACCGGCACCGAGTCCTGCCGCTTTGATCATAGACAGGTCGTTGTAGTTGTCTCCGACAGCGATCGTCTCACTGATATCGATGCCAATGATATCGCAGAGTCTCTGCAGGCCTGCGCCTTTGGAAACACCCTTCCGGTTGAATTCCATATAGCGGTTGCTTGAGAATGAAACATCCATGTCTTTTGTCAGATCCGTGATCTCTGCCTGTATACGCTTCAGATATTCATAATCTGTATTCATATAGATCGCTTTGACGATATCCTTTCCTTTCAGGAAATCGATATTATCATCAAAGATCTCAGTGCATGGCTGACGGCAGGCAAGATATTCCACTTCTTCCGGGAAGAAATTCTTTACCCATACCCTGTCAGGCGTATACACATGGAGGCAAAGATCATTATAACGGAGTCCGTATTTGTAAAGTGCTTCAGCCTCTTCAAATGTGATTCCCTGGAAATACAGCAGCTTTTCATCTTTGTTCTCAGTGATCGCGCCGCCGTTATAGGAGATCGTATACTGGCCTTCTTTCTGATAAAGACCGAGCTGCTTCAGTGTATCGTGAACAGAGTTATATCCTCTGCCTGTGGCAGGGACAAATTTGATGCCCATTTCAGCGGCTTTTTTGATCGCGTCGATGTTTCTCTGTGAGATCGTCCGGTCCATGCTGATAAGGGTCTCATCGAGATCCGCAACTACCATTTTATACATATGATCTGTCTCCTTTTTCTCTTTTCATCATAACATGCCGGATGCTTCTTTTTTGACATACTTTCATAGGAATCACGGAAGATAATACACAGGTTCCTCACTGTAAAAACGGAACAGTGTGTTATGCCTGTTCCGTCAGATTATGAATATAGTTGCCCTTCAGGATCCTCCTGATACACAGGAGATCCTTGACACAGATATCCGTGCACATGATGGCATATACCGCCAGGACCGGCCATTTCCAGACAAATGCGGAAAGATATCCCAGCGGCAGTCCGATCAGCCATTGACATCCCATGTCGATCAGGAATGCGGTACGTGTATCGCCTGAGCCTCTCAGTACACCGATGATGCAGATATTTTCCAGTGTTCTCAGGACCATCAGGAACGCGATCACCAGGATGATCCGCGATGCCAGCAGACTGCTGCTTTCGGTGATATTCGGGTACAGCATCAGGAACGGCTTTCTTGCAAGGAGAACGATGCAGCAGGTCAATGTGCCTATGATCACGCCCAGGATCAGGAATGTTTTTCCCATCTCCCATGCTTTTTCTTCATCTCCTGTCCCTGTCTGCTTACCGACCAGGACCGCGGCCGCATTTGCGGCGCCGTATACCAGAACCATCGCAAGCTGGTTCATCATGGCCGCTACACTTGTAGCTGTTGCCATCGTCTCTCCCAGGTTGCCGAAGATCGCCACCTGCATCGTACCTCCCAATCCCCACAGCAGATCATTGCCCAGTACCGGTATGCTGGTACGGAAATATACGGGAAGGACGGACGTATCGATATGAAGGATATCACGCAGGCGGAAACAGATCCTGTTTTCCCTGTAAGCCACATAATACAGCATGTTCAGGAATTCAAACGCTCTTGCGATGAGAGTGCCTATAGCCGCTCCTCTGACACCCATGGCAGGAAGACCAAAGAGACCGTAGATCAGAATCGCATTTGCGGCTACATTCACTATGGAAGAAGCAGCATATACCGCTGTTGCGTATTTCACATCCTCAGTGCCTTTCAGCCCGTTGAAATAACAGACTGTCAGCGCAGTCAGCGGATAAGCCAGCACTGCTATGCGGAAATACTGCAGCCCTGTTTCCACAACTGCCTCCGAGTTTGTGAAAAAGCCGAGGATATGAGCCGGAAACAGGATGCACAGACCGCACCAGAAGACACATACTGCTATGACGATCCTGTACAGCAGTCCCATCAGATTGCGGATCGCTGGGATATCCTGTTTTCCCCAATACTGTGAGATCAGTACCGTGCCGCCTGCGCCAAGTCCGTAGAGAAATGTATAGAACAGCGTATACGGCTGTGTTGCCTGGGTAACGGCTGTGACCGCCAGGTCTCCCAGACTGCCTACCATGACGCTGTCTGTAATACTCACCGCGTAGTTCAGGATGTACTGCAGTGTGATCGGCAGCATCACCGCTTTCAGTGAGTTCAGAAATGTCCTGTCTTTGAGAAGTTTCATGTTTCTGATGATACCATGCATTCTGTCCGATTGTGCGGCAAATACATTAAAACCGGATCGCTTTTATTTGTGATCCGGCAGGTTATTTTCATTTCCGGGGATATACGATCACAGGGATATACCGTTCCGCTTCGACCATCCCGGCATGATTTCCTTTCATTATGGATGCCCGTTTATAGTCCAGCTGGAGCGGTGTCAGGGCAAACGCTGTGTAGTCCCCGATGAATTCTTCAAAGCGTTCAGACGGAATTCCCGGTCCGAAGATCCCGGACTCCACCGTTTCTTTATGATCCAGCAGAAGGAACTGATCCGGGAAACGTTCCCTGAACAGTTTCTCAAACTCCGCTTCTTTACCCGGCCTGATGTAGAACGCGGTCGTTCTGCGCTCAAGAGCCGGATCATGCGCGAAGCATGCACATATCGCTTCGTCACTGCTGAGATCATAGCTCTCCACATTAATCTGGCTGTGATCGGCAATGCACAGCAGCACCGTGTCTTCCGGCAGTGTTCCGGCAAAGGACTGAACGGTGCTGTCGAGTATTTCCAGCTGTTCCCTGACTTCCGGTCCGTCTGTGCCGTTTTCATGCAGGAGATCATCAAACTGATCCCAATAGGCATAGATGAAGCGGCAACCTTGGGAAAGCTGTCCTGCTGTGTCCAGCAGCTCCGGGAACGTACCGCATGGATGATGCGGTGCCCAGCCCGGCCACACGGAATCTGCCGGGATCCCACGCTCATTCAGCACATCATAGATCTTTTCTGCCGGCAGTGCTTCTGTACTCCATCCGGGCGGATATTTCTTCTGCCGGTACTGGCTCCTGTTCAGAAAGAGAATGATATTGTCATCCTGTTCCTTGAAATACTGGTTCCATCCAAGCCATCCGTTTTCTGCGGGACTGTGCCCGCTGAGAAATGACGTGGTGGCTGCCGTCGTTGTCGGGGGATATACCGTAGATACCTGTTTCAGAAGATGGCTGCGGAAGAAAGATCCATGGTCCAGGTGCTTTTCAAGAATACTGATGCCCATTGCGTCGATCAGCAGAGCGATCACACAGCGCGGTCTCCGGCTTTCCAGATAACGATTAAGTTCCGGATCGCTTCCATGTCCTCTGTCGATCCCGTAATACCTGTACAGTGAACCGCTGATCTTCAGCAGGTTTTCCTCATAATCCCAATGCAGTTTCATCCGAGCCTCCCGATGTGTATTCAGTTTAACACATGCGCGTATACGGGAAGTATAATGTGTTCATACACAGGAGGTCCTGATATGACACTGCATGATCTATATACAGGTGAAAGAACTTATCGCAGGTATCTGCAGAAAGAGATCAGCCATGACACACTGCTCGCAGTCATGGAGAACGTACGTCTTGCGCATTGTGCCGGCAATATGCAGAAGCTGACATTTACCGTGGTGACGGATCCCGCGCTCAGGGATCAGATGGCTCAGCAGGTCCATTTCGCCGCCTATCTCCCGAAAGAGATCGGACAGCCCAAACAAGGAGAAGAAGCCATGGCTTATGTTGTGATCATCAAGCCGAAAGACAAGTATCCTTTGGGAGACATTGATGCCGGCATCGCTGCCGAAGTCATTACCTCATCCGCATGGGAACAGGGCGTCGGTTCATGCATCATGCTGAACTTCAATGCCGCAGAGGTCAATGAGCTCCTGCAGATCCCGTATGATTGTACCGCACGTATTGTGATCGCCATGGGCTATCCCGCACATAACAGTACCATTGTCGAAATGGATGAAGCGCACGATGTGAAATATTATGTTGACGACGAAGTCAACTATTATGTACCCAAGCGTGCGCTGGAAGATCTGGTGCAATGGAAATAACCGGTGCTGCCATACTGAAATCAACTCCCGGGCTGTTCTCGGCTTTTCATATTGTCCTTTCCTGCCTCACTCTGCTGGCGGCATTTATGCTGTCATCCGTCAGGATCAGGGACCCGCTGAAAGCACTGGAGACCTCAGCCCGCATCGCATTGTTATCGGAAATGATCAAGCAGGTATTCCTCTTCCGCATGCATCATGTGTTTCAATGGTGGTACTTCCCGTTCCAGCTGTGTTCCGTGCCGATGTATCTGCTCTGCTGTCTCACGAGTCTTTCCGATGAACAGAAGGAAACGGTCTGTACATTCTGTGCGTCCTGCAGCCTGATCGCCGCGTTATGCGCATTGCTGTATCCGGAGAATATGCTGCATGAACAGGTGTTCCTGATGACGCATTCCTTTCTCTATCACGGATGGATGCTGTGGTGTTCCTTCCTCATCATCAGGAACAGACTGTACGGAAAACGTTTCCTGCCGGCATGCAGGCTGCTGGTCATTCTTGCGTTCATTGCGGAGATCATTAACACCGTAGGGTTTTACAGTCATACCGGTTACGGAGTACCCGATATGTTTTATATCTCACCGTTTGTTCCTGCCACGCAGCCTGTGTTCAAAGCCATCGCAGAGCATTCCGGCAGGATCACGGAGATCATCGTCTACCTATCATCCTTTTCACTGGTCAGCTGCTTCTGTCTGACAGTGATCCGCAGATTCCGGGATCAGTAAGATCCGCAGTTCCATGTCCAGTCCTTCCGCCAGGCGTTTCAGCATCCTGACGGTCGGATTTCGTCTGCCTCCTTCGATCCTGCTGATCTCTTCCGGTGAAATGCCTGTCCGTCTGGAAAGCTCCTTCTGGGTCAGGTTCCGGAACAGTCTCGCATTCAGCAGTTCATATGCATAACCTTCTTCCCGGTAGACCCTGGAGAAGGAATCATGCAGTCCTTCATTTACCTGCTGCATACGATGCAGTCCTCCCGGTCATCAAAGCCGACCGCAAACAGTTTCCCGGATTCCCGGTGATACACGTACAGTTTGTCTGACAGGTACTCTTCTTCTTTGACATAGTGCCCGTTGACATGCCTTACGATCTGCTGCATCTCATACAGGTTCTCAAATGACAGCAGTGTCGTGATATACAGTTCATGGATCGATGACGGGATGATGCAGTAGCTGCTGTCCAGCTGATCCGCGATCTGTTCCATCATGCCGGGATAGACGATCACAGCCGCGCCGTTGACACCCGGTTCATTAGTGAGCACTTTCATTTCCTCACCGGATATATCACGGTCTTCTTTGGGAAGGACCCTTCCCTGTACATGCATTTCCATAAATTCCGCACTGTTTTCAAAGACAGCCGGGAACAGGATCACACTGCTTCTGAGGGCATCTTCATGAAGCTGTTTTTTTGTTACCCCGTACTGTTCCATCAATCTGTTGGTGATCATAACGGAAGACATGCCAGCGTCATCCATGTTCAGCAGGATGTGGTATGTGACAGCAAGATCCCGGAACATCGTGTACGGGATCTCCTTCAGCAGTTCCCGGTTTCTTTTTTCATTGCTGAGACGGATGAACAATCTGTCACAGATATTTTCATATGATGAAAGGAATGGCTGTATCTCACGTGTTCCATGTTCAAACAGATCGGTGAACACGCCCGAAAAAACCGTTTCCAGATCCCCGTACATCTGATACCGCTCATACAGATCGCCCAGGCTGACGGAGATCCCGCTGAGCCCTTCACGGTCCGGAATCACGCTGACAGCCCGGTATGTTTTTCCCAGCTTCATCTGCGGAATGATCGCCACCTTTGCCGGGGTGTATTCCTCCGGCAGATACTTTCTGATGTTTTCTAGTGCAGCCTGTTCGAACTCTTCATATGTCATACTTATTGCTTTCCTCCTTCTGTCCGACAGAAAAAACCATCCGAAGATGGTTTCACTGTTTTAATATCCGCCGGTTCGCAAAGAGTTCCACGCTGTTTTTTACCATACCGTCAC
>JAFOMZ010000027.1 GCA_017421125.1 Solobacterium sp.
CTGATCAGTTTTTTATACAGTTCATTGAGTGCTGACGGGCTTAATGCTTCGCCGCGTTCATACATTGCATGTGCTTCTTTTTCAAATTCGGCAAACATTGTCTGGCGGTAAACGGTTCCTTTAAATCCTTCAAGGTTCAGGTTCAGAAGAGCCAGACGTTCTTTCGGATCATCCGTTACCTGAAGCAGCTGGTCGACCAGCAGGTTCTCATTGACCGTGGAAGCCACCTCAGCTACGAACAATGTGTAGCCGGCGTACTGCGCAGGCTGGTGTGTCTTGGAATGCCATGTATGCATGGAATGTCCCATCTCATGCGCCAGTGTCGATACGCTGTCCAGCGTGCCGGTAAAGTTCGTCAGGATATACGGGTTGGAATCATATGTGCCTGAGGAGAATGCACCGCCTGTTTTACCCTTGTTGGGATACACATCGATCCAGCCGGAATTCATGCCGTTTCTTACTGTTTCCACATAGTCCGGACCCAGCGGGGATACGGCGTTCAGTACCATCTGCTTTGCCTCATCATATGTATAGCGTTTTTCACTGCCCTTGACGAGCGGTGCGTACACATCATAGTAATGGATCTCGTCCAGTCCGAGGAGACGTTTTCTCAACGCAACATAACGGTACATTGCCGGCATATATTTATGAACGGATGCGATCAGGCTGTCATAGACAGACAGCGGGATATTCGTCTCGGAAAGGCTCATCTCACGGGAAGAACCATAGTGTCTGGCAGATGCTTCAGCAGCAGCACCTTTAACAGCACCGCTGTATGTGGCAGCCAGTGTGTTGATGTGCTGTTTGAATGTCTTGTAGTAGCTTCTGAACGCGTTTTCCCTGAGCACCCTGTCATTGGATGTCTGCAGCAGGATGTAGTTGGAACCGGTCAGTTCATGTTCGTTTCCTTCTGCGTCCTTCACACTGTCAAATACGAGGTCCGCATCCAGCAGGTTATCCGCGATCTCGGAAGGCGCTGACAAGACTTCACCGAGTCCTGCGAGCAGCTTCTCTTCCGCAGCAGATAATGTATGCGGCTTTCTTCTGACCAGATTTTCAAGCGTAAATGCATACGGCTTCAGCAGTTCATCTTCCGCGATCTCTTTCAGCAGTTTCTCATCCAGAGAAAGGATCTCGGGTTCTGCAAAAGATCCGACTGTCATAAAAGCAACATATTTCCCGAATACACGGGCATACATGGACTGTGCCTGTTCTGCCCTGGTATCCTCACTTCTGCGCAGGGACGCGTATGTCATAAGGTCATCCATTTTCCGCTCTGCCTGTGTTTCCGCATCCAGGAATTCCCTGATGGTTCCGGCATTGTTCAGCCTTCCTTCATACTGCGCGATCTCTCCGATCAGCGAATCTGTTTCCAGGAACGCTTTTTCCCATTCCTCATCATTTTTAAACAGACTGCTCAGATCCCATTGATACGCAGGATCCATATCAATTCTTTCTTTTAATTGTTCAGCCATAATTCCTCCATGTTTACCGGAATATCTTACCACGGCCGCCGGTTACTTTCACCATTCCGATAAGATTGCGATTATTGTTCAAATACAATACAATTGCGTTATGAAACCTGCTCTGTGGATACGAACACTGATATTTATACCGTTGTCTGCGCTTCTGTGCGGCGGCGTTTATTATATGACCTCACAGCAGGAGGAAGCCAGGCAGGTCGCTGCAGTACCTGTTCCCACAGCATCTGCTGTACCTGTCGTCACTCCGGAGCCGTCACCTTCCGCAACGCCGGAACCGACGGAAACACCCACTCCCACTCCGACAGCGACACCCACTCCTACTCCGACGCCAACACCGACGCCGTCTCCCACGCCTGCCCCGACACCGACTGCCACGCCGACACCTCTGCCGGATGCGCCGCTTGTCCTGGAAAAAGAAACAGTTGCGACTGTCGGCGGAAATGAAGTGTCTGTCAGGATCACGACTTCTTCCGATGTAACGATCACGACATATTGTTCTCCGGGCATATCCACCTGGTATGATCCCGGGATCCTGTATATCTATCCGTCCAATGCCGGTACTGTAACAGTGACGGCATCGGGTACAGGTTATGAGTCTGTTTCCAAAACGATCCAGGTAAACTGGACCGAACCGACATCAACTCCTACACCTACACCGACCCCGACGCCCACTCCGACGCCGGATACGACGGCATCCGAGCCGACTCCGCCGCCGCAGGGAGGTTCTTCCGGCACAGGATATACCTCGGATTATGACAGCAATCTCTATGTTCCGACAGTTTCCAGAAATGATGACATGTCATTCTGGTTCCGCTCGTGCATGGTGGATATGAAAGACCAGTTCTTTGATACAGCAGAAAGCTATGGTGTCGACCCGTATCTTGCGCTGGCGATCTCGGATCAGGAAACCGGCTACGGTTCATCCTATGCGGCATGTGAACAGAACAACTACGGGGGACTGATCGGTTATGAAGGTGTCATCACATTCGACACCCCGCAGGATGGCCTGAATGCATTCATGAATACACTGCGGAATTATAAAAACGCCGGAAAACGTACCATTGAAGAGATCGCTTCATGGTACTGCGGGGGAAATACCCACTGGATCCAGCGTATCATTACGATCTATAATTCCTTCCATCAATAAATACACAGGGGATCCTGAGTCGGATCCCCTGTGTATTTATATACCTATATTTCTGCCTTCCGGGACAATATAGACGAGCTCCGGTTCGTTGAAGAGTCTTGGCAATGGCTGTGAGGTATTCGCAAG
>JAFOMZ010000247.1 GCA_017421125.1 Solobacterium sp.
AATTCAAGCGCTTCGGTTATTTCATCCAGGGACTGCCAGCCGTTTGCTGTGCGGTCTCTTTTGACGATACGGTCAAGTATGGAGATCACCTGTTCGTAGATACTCAGGGCACCGCTGCCGAGGACTGCTTCAAATACTTCCGGAAGCATCCTGTCCGGTTCTGCGTCGGGAATGATCCAGCATCCTCCGCTTCTCTTCAGCAGTGCTTTCAGCTGGTCCATCAGCATCTGTTTCTGGTCCAGTGTCAGGTAGGTCAGGAGTGCCTGGGTGATGATGGTCTCCGGTGAATTCATGGAAGAGATCAGTTCATCCAGTTCCTCGTATTTTGTCAGGTCTGCGCTGAAATAATGATTGTGCGCAAAAGCTTTCGCACCGACAAGATGATGGATGTGATGCCTCAGATGTTCTGCAACATCTGGCAGATCAACACCGATATAGATATGGTCCGGATCACAGAATCTCAGGACACGGGGAGAATACCCGCAGGCAAGATCAAGGATCAATGGATTGTCATGTTCCTGTATCAGCTGGTTGGTACGCTCATACAGGACTTCCGAGATCAGGGCAATGCACTGGGGCAGGAGATCTGCCATCGGTATATGTGAAAAGACGCCGAGTATTCCCGGTGAAAACCCCAGGACGCTCTGGAATGTGACGGCCTCTTCAATGCCGAGGTCCGCCAGCATCAACAGATTGACCTGGGCGGTATTGCTGACTCTGGATTTCTTCATGATCGTTCCTCCTCGTGTATGTATTATTCACTCATGACAAGCGTGAACATTGTTTCCATTCCGTTCATGGAAAGCCTGTATTCACCGGTCTCAAGCGGTTCAAGATCACTGATATCCCTGTGCAGTACGATCTTGGCTCCGTCTGCCAGTTCGTGGGAAACATCGTCCTTGTCTTTTGGTTCAGGCAATGGAAGTGTATGCCATTCATTTCCCTGTTTCCTGCTCAGTTCAAACGCTTCACCATACTGCCATGTACTGCCGCTCTGATTCTGCAGTGTCACTTCCAGCATCCCTTTGGAATAACCTGTTACTTCTATGGAAATACCGTCTGTTTCGGAAGACTTATGTGCATCCAGCATCATGATGGGCCGGATGAGGTCAGAATATGATTCCTTCGGACCGGTCCATGTATTGATGCCGCCGAACTCTTTGATATTGGTATATCCCAGATCCGCAAGCTTTTGTGCTGCCTGCTTTGAACGGTTGCCGGACCTGCAGTATACAAGGATCACCTGATCCTTGTCCGGAAGCAGGGCAGGGGGTTCAGTTCCGATGGACTCGTTGGGCAGGTTCACAGCACCGGAAATATGCTCGTCCGCATATTCCTGTTCCGTACGGACATCAAGGATCATGATGTTCTGTTCCTTCTGCATGATCTCCAGAGCTTCTGCCTGGGAAATGCTCTGCCAGCTGTTCTGCGCAGCGGAAGAACAGCCTGTAAATAACAGACTGAAAATGACTGCTGAGATGCCCTGAATGAAATGTATTCCATGACGTTTCATATGATCCTGATACTCCGATGTGCCTAAACATATAGTATCAGATTCTGCGGTTAATTTGACATGTATGAGCTACACTTCCTGCAGTCTGCCTGGGCATCATGAGAATGAATAACGTTCATTTCCTGTATAATATGAGCGTCGTTTTTTCAGACGCAATGGAGGATAAGTATCATGAAAAAACCCTCAGACTGCTATACACTTTCAAATAATGTACAGATTCCCTGCATCGGATTCGGTACCTGGCAGACACCGGATGGTGAGGTCGCTGCGAATTCAGTCAGATGCGCGATCGAATCCGGCTATCGTCATATCGACACAGCCCAGGCATACCATAATGAAGGAAGCGTAGGACTCGGCATCCGCCAGAGCGGTATTACCAGAGAAGACCTCTTCATTACGACCAAACTTCACAACAACAATCATACCTATGATCTGACCATGTCTTCCTTTGAGGAAAGCATCCGTCAGCTTGGTGTAGACTATCTGGACCTGTTCCTGATCCACTGGCCTAACCCGATCAAATACAGAGACTGCTGGCAGCAGGCAAACGCGGAAAGCTGGAGAGCAATGGAAGAACTGTATAAAGCAGGAAAGATCCGTTCGATCGGTGTTTCCAACTTCCGCCCGCACCATATTGAAGAACTGATGAAAACAGCAGAGATCATGCCGATGGTAAACCAGATCCGCTTGTGTCCCGGAGACACACAGGATGCTGTGGCTGACTACTGCAGGGAAAAGGGGATCCTGCTGGAAGCCTACAGTCCCCTTGGCGTAGGCGCAGTCTTCCAGGTTCCCGAAATGCAGGAGCTTGCGAAGAAGTATGACCGAACGATCGCCCAGGTCTGCATCAGATGGAGCCTGCAGAGAGGCTATCTGCCGCTGCCGAAGTCTGTTACACCGTCCAGGATCGCTGAGAACCTCGGTGTGTTTGACTTTGAACTTGATGAAGCGGATGTACAGTTCATGGCAGGACTGACAGGTTGTGCAGGAACAGAACGTGATCCGGATACGATCACATTCTGATCAGGATTACAAATACTTCTGAATGGATGAATGAAGACTTTCACATTACATGTGCTGCAGCAGGGTGTGAAAGTCTTTTTCTGTTTTCACGATGAAAGAACCGGACATTGTTCATGCGATATTCCTGAATATGAGATGAACTGTATGCGGTTGACAAAAATAGACCGCTGTTCTTTTTGATATACTTTCGGTTATAAGAAACAGGACTGCGTATATCCGGTATACGCAGGGAGGTGTTTATGGACAGGAAATGGAAGAAGATCGTTTCATCGATGATGAGCATCCTGATGGTGGTAGGTATGCTGCAGATTCCGGCATATGCCGAAGAAGAAACGGTTTTTGAGGAAGAGACAGCTGCAGAAGAAGCAGTGATCATGGAAGAAACAGAAGAAACTGCTCTTCCGGATGAAACGGAACTTACCGAAGAAACAGTTATTTCTGAAACCGAGGAAGTGATTCCGGACGAAGAGGAACCAGAGGCAGAAGAACCTGAAGCTGTACAGGAAGAAGAGCCTGAAACAGAAGTGATCCCGGCTGAGACTGCAGAAGAAGCGGAAGTCTACAGTATTCCCGATCTTACGGAAAAACTCCGGCTGACGGTAACTCCTGACAAACAGTACGTTTCGATGCGTCTGTATGCATCGGAAGATGTTTATGAACAGATCAAAAATGAAACACTATACATCCTGTATACCGAGAATATCGGATTCGGAGATCTGAAGGATCTTGACGCATACACCAGCGTCGATATGAAAAATGCCGGTGTCCAGATGGAGTGGCGTGAACCCGGTGATAATCATTGGGGCAATTACTATGACAGCAGGACACAGTCCTACGTTTACAATCTCGGCATTACTTTCACGACAAGGATGTCCACAGACTATGAGATCGCGATCGCGTTGAGGACAGGAGAACTGACTGAGCAGGGTGAAGAGAATTCATCTGCGATGTGCTGCCTTTACGATATCATCGTCGACGGACATTATAAGCTGATCACGGACTACTATACATTCCGTACGGAAGATCCGCTGGAAGAAACACAGGTCAAAATTACAGATATAAAGGTGTCGAACGGCTACGCTTATTCCGGTGTCAGTATCCTTTACGATAACCCCTTGACAGAACAGATCCAGAGAACCGGATACCTGGATGAGGGAGACGAAGTCCACTGGTTTGCCGGATCATCCGCTTCTGAAAAGATTGACGGAAGATACCGTTCATACAGTGTGCTCCTGAACAACGGAAGGACCTTTAAGATCAGACCGTTTGTCCGTGTTCAGATGTCGGATGACTATGATGATTACCAGGATGTGATCGGTGAAGAAGTCGAGATCACGTTTGTGCCGTTTACTAATGACCTGATCGTCCGTCAGGAAGGATCAGGCACAGGCATGTTCTGGGCGGATCTCACCATAACAGATTACAGCATGGCTGATACGGCAATGCAGCCAAAGCTGTATTACCGGAAGAAAGGTACATCGGACTTCAAAGGACCGAAAAGCGCGAACTTCAGCGGTGATACCGGCAAAGCGCATATCATCGTCACCGGTCTGGAAAGCGGCGCTGAATATGAATACTACGTCAAGGTCGACGCACGTGAATCCTTTGAAACTTCATATGTTCAGACGCTCTGGTCAGACGGAACACCGGAAGCACCTTTGAGCATCACTGTCGGTGAAACAAGAACGCTTGCGGAAACTGATTTCACAGACCCGCTGCTTTACCAATACCTGGTAAAGAAATATGGTAAAAATAATATCCTGACAACAGGAGACCTTGCCGGAGTGACAGGCCTTTCCATGATGTGGAGTGAAGGTCAGTTTGAAAGACCGCTGTATTCCCTGGGAGGGATCGAGTTCTTCAGCAGCTTAACATTCATCAATGCAGAAGGACATGACCTGACGGATCTGGATGTGCTCAAGGATCTTCCGAATCTGAAAACAGTGTCCGTTTCCAACAACCGGATCGACACACTTCCTGATCTTTCCGGAACAGCTATCACAAATATGAATCTTTCCGGCAACCTGCTTGATGAAGATGACCTGAAGGCAGAGTATCTCCCGGCAACACTGAGCCAGACTCCGGAAACATTCATCCGTTCGACTCTGGCTGCCCAGAGAAGAAGCGACTTCCTGTTTGCAGGAACATATTACGGCCTGAATGGGAAGGCTCCGTTCTTCTTCGAACCGGGCGCCCAGAATACAAGAGACTTTACGGCAGAGATCAGCGGAAACGGAAAATCCGTGACCATACAGATCCCTGCATCGGATGAAGACGTACATGAATTCCTTCTCGTCAACGACCTGAAAGAAACAGGCATCGTTACGGAATACGGAACATATGAACTGACCGTCACATTGACAGACGGCTTTGGATACTCCTATACACAGACATGCACAGCAGAATTTACGGAAGAACCTGTCTTCATGCAGAATGCCGAGGCAAATGCCGGATACAGCACAAGCATGAAAGCAGAACTGTTTGGTACATATACGAAAGACCAGCTGACAGCTGAATTCATTGACAAAGCTGATCCTTCAAAGACTTATGCTGCAGAGTCCATCTCAGCATCACAATTGATATTTACGAACAGATACAATGACCAGGGATTTGCCCGTGTGACCTTCAGAGATAAAACAACATCCGTTTCGTTCTCTACAGGCAAGAACCTGCCTGCCGGTACGTATACTGTCAGGATCACTGCTCCTGACCGGACATATACTTCCGGTGCTGTCGTTACGGTACATGATGTGTCGGATCAGTTCGTTGTTTCACAGACGACCCTCGACAGCAACGCCCCCGGCGTTGGTGACCAGTACGTCGCCGTATTTGTTACGCTGAACAATGGCAGTCCTGCAGACATCGTTCCTGTACTGTATAAAGACGGGGAACAGATCTCCGAAAAACCGGCAGTACGCGTTACACCTCAGACAGACGGCAGATATCTGTATGTCCTGAAAAAGACAGGCACAGTATGGGATGCGGACAGTGTGAACGGAACGATCGAGATCGAAAGTGCATCCGGAGCTGAATTCCTGGATATCAGGACAAATAGGACTTTCTCCTACAACAGTTCATCTTCCCATCTTCAGCCGCAAGTCATTTTCGCTGCATACAACTACAGGAAAGAACAGTTTGAGTATGCGTTTACTTCCAGTGTGGCAGAGAACACACCGGTCAGTGTTAGTCTCAGTGTGTATGACAGAAACACAAAAGAATATATAGAAACTGCAAGAGGCAGCGGGACAGTCGGTCCGGATCATATTCTTGCCCTGAAACTGTATACCATTGATACGGAAGAAGAATATACGATGAGTGGCGGTAAAAGAACCAGGACAGTCTGCTCTTCGGAATCATTCTCCGGTGATATCACATATCCGCTTCCGGTAGAGTACTGTAACACTGCAGAAGCTGATTATCCTGAAGAAGAGGGTGTCTATTTTGTCAACAATCCGGATGAAGGATACTTTGACCGTTTGTATGCAAACGGGATCGGAAACGCAGATATCATCGTTGAATTCTGGACAGAGGGAAGCACGCGTCTTGTCAAAACACTCAGCCTGAAAGCAGCAGATGAACAGGAATGGACATACCTGTTTACAGCAGAAGATCTTGAGGGACTGTCTGCAGATGAGATCTATGCCGCTAAAGCATATGTTAACCTGACGACGACAAAAGCACAGGACACCGGTTATTTCGGAGTGTCTGACGAGCCTCAGGGACCTGTCCATGTCTCTTCTGTCAGACTGTCTGAAGAGAGCCTTGATCTTGGCATCGGAGAAATGCATGAGCTGACTGCGGAAGTCCTTCCTGCAGATGCAGAGAACAAGAAAGTCAGCTGGTCAAGCAGTGATGAGACTGTCGCAAGTGTAGAAAACGGAAAAGTTTATGCACTGAATGCGGGAACTGCAGTGATCACCGTGACGACAGCGGACGGAAACAAGACAGCGCAGTGCATGGTAACTGTTTCCGGGATCTACGCGGAAAGCGTTTCGTTCACAGCACCGGATTCCATTAAGGTCGGAGAACTGATCGATCTGGATCCTGTCTTTGTACCGGCAAATACGACCAACCGGAATGTTGAATGGCATACAAGTGACAGCAGTATTGCTGTTGTGG
>JAFOMZ010000001.1 GCA_017421125.1 Solobacterium sp.
CGCATTTCCGGATCCATTTGAATACAACGACCATGGCCCATGAGTCCATACCGCAGTATTTCTTCAGATCATCTATGATCTCATCCTTGTTGACGTCCTCGTCACGGTCAAGCTGTCTCCACTGGAATACGGCATCCATACCCTGGCGGATCTCAAGCTGGCTGTAGCCGGGATCCTCCATCAGGGACATGATCTGCTTGAGCGTCCATGAGCCGCGCATGCGGACATCGTAGATCATGCCTGATATAAACGGAATCTGCAGATCCTTCATACGGCTGTTCATATCCAGCAGGATGTCCGCGTATTCCGGGAACTGTTCCGCCATTTCGCTGATGCGGATCTTCTCCGCGCCTTCCGCGTTATAGGCGATGATCGTTCCCTGTTCCGGTACATCCCTAATCAGTGATTCTGTCAGTTCCCTGCGGTCATCGTGTACCGAAAGGAATACCTTGTGGTCGACCGTTCCGTCTTCATGGAGGATATGAAGGCTGTATTCGAACGGGAGCACCTGATACGGTTTCATTCCTTTGTAGGGAGGAACCGCGTAGCGTTCCCATTCAAAGTCCAGGAATGATACCGGGTAAACGGTTCCTTCAAGCCATGCCTGGAGTGCCATTTTATCCGCGAACAGTCCGCCGCAGCGGTCTGCCAGGATCTGGGCATACTGCTGCGGGCTTCCTTCGATCCGCTCGACATCCGCGTCACGCAGATACAGCAGGCCTTCCTGCTCCATCTGATAACGGTGTTTTGCGGCGATCAGCGTCATGATGGAATCATCTTCCGCCTCCGCTTCATTCGGGAAACAGCTGTCATAATAACGGCATTTCAGTCTGCCGGCACATTTATTGGTGCGCACAGGTTCACTCAGTGTTTCCGCGGTGCACTCTGACATTTTCCTTATCGTTTCCTGCGGATCCTTCATCTGTTTCCTGATCTCATCAAAAAACGGGATGGTCGGATTGTTGTTGAAGTTATAAAGAGAACGGCTGACGATAAACAGCTGGTCGATATCCAGTTCATCCTCCCTGACATATGCTTCATTCAGGTGGACGATCATAACATCGCTCAATTGGATCCCGTTCTGCTCGAGCACCCATACGGTATCGCAGTAGAGCTCCATATCATTGTTGTGCGGATACAGTCCTGTGAACAGGAAATACAGTTCCCAGGCATCACCGTTCCTGTGCATGAACGGGACCTTGATCCTCAGGCCGCCGTATTCGAATCTTGCCTTCATCAGCCAGTCATGGTCTTTCAATGCCTCCAGGGCGAGGGAAGGATCATCACCGAGCGTGCCGACAAACGGTTTCTCGACGCCGAGCTTCCTGGCTGCCAGGTCAGATACGGCTTCATCCATTCTGATATAGGAATAGAACGGCATTTTTTCATCCTGCTGGGACTGCAGGAAGAGACGCGGACATCTGTTGAACTTTTTCAGATCGGAAATATGGTACATGGAAGTCATTCCGCCTCCCTGCCGATCATATTATGACCGCTTACCTTCGTATAGACGACCTGCACGAAATCACCCTGCTTCAGGGTTCTGCTGCTGCGGAAACGGACCGTGCCGTCTACCCCGTCCGGGGCGTACATCGCGCTTCTGCCTGTATACATGCCTGTCAGGCCTTCATACCCTTCCACCAGGACTTCATCCGTCCTGCCGATCAGTTTCTGATGATCTGCCTCAACGATCTCTGCCTGGCGCGTCATGATCTCCTTCATGCGCTGCAGCTTGACCTCTTCCGGGACATCGTCTTCCATTTCATAGCTCCTGGTATCCTCTTCCCGGGAATAGGTAAATGCGCCGAGATGGTCCCAGTGCACTTCCTCCAGAAGACGCATGGTCTCTTTGTGGTCTTCTTCCGTTTCACTCGGGAAACCGGTGATCAGCGTCGTGCGCAGCGTTGCATGTTCAAAGGATGCCCTGATCTTTGCGGCACGCTCTACGATCGTATCATGCGATCCCCTGCGGTTCATCAGCTTCAGCATCCTGTCTGAACCATGCTGTACGGGGATGTCAAAGTAAGGCAGGATATGCCTGCTCTCACGGATCGTGTCGATCAGGTCATCCGGGATCTCATCCGGATACAGATACAGGATACGGATCCAGTGGATGCCTTCGATCGCGTCCAGACGCTTCAGCAGATGGGAAAGATGCAGCTGACGGTCCCAGTCATAGCCGTATCTGGATGAATCCTGGGCGATCAGGTTCAGTTCCTTGACGCCTTCAGAGACCAGACGTTCAGCTTCCCTGACGAGCTCATCCTCATCCATGGAACGCATATCACCGCGGATCAGAGGGATCGCACAGTAGCTGCAGCGGTTATCGCATCCGTCACAGATCTTCAGGTACGCCATCCAGGGCTTGCCTGACAGGATACGCTGTGATTTCCCGTATGTATTGACGATCCGTACACCCAGCACTTCGGAAAGGATCTTTCCGAGACTGTGATATTCATCGATCGCAATAAAACGGTCCACCTCCGGCATTTCTGCCTCCAGCTGGGGTTTGTACCTCTGGGAAAGACAGCCCATGACGATCAGTTTCCTGAGTCCCTGTTCCTTCAGTTCCGCCGCATCCAGGATCGTATCGATCGCTTCTGTTTTGGCGCTCTCAATAAACCCGCAGGTATTGATGATGACAGCCTCAGCTTCACTCCTGTCGGTTACGATCTCCTGACCGCTTTCATTCAATATTCCGAGCAGATATTCCGTATCTACAAGATTCTTGGCACAGCCAAGTGAAATTACACCTATTTTCATACCGTTTCTTCTTCCGCCGAACATTGTACCATATTAACGGGGAAAACTCTCCGGAAGCGCAAAAAAACTGCCGTCGGTCAGACGGCAGAAATCATACGGTCAGTCAGCCAGTGATCCGAACGGATCCCAGGGCTTGAGCTCGGTCGGCTTCTGTTTCAGTACTTTTTTATCAGCAGCGCTCAGGTATTTCTTGTTGACAACTGCCTCGAAGACATACTTATCAAACCATGTATCGGAGCAGATATAGTATCCCTTGTTGGCCATCTTGTCTCCCCAGGAGTTTTCGATCTTCCATCTGGTTGGCTTGTCATCTACCAGATTGACGCCTGTCAGGACCATCGCGTGGTTCATTGCGGATTCCCTGGTATCCAGCATATCTTCCTTGCTGAAAGTCAGATCCATATCGAATGTTCCTGCGTAGTCAAACAGCTGATCATCCCAGAGACCCTTTTCACGGTCGCCTTCCTTGCCGCAGTCGCAGCCGAACCAGACGGGTTCTCCTGCTTTCATCTGCTTCAGGATCGCTTCCTTGAAGTCTTCCATCGGGAGGTTCAGGAAGCTGATGGGATTTCCGTCTATGACGTTGCCGAGGTATTTGACGGTATACATCTTATGGAAAGGCTTGTCCTGCGTCGGTCCGTTGATGATGCCGACATAGTCATCCAGGTCAACGCTCAGGTATTTTTCGTAGAATTCCTGCGGCGTTACATCGCGGAATGAATGATAAGCACCTTTTTTATCATAGAATTCAAAAGTGAATTTCTGCGGCGGTACGCCGAAGCAGCTGCAGATCAGGCTGTATACTTCCTTGAGTGCCTGGTCTTTTGCTTTGTGGATCTCAGCCATCTTTTCGCCGTCTGCGTGCATGCGCTTCGCGTCAGCGGCGAACTTTCTCAGTCTCTTGTTCAGCAGGCCGTTCATCGCCCTTGTGTGGGAGGACTGGTATGTTTCAGGCATAGCTGACTTCGGGCAGATACCGTATTTCTTGACGAGGGAAACAAACATATCCCACTGGCCGCCGTCGCCGACAGCAGTTTCCATCAGATAGCGGACAGTTTCATCACCGAACGGTGCTTCCAGTTCTGCCAGAGCGGCTTCCAGGAAGAAATTCGCCTTTTCCAGTTTGTCATAGAAAGCCATATAATTCTGAGACAGTTCAAACTGTCCGTCGATCTTGTACTTCTTCACAATGATCTCACGGAGCACGTTCAGGGACGCAAACAGCCAGCATCTGCCGGAAGCCATCTGGTTCGTGACAGGAAGCGTTTTGATATTGATGGAGAAGTAGTCGGGATTTGCGGCCGTAGCGTCAAATACACGGGAAATGCCGCCAAGATCGTTTACCGTCAATGCGTTTCTGACGACTCTTGCTTTTGCGTCTGCCAGATAATCGACGCTCAGTTTTGCCAGTTCTTCAGAACTGATCGCTTTCATTTTAGTCATATACAACCTCTTTTCCTGCCAACACTTTACAACGTTCGGTACCTCCGCGCAATATGAGCGAACGGTCAGAACACATACCCGGAAGACTGCTTATGAAAAAACAGTCTTCATGTTTCAGAAGACTGATCGATGAACCAGCGGTCGATCACAAGATAGACGGTGAAGCCTACCGCAAACCCGGCCATCGTGTCGGAGATATAATGCATGCCTGCCATGATGCGTGACAGTGCGGTGGATACGATCCAGAGTATTGCGAATATCGTCAGGAGGATCTCTTTTCCCTGCAGTCTCCGGTCAATTCTGGGCAGATAGCGGATCCACAGGATCACTGTGGCGGCTGTCGTATGTCCGCTGGGGAATGATTTGTTCATGTCCGCAAACCATACGGGTCCGGAGATCTCATACCACTGGGCGAATTCCTGCATGTCCATGGAAAGAGACCAGAACCTGGGTCTACCCCAGATGACTTTGAGAACGGTCGTCAGTGATACGCTGCAGGCTGCCAGCAGGATGCCTGCCTGGCAGATCCGGATCGTTTCGCCATTCAGCGGTACTTTCTCCGCAGCCTTTCTCATCAGAAACAACAGCACTGCAGCCAATGCCGCGCACTGCAGATAGGGACGGCTCCACCATATGCTGCAGATATGAAATGCCGCTATGACTGAGGCAATATATCCGCCGCACATGCAGAGATAACGGTATTTTCCTTCACAGCTCCGTTCAATCACGCAGAACGCGAAGCCGGAGATCACCGAGGCCGGCAGGACGCCGATATGTTTTCCCCAAAGGACGAACGGTTCATACCTGATGGATGTCAGATACTGGCTGAAGCTCAGGTCAAATGTACTGAGTTCAAGAAACAGGAACAGATACAGCAGGAATGCACCTGTCAGCAGATAGTTTTTCAGTTTTGCAGTCATAGCGCTGTTTCAGAACTCCATCGTTTCCAGGTCATCCGGAACAAACAGTCTGCCGCTGTAGTACTGTATCCCTTCGGCAGTATATTTTTCTTTGCGGTGTCCGATATCATGGTCTTCCGTATGATACAGGACCAGGTTGCTGACATGGAGCGATTCAGCCGTCTCACATGCGTCCTTGACCGTAGAATGGTGTTTCTGGTACGGCTTGTAGATCTCACGGTCCTCATATGTGCAGAATGCCTCATGCATCAGAAGCCAGGCATTTTCCGCGTATACGCGGCAGTGTTCCTTCAATGGTTCATCCCCGCATACCGTGATCCTGTGCTCCCCGTCCAGCATGGAAAAGCCGAACTGTTTTGCCTTGGAAGATCTGATATCAAAGAAGACCGTCTGTCTGCCCATCAGTGTTTCCTCCTGTCCGTCTTTGACTTCCAGAAGGAATACCTGTTTTCCAAGCATGTCGGTCCGTTCCGGCAGCAGGCTTGCGATCATCTCATTGAGTATTCTGATCACTTCATCATGTCCCCGGATCGTCAGCCGGTCGTTTTTGTTCTTTTGCATGGAAGCCATCCGGACACGCAGCAGCCAGAGGATGCCGGTGATATGGTCCAGGTGTCTGTGCGTCACGAACACCTCATGGATGTCATGCACGGAGATCCCAGCCTGTTTCAGTTGTTTCAGAAGCGTGATCCCGCCTCCTCCGTCGACCAGCAGCCTGTCTTCTCCGTCTTCCATGACAAAGCATGTGTTGAAGCAGTTTGTTACGACAGCGCATCCGGTCCCGAGCATCGTCAGCTTCATTACAGTTCACTCTTCAGCACACGCATCGCTTCGGATGCCGGTACGCCATATGTTCCCTGCACCATCACGCCGCGTCCGCCGCCCTTTCCGTTCAGTTTCTGGTTGAATGTCCGGCAGATATCCTTCAGTTCCATGCCGCTGCTCATGATCAGGTAACGGCAGCTTTCCGCATCATTTGATGCCAGAACAGCGCAGATACCGGCTTTATGCCCTTCTATGATCATATTGCAGAGCTGGCGCATGGCGTTGCTGTCGAGGCCGTCTTCGATCATGACGATTGTGCCTTCAGACTCTTCCATCGCCTGTACCTTGTACTGCAGATAGGATGACATGATGCCGTTCATCCGGTATTTCAGTTCCCCGTTCATTTCATTCAGCCTGGTGACCGCTTTCAGTGTTTCCAGCGGCTTTGCTGAAAGAAGATGGGAAATACCTGTGTTCTGGTCGGCGATGCCTTCCAGGTATGTAAGCGCCCTGTTTCCGGCCAGCATTTCGATACGTGTGCCGTTTCTCTGTTTTGTGCAGGAAAGCAGGTGTATGATGCCGACTTCTCCCGTGCGCTTCAGGTGTGTTCCGCAGCATGCGCAGATATCGGCATCCGGTACCGTGACGATCCTGACAGTCCCCGTCAGTTCCTTCTTGGAACGGTATTCCAGGACTGACAGTTCCTCTTCGGAAGGAAATGCGATCTGAACAGGCAGGTCACGCCAGATGATGCGGTTTGCCTGGCGTTCGATTTCTCTCATCATTTCAAATGTTACTTCGCCGTCAAAATCAAGCTGCAGGATATCGCCCATGTGGAAGCCGACGTTGTCATATCCGTAGTTGATATGGATCAGTCCCGATACGATATGCTCGCCTGTATGGTTCTGCATATGGTCAAACCGGCGTTCCCAGTCGATCTCCCCATGGACTTCTGTTCCGGCAGTGATCTCCTGTTCCGTGATGTGGACGACCTGTCCGCCGATCCTTCTTGTGTCCAGTACACGGATACCGTTCAGTGTACCGTGATCACCCGGCTGTCCGCCGCCTTCCGGATAAAATGCGGTATCGTCCAGGATCACTTCCCAGCCGCGCTTTGTCTTCTCGCAGGAAACACATACTGCGTCAAAACTCCGGCAGTACGGATCCCTGTAAAACAATTCATTCATCTCTTCCATAATCTATTCCTCATCGCTCAGGACGACTGTTTCGTCCCTGACATTGACTCCCTGCTGTATACGTACTGTCCGGCAGATATCACCTGACAGCCTCAGTGTTTCACCTTCATGCAGTTCGATGTTCTCCGTGATCACATACTGGGCTGCTTTATACAGCGTATTCCGGACCGTCTGCCTGTCGCTTCCGTGAAGGATCTCCATTTCCCTTCCTGCGAAGAAGCGCATGCCTTCCGTCCAGCCTTCGTATTCCTCTTTGTTTTTCCGGATCCCGACATGGATCAGATTGAAGACCGGGAACACATTCCGTTCCTGCGCCGACCGGGCACAGCTTTTCCAGTAATCCGGTTCAGCTGTATGGTCTCCGACGATCACTGCCGCCGCGTTTTCATTGCACAGTCCTGCCGTGAACCACGCGAATATCTTTCCGGCATGGTACTGGTCCGCTTCCATCGCGTTGACGCGGACAATCAGATGCGCCTTGTGGGGAATATCCTTTTCC
This sequence comes from Solobacterium sp., assembly GCA_017421125.1. Lineage (GTDB taxonomy): Bacteria > Bacillota_I > Bacilli_A > Erysipelotrichales > Erysipelotrichaceae > Bulleidia. The sequence goes on from JAFOMZ010000001.1 coordinate 7,587, forward strand.
TTGAGCTGCGGCAGGTTTACCGCCGGCGCGGGTACCAGGATCACGGCAGCCAGGCATCCGTCCGATATGATCACCGCCCGGTTGTCAGCCGGGTTTTCCTCTCCGCTCAGGATATTCATATGCCATTCATCGCGGATCGTTTCCAGGAATGCTTCCCTGTCCCAGTCATTTTCCTTCAGCAGGACCAGTGCCTGGAATAAAGCAGCGGTGTTGGCTGTACCGTCCCTGCTTCCCCGTTTTTTCCAGTAGCTGCGGAGCACTTCGACCATTTCAATGCAGTCACGTTCGGCTGTTTCGGGATCATAGATCCCCAGTCTGGATGAAACATGTCCGCAGTGAACAAGAGCGCCCGGTTCGTATCCTCCGGCAACCCCGAGATACCATCCGCTCTGAAACAGAGACATTTTAAAAGCGATCATATAATAATGCCTGCCGTGCAGATCAAATTCCCCGGCGATCCTGCTTCTCGCAGGTCTCTGCCGGACGGACGGGACATTCTGGAGCCATACTGCCATCGCTTCTTTTGCGGCATTTCCTTGTTCTGAATTCATGGTCATGCGAACATCATACCACATAAAAAGACAATTCCCTTCTGCAGAGAACTGTCTCATTCTGATTTATTTGATCTTTTTCGCGTTCGGATTCAGGGAACTGTCGATCCCCATGCCTGCGATCTTCCAGACGCCGCCTGTATTGAGCAGTGTCATCTGATAGCCGCAGTTCCATGTTCTGTCAACAGAACCGTTGGACGCATAGTAGTCAAATACAACGTTCGCGATCGCTGCTGTATCGCTCTGCTTGACGATCTTCAGAACACTCTCATTGGAGAACTTGGAAGTTCCATGGCTTGTGAACCAGTTGTTCTGAACGCCGGATACTCGTTTGTACCACTGGGAATCCGTAACGGAGACAGAAGCGACAGCGCCGACGCCTGCTTCCTGGGCAGGGAATTTTGCGCATGTCACAGCGTACTGGATGATCGTATTCGCCAGATCCTTGTCTGTTGTCGCGTCGGTTCCGATATAGATCGTATTGCTGGTGACATCTTCCATCAGACCGCATTCTTTGCCTTCGCTTGTAACACGGGGGATATCGATCATGGAATTCAGCTTGTAGCGGTTGACCTTCGGTGCGCTCGCCGTATTGGTGAGACCGAGGAAATTGGATGCCGGAACATTTGCCTCAAGCAGGTACTGGTCATTCATTTCAGAACCGTTGACGCTGACCTTCATGCCGGCAGGTACTTCAAGAATATAATCTTTCTGGTCTTTGAACACTGTTGCCAGAGCCCAGGAGCCGTCGCCCTGTTTCTGCATCTTCAGATCGCAGATACGGACTGTATCCTTATACAGATGGAAGAGCTTTGATGTTGCGTCTTCCGCATAAAGCTTGTACTGGATGGCCTCTGCATCATGGTAGACACCGAACAGTGCCTTTTCATAAGAATCAAGGTCATTCAGGTGCATCTGAACGCTGAATGATTCGTTATATACATCTTCGTATTCCGCGTTGACGACCTTTTCCAGATATTCCTGGATCAGTTTTGCCGGATCTGCTTCTTCAGCTGCGGTTTCCAGGGTATTGCGGCTGAAGAGACCGAGGGAAGCGAGCACGACCAGGGAAAGGATCACACTGAACAGTTTTTTCATCTCAGTTTCCTCCTTCCTTTACCAGGAATACGGTAGGCAGGTTTCTGGAACCATACATGGAAACCGTATTGTTGACGTAATCGCCTTTATAGATCATAGCTGTGGAGTTGCCGCCGTCGAGGTTTGCGGCATTGATCGCGTCATAGGACTGGAAGATCTCAATGACATCTTCATACTTGGCGCCGAATGAGGAAGGTCCTCTGCCGTCAATGACGAGCAGGAGGAATGTTCCGTCTGTAGCCTGACCGATCGCGGTACGCGGGTTCAGCATTGCCAGGTTCGTTGTGTTTCTGTCAAATACGTCCTTATAGTTGGAAATATAGACAGGACCGAACGTTACGGCTTCCTTGATGCCCCATTTCATCGCATCATTGCCGGTTCCGCCGATACATACGAGCTTATCATCCTTATCAATGCCGATGATCGGCTGATAAACATTGGGATTTCCGTATACGAGCTTGCCGTCATGGATAACGATGCCCTGCGGGATACTGCCGTTTCCGGTTCCGCCTTCATCCATGAAGCCGCCGCCGTTGATTCCGCCCAGTGCCTTGAATGTATCGACATAAGTATCAAGATCAGGAGCCTGAGCGCCTGTACCGAGATACGGGTTGACTTCAACGGAGATATCATCAGAGTTTTTAACAAGCATCATCCAGCCTTCGTATGTACTTCCGGTGATGTGTTCGATGACAACATCTTCGCTCTTTTCTTCACCGGTGAATTCACTGACAGTAACTGTTTTGCGTGCTGCGGGCTGATCTTCTTTCTTTCCGGAATTGTTTCCGTCAGAATCATTGCCGGAACTGCAGGCAGCCAGAGAAACAGCACACAGACCTGCAAGCGCGGATTTCAATAATAATGTCTTTTTGAATTTGATCATATCTGTCTCCAATTCATACCCGAGTATATTAACACGAATCATATTCTTTTTCATTACAATATAGCGAAACAATGATTAATTTAAGATGAACTTATGAATTAAAAAAAACCACCCCTTAAAGGGATGAAATGAAAAAAGCGACCCGGCAACGACCTCGATTCACTATGGCAGGCATAGCTATTTTTGGCCCTGGAGTGCTTAACTTCTGTGTTCGGGATGGGAACAGGTGTGACCACTCCGGTATCGTCACCAGATCTGCTTTTCTGAGAAA
>JAFOMZ010000248.1 GCA_017421125.1 Solobacterium sp.
GGAGAATGGGCATGGAGTCCACCTCCAGTTCCAGACGTCAGTCCTATCAGTTTGAACCGACTTCCAGAATGTCCAATACATTTATACTTCCCGGCAATGCTTCCTTTGAAGAACTGTTTGAAGGCGTTGAAAAAGGCCTGTATGCCGCAAAGATGGGCGGCGGTTCCGTCAACCCACAGACAGGTGAATTCAATTTTACGGTGCTTGAAGGCTATATGATCGAAAACGGAAAAGTCTCTTATCCTGTCAGAGGTGCTTCCCTGATCGGAAACGGTGCGGATATCCTCTTCAATATCGATAAAGTCTGCAGCAACCTTAAGACCGGACAGGGTATGTGCGGCTCCCTCAGCGGATCCATTCCGACCGATGTCGGTCAGCCGGCACTCCGTGTCACATCCATTACAGTCGGAGGTACCTCACATGAATAAGCAGCAGTGGATAACCTGTGCGTTAGAACAGGGTTTTGAAAGCTTTGAGATCTATCAGGAAGAGACCAGGGAACGTACTGTCTCATGGTACAACGGCAAGACAAACACATTTGTCACCAGCAATGTTACAGGCACATCACTGCGCGGTGTCATTGGAGGCAAAATGGTCACATTCGCAACAGAGGATCCCGAAGATGGGATGATGGTCTCCGTGATCGCCTCCATGAAGGACCAGGCAGCTGTCACAGGTGATGAAGAACCGGGCATCATCCGCAGACCGGAGGAACCCAAAGTCACCGCTGAACCCGGCACATGGACCAGACCTTCTGTCGCAGAGATCACCGATCTTCTGGCAAGGACCGAAAAGCAGATCCTTGCGTATGATCCGAGGATCATTATGGCTTCCAGGATCCAGTGGAGTGAGGAAACAGCAGTCCGCACGATCGTCAATTCATACGGAATGAATGCCGAAGACAGGAATACAGTGCAGATCCTGATGGCAAGCGCTGCTGCAAAAGAAGGAAATGAAGTCAAAAACACATATGAGTCAGAGCCGGTCAGAGAGATCGGAACATTCGATCTGGATAAGTTTGTTGCGAAAACATGCGATGCAGCGCTCAACAAACTCAGCGCTTCACCCCTGCCCAGCAATACATATCCCGTTATCTTTGAACATGGAGCGATGACCTCCCTGTTTACAGCATTCAGCGGAATGTTCAGCGGTGAAATGATCTCAAAAGGCATCTCCCCTCTGAACGATAAACTCGGTACAAAGATCTTCTCGGAGAAGATCACGGTCATCGATGATCCCGGCAGTCAGGAAACGGTATCCATGTATCATTATGATGATGAAGGCTGCCCCACCTTCCGCAAGACAGTCGTTGATCAGGGTGTATTCACAACGATCCTTCATAATTCCGCAAGTGCCGCAAAGATGAATGCTGAAAGTACCGGCAACGGCTTCAAAGCCTCCTACTCTTCAACAGTCGGTGTCCGTCCGATGAACTGCTTCATTCAGAAGGGGGATAAGACCCTGGATGAGCTGTGCAGTGAAATGAAGAACGGCTTTGTCATTACAGACCTTGCAGGTCTGCATGCGGGCATTAACTCCGTCACGACAAACTTCTCCCTGCAGTGCAGCGGATACTGGGTAAAGGACGGCGTCCGTGATCACAGTGTCTCACTTGTCACAACAGCAGGAAACTTCCTTGAACTGATGAAGAATGTCACGGCAGTCGGAAACGATCTGGACTGGGGCTGGTATTCCACAGCATGTCCGAGCATCGCGTTCAGCGGATGCGCAATTGCCGGAGAATAACACGTGAACTACTCGGCAATTGAATTGCCAGAGCATCGGGTTGGCACAGCATTAGCTGTGCAGCTCCCGGGTGCGTCCATGACACCTTTACTGCTGTATCTGCATATCGCAGATACTATACAGCTGCCTGTATTACCACTGTTGAAGACAGACCTGTTTCAGATATATGCATATCAATCTGATTCTCATACAGATACTTTTTCAGAATGTTGTATGCACCAAGCGCATCCGCATTGTATATGTCCTGGCCTTCCTGATACAATCCTCTCTTTATCCTGTTTTTCTTTACCGCTTCTTCTGCACATACTCTTTCTGTATGCGGTCCGCACTGACTGCTGTATGCTTCATTCTGCCGAACCATTCTGATCCCGTATATCTGCAGTTTGTATTCCAGCATTGCATAGATCTTTGCATAGGGCAGACTGTGCAGTTTCAGGTTTACACTGTCTCCGAGGTTTTTTTCTTTACGGATATTCCGGATATCTCCGATGACAACTGTATGGATATCATTGTCATGACAGTAATTTGCAATATATCTTGTCACCTTGTGCAGATAATCATGAATACTGCAGTTTTTCTTTTCGTACAGTCTTTCCAGATGCTTTGATGTCTTCGGATACTTGATCCCCTGCGATGACTGTATCCGGCTCCATTGCGACTGCACACGGGCGATCTCCTTCTCATATCTGTAACAGATGTTCTGGTACTGTCTGCCGACAATAAAACTTCTCCCTGTACTGTCATAACAAGTGATAAGGTTATGCAGTCCCAGGTCAATGGAAAGATAATGTCCGTTGTCTTCCATGTACTCCGGATCAGCGACCTCATAGATCACTATGATCTCACTCTCTCCGTTTTCCGGAGGGTATATTTTGATCTGTTTTATGACATCTGTATCCCGGAAAATCTCATTTTCCAGATAGAGGTATTTA
>JAFOMZ010000249.1 GCA_017421125.1 Solobacterium sp.
ATACGGCCTGAACTATTCCACACTTGTACCGAACAAGTTTGATTTCAATACATCCATTCTGATCCTGGTATTCGTTGTGCTCGGAGGCCTGGGCAACATGACAGGTACGATCATTTCCACGACTGTACTGATGCTGCTGCCGGAACTGCTGAGATCACTGCAGGACTACCGTATGCTGATCTATGCAGTCGTTCTGATCGTGATCATGCTTGTTACGAACAACGCCTACCTTCAGGCCAGGGCAGCGAAGCTGCGTGAAAGCCTGGTCAAGGGAAAGAAAGGAGCGAAACAGTCATGAGTGAAAACAATATTGATCGTTCCCTCATCCTTGAAGTGGAAGACCTGGGAATTGACTTCGGCGGTCTGACTGCCGTAAACAATCTGAACCTGAAGGTATACAACAATGAGACCGTCGGCCTGATCGGACCGAACGGAGCAGGAAAAACGACCGTATTCAATATGCTGACGAAAGTTTACCAGCCCAGCCGCGGTACGATCAGACTCTGCGGACAGGATACGGCAAAGATGACCACGGTGGATGTCAACAAGGCGGGCATTGCCCGTACCTTCCAGAACATCCGTCTGTTCCAGAATCTGAGCGTGATCGACAACGTTAAGGCCGGAATGCACAACGACATCACCTATAATCCTGCGGATTCGATATTCCGTACACGGAAATACTATGCAGAAGAAAAACGGATCGAGGCAAAGGCACATGAACTTCTGAAGATCATGGGTCTCGATGACCTGGCTGAAGTATCAGCAGGCAGTCTTCCGTATGGCGGACAGAGACGTCTTGAGATCGCCAGAGCTATGGCAACGGATCCGAAACTGCTGCTGCTGGATGAACCTGCCGCAGGCATGAACCCGCAGGAAACAGAAGAACTGATGGATATGATCCGTTTTGTCAGAGATCATTTCCATATCGCGATCCTGCTGATCGAGCATGACATGAAGCTGGTCATGGGGATCTGTGAACGGATCACGGTCATCAACTTCGGTATGATGCTTGCTTCAGTCACGCCGGAAGAGATCCAGTCTAATCCGGCTGTTATCAAGGCTTATCTGGGAGAGTGATAGTATGCTGAAAGTAGAAAATCTGGTCGTTTCATACGGCATGATCGAAGCGATCAAAGGAATCTCATTTGAAGTTAATGACGGTGAGATCGTTACACTGATCGGGGCGAACGGTGCCGGAAAAACAACGACGATGCATACGATCTCGGGACTGCTGAAGCCGGTGTCCGGAGCGATCTATCTGGACGGGACGGATATTACGAAGATCCCTTCCCACAAGATCGTATCACTCGGACTTGCGCAGGTCCCGGAACGCAGAAGAGTGTTTTCCCAGGAGACCGTCGAAGAAAACCTGGAGCTCGGTGCTTATACACGAAGAGATAAAGAGGAGATCGCAAAAGAACTGGAAAATGTATTTGAGCGCTTTCCCCGTCTGAGGGAACGCCGCAGGCAGCTGGCAGGTACACTGTCAGGCGGTGAACAGCAGATGCTGGCCATGGGCCGTGCCCTGATGGCAAAGCCCAGGATCATGCTGATGGATGAACCGTCCATGGGTCTGTCTCCGCTGCTGGTACATGAAATATTCCGCATTATTGAAGAGATCAACAAGCAGGGAACAACTGTTCTGTTGGTTGAACAGAACGCAAAGATGGCATTGGGGATCGCAGACCGTGCATATGTTCTGGAAACTGGTAAAATAACATTAGAAGGAACAGGTGAACAGCTTGCCAATGACGAGCGTGTTCGCAAGGCATATCTCGGAGGTTGATAATACTATGTATGTAAAGGATCACATGACAAGAAACCCGAAGACCATTACGAAGGATATGAAGGTTTCGACAGCACTCGATATTATGCAGAAAAACGATTTCCACCGTCTGCCGGTCGTTGATGACAGCGGAAAACTTATCGGACTGATCACCGAAGGTCTTGTGGCGGAAAGTACGAACTCAAATGCGACAATGCTGGATATCTATGAATTGAATTATCTGCTTTCCAGGACTCTGGTAAAGGATCTGATGATCACAAACGTCAAGACGATACATCCGGATGTTCTCCTTGAAGAAGCAGCCGCGAAGATGCTGGAAAACCGCGTCAGTGTTCTGCCGGTAACAGATGACCGCGATCAGGTAGTCGGCATCATTACTGAAAAGGATATTTTCCAGGCATTCCTGGATCTGATGGGATACAGACATCAGGGTACAAGATTTGTTCTGGAATGCAAGGATGTACCCGGAGAGTTCGCGGATGCCGCAAGACTGTTCGCAGATGCGGACGCAAATCTGGAAAGCTGTGCGGTCTATCATACCGACCGTGGTGCTGAGATCGTGATCAAGGCAACCGGTGAAATACCCGTTGAGGAAATGACGGATATTCTGGTGAAGCACGGCTACAAGATCACCAATATCATCCAGACCAACAATGACGGTACAACAAGGCATTATCCAACAAAATAAACAGCAGAAAATCTGATGATCAAAGGACCGTTCCGCCACGAATCTGACGCAGCGGTCTTTTGCTTTTAGCTGTCCGGCAAACGGTGTCAAAACAGGCTGGATAAAGTTTCATGTGTATCAATAATAGGCATAAATAGAATCATAATATGATGAAAAGGTATCAAATCACAAAATTCTGCGTATATTTGATATATCGAAGGGGGTCTATAGACCATGAAAGATAAATTGATGGACGGCCTGCTTAATTTTGCAGGCAAACTCCAGGCGAATCGCTTTATGTCCTCCATCAAAAACGGA
>JAFOMZ010000028.1 GCA_017421125.1 Solobacterium sp.
CGGATCTCTGCCTTCTGAGTATGATCTCCAGCAGGATGAACCTGAACCACAGATCTGCATTGAACGCCCACCAGATCATCATAATATCCGCATTCAGTACACTGCCAAGCAGGTACACAAGCGGGACCCTGATGAGCCACAGACCGACCAGGTTGACTGTCATTGTCGTACCTGCACGGCCGGAAGCCTTGATAAATCCGTTGGAGATCTTCTGCATATGCGTGGGATACTGGGAAAAGACCATGACCAGCAGGTACCCGGACGCGATCCTGATCAGTTCGGGCTTGTCTGTGAGCAGCCCGAGCACTTTTGATGACAGCGTCAGCAGAAACAGCATCGTGATCATGATCACGATCCGGCAAAAGAATCTGAGGCGTTTCAGGTATACACCGTTCTGTTCTTCCGATGATCCGGAAGCCAGGGACAGTGAAGCAGTCATAAAGCCTGCTGACATCGTATCGCAGAAGCCTTCTGCCTGCAGACCAAGCTGGTAGGATGCGTAATATTCCTGGCCGTATCCGAGTATGATCCTGCTGATCATTACTGCCGCAAACTGCCAGAACGAGTCTTCCAGCGCAGCAGGAATACCCATTCTGATCAGCTTTGAACTGCCGGAAAAATTCTGCATTTTCCAGTTTTCAAAGGCGCCCTCATATTCACCGCCTTTTCCATAGAGCAGAAATGTACCGAGCAGAAACATCACACACAGCGAAAGATTCTGTGCCATAGCTGCCCCGCTGATCCCGTATCCATGAAAAGAACCGATCCCGAAGATCCAGATGTATCCGAAGATGATACTGACGATGTTGCCCGCAACAGCGATCTTCATCGGTGTTCCGGTATTGCCCTTAGCCTGGAATGCGCTGGCATTCAGGCGGATCAGCGCAAACAGCGGATAAAACCAGACTGTCTGCAGAAGCAGACGTTTTCCCCCGGCAAGCAATACTGGATCCCTGCTCATAAATGACAGGATCCATCCGGAACAGATCAGGATCAGAACAGACAGAAGCACGGAAACAAACAGTATCTCCATGTAGCATTCCTGTATCAGGTGATTGACCAAATGCCGTCTGCGCTTCATGAGTTCTTTCGCAAGCAGAACAAGCACTGCCGCAGCCATGCCCCTGATCAGTGCCCCGTAAATACTGTATATCCTTGTGCACAATCCGTACGCATTGATATCCGTGACCGGTAGCCTTCCGATATATCCTGTCAGGACCATGCCTGATAATGTCATCAATCCGTTCTCGATGATGACAGGGATCAGGATCCTGATGATCCTGCTGTCAGTCTGCCCGTATGTTTTCAATGAAAGTGATGGCATCATACATATCTCCGGCCATATATCTGGTCATCTGCTTTTCTTCTTCCGTAAGTTCTGTTACAGCCGGGATCCATACACAGTCTGCGCCGGCAGAGTATGCAGCTCTGACGCCGTAACCCGTGTCCTCAAAGACAAGCGTTCTTTCCGGCCGCTTATTCATATGATTCATCACCGTTCTGTAGATCTCCGGATCTGGTTTCTTATGACGCACTTCGTCACCGCAGATAATAAAGCTGAAATAATGCATGATATCCATCCTGCCGAACCGCTCTTCCGTCAATGACCGTATCGTGGATGTTGCCGCGCAGAGAGGGACTTTTTTCTGATGCCAGTAATCAAGCATTTCCCGGGCACCCGGAAGCAGCTGCAGATCTTTCCGGATCATCTCTTTTCCAAGCTGCCTGATCTCTTCCAGAAGCATTCTTCTGTCAGGTATGTGCGGAAGGACACGGTCAAACAGTTTCTCGGTATCTGCACCGCTGATCCCTGTGGTTCTGACAAACAGGTCTTCGTTCAAGGCAGGAATGCCGTGCTTCTCACCGACGATCCGGTAGGCACTCCGGAAGATATGTTCCGTATTGAACAGAACACCGTCAACATCGGTTATTACAAGTTCATAATATGATTCCTGATTCATTTTCTTCTCCTGATCATAAAATAAAAGGATCCATTTTTATGAATCCTTGTTACCTCGGGTCGAGAACGTATATTCATATCTGGTACATAGATAATACGTTTCAACATATTCATATGGCACGTCATCGGCGTTGTACGTAACATGCGCATTCCTGAGAAGTGCTGCTTCATCGACCCCCAGCAGTTCTTTCTGCCGCTCTGTCGGAAGATGTGCAGACATCTTATACTCGGCACCGCCGCTGGAATCGATCCCGATCGAACGCAGATATTCGTTCAGTGAACCATCCAGAGCACGTACATCCAGCACAGGGATCAGCTCCGCCGAGAGGTATGTATAACTCACCGCGATCGGCATATCATCTCCGGTCCTGACCCTTACAAAGTAATGCATTCTCTGTTCGGGACCCAGCCTGAGGAAGCCTGCGGCTTCAGGTGCTTCTTTTCCCGTAACAAGCCTGTATTCGATCAGCCGGGAACCCGGTTTCAGTCCGATCGAACGCATATCTTCCGAAAAGCTTCCTTTGCTTGTTATAAGATTCTTGCTGATGGTTGCCTGCTGGACGAATGAGCCTTTTCCCGGAATACGGGTAATATACCCCGCATTGGCAAGATTGATCAGTGCCCTGTTGACTGTCAGTCTGCCGATACCGAATCTCTGGCTCAGCTGCATTTCCGTTTCGATCTGATCACCCGGCTTCAGGTGCTTGTTTTTGATCTCCTCAATAACATAGTCTTCAATAATCTGATATTTAGCTTTCTGTTTCATAGTCTGCTCTTTCACGTATACCCGTTTCGGGCCGATTTACGTATATATATTATCAGACTCAATGCAGATAAATCCATATCAATGTCATGCGGACCCTTTCCTGATGGCCTTCCGTCAAAAAAGCCGCCGGCAGACCGCATATTATTGCAGTAATCCGCTGTTTTTCCAACTTTTCTTCTGTCATTCTGCAGTGATCTGTTCATGGCAATAATCTATCATATATCTATATATTTAGCAAGATTATTTCATTAAATATCTATATATTTATGTTGATTTATATATCTATATAATCTATAATACTTGTGTACAGCATATATATTCCAAAGGAGGTCCCAAACATGAAAAAATGGATGTACGACTGTGTGCTTGAAGCACCGGAAAACTGCCGGCAGATCCTGCAGAACAAAGACAAACTGGTCAGCGGACTTACTGACATCTATACTTCGAAAAACTATACAAAGATCGTGATTGCTGCATCAGGTTCCTCATTCAACATTGCGTCATGCGCAAAATACGCAATGGAAAAGTATCTCGGCAAAAAAGTTGAAGTCATTCATTCCGTAACATACGAAAAGTACGATTACCGGTTCCATGAAGGTGCACTGGTACTCTGCCTCTCACAGGGCGGCAGAAGCACAAATACGCTGGCTGCTCTCGACCGGGCAAAGCAGTGCGGGAACGATGTTGCGGCACTGGTATCAGAGCCCGGATCTCCGCTGGAGCAGGCTTGTGAGCATACATTCCTGTATGGATCACAAGAAGCAGGAAAAGACGTATTTGTCTGCAGAGGTGTTCCGACATCCACATTGTTCCTGATCCTGTTCGCGCTGGATGCCGGTGTAAAAACAGGCAGCTGCACGAAAGAACAGTACAAAAAGGCAGTCAGTGATCTGAAAAAAGCAGTCGAGCTGATGCCTGCTGTACGTGAAAAGGCTGATGCGTTCTATGAGGCAAACAAAACTGACCTCTGCAGCATGGAGCGTGTCATGACAGTGGGGATCGGTCCGGGTCTGGGAGTCGCCCAGGAAGGTGCGCTGAAGCTTGAAGAGACTGTCGGTCTCCCGTCCAACTTCTATGAAATGGAAGAGTTCCTCCACGGTCCCGTTTATGAGATCAAAAAACCGCACAGCATCTTCCTGGTAGACGTTGACCGGGAAAGCCATGACCGTGCGCTGCAGATCTTCGACGCAATGCGTCAGCTGACAGATCATGTGTATCTTGTTTCCGCTCAGGCTTCAGGCAGCAGAGTACTGACTCTGGATACGGATATCGATCCTGTACTTCTGCCCCTGCTGGCTGTCATTCCCTTCCAGGTGATCGCTTCACGGATCTGTGACGATACACGTGCAAGCGGGATCACCATCTATACATGGCGCTTCATGCAGAAGATGGCGACCAAAGCCAAATAAGAATCTATACCCCTCTTTCCGGAAAGCAGCAGTCCAACGGCTGCTTTTCATTTGTAACAGGCGTAAGAAAAGGGCTGTTCAATCCAGCCCCGGGTTTTAAGTCCATTTTCCGTGTTATACGATCAGGAATTCATTTTCCTGCTCAATGTATCTGCAGAATGAGAAAATGCCGCACAGGATCTCCGGAGGAAAACGGAGAGAAGCATCGATATTCCATCCGCCTTTCAGTCCACGATGATTGATACTGACAATATTCTTCCCGTTTGGCGCAGACAGTGTGTATTTCCCGCTGTTTTCCATTACCAGCTCGTAGTTGGTGCCGGACATTTTCAGCAAGGCATGATTCACTACCGGCATCCTGTTGACAGGCCAGCCGACCTCAGCAGGATCTTCATGTTCTTTATATTCTGGCTCGGCAGTGATGATCTCGCTGCCTTTTTCATCAGTGCAGACGTATTTTCTGCAATGGATATCACCGCTGAAATCATTTTCACTGCATACCACACAGGTACGGCAGTTATGTTTTCTGTCGGCAGTGCTGATCTTCTTTTCCTGCGTGCAGAATTCTGAACTGATCGTGGCGAGCGGCTGATCGTCAGAACTGTAAAGTGTACCGCTCATAAGTTTGTATTTCATGTTTTCCCCCTTTTATGACTGTCAGAAGAATGAAAGAAGCAGAACACCGGCCGCCCCGGCAGCAGCCATCACTGCAATAGGGTCCGGTTTTTTTATACGAAGTACCGCCAGCGAAACAATGAAGACCACAGTCGGAACGATCCTGACCGCCGTCAGATCAGCAGGCAGGGTTTTTTGTCCGTAAATACTCAGCGTCATCAGTGACAGACCTGCGGATGCGATCATTGCAACAACTGCCGGGCGAAGACCTTTCAGGATCCCCTGGATCATGGTCAGACCCCGGTATCGGTAATATGCCCATGCAAGTGTGAGAACGATCACACAGGACGGAAGCACGCATCCTATGGTGGCAGAGAGTACACCAGGAATTCCTGCGACCTGCATACCCACAAATGTTGCAGAATTGATCGCGATCGGTCCGGGCGTCATTTCGGAAATGGTCATAATATCCGCGAACTGTGTCATCGTCAGCCATCCATGGATCTCGACAGCCTGCTCCTCGATCAGGGGCATCGCGGCATATCCTCCTCCGATACTGAAGAGTCCGATCTTCATGAAACTCAGAAACAACTCAAGAATGACCATCAGAAGCCTCTTTCCCGGGCTGCGTTCATGGTGAAGTATGTATCAGCCGCACCGATGCTTCCGCAGATCAGGATCAGTGTGATGACATTGATTGAGAAAAAGCGGACAGCGATAAATGAAGCTATCAGCATGATGACCGGCAGAGGTTTTTTCTCTTTCAGAATATTTCCGGCCATGCGGAGAACGACGTCAGTGATCACAGCTGCTACGCCTGCCAGCATGCCGGTCATTACCCGGCTTACGATCAGGCTGTCACGGAATGCCTGATAAAACAGTGAAATGACAGATATGATGATCAGCGGAGGAAGAACTGTCCCGATAACGCTGATCAGTGCCCCGGCTACACCGCCGACATGATATCCGATCAGGATCGATGCGTTGACAGCGATAGCTCCGGGAGAAGATTGTGCGATCGCGGTGAGATCCATGATTTCGTTTTCATCGATCCACCCGAGTTCATCCGCAAATTTCTTTTTCAAAAGCGGCACGATAACAAATCCGCCGCCGAATGTGCATGCGCTCAGCCGGAATGTGGAAGTAAACAATGTCAGATACCGGTTGTTTTTTACTCTATCAATATGAAGTGTGGCTATACTCATTTGTTCTTGTTCCTTTCTTTAAGCATTTGAATCATATAACCGTACTATTTATTTGTGAAATAATATGTTTAGATGATATTGATAAGTAAATTGATATAAGGAGTGCGATATGACTATCCGTCATCTGAAAATATTTCTGGCAGTATATAAAAATCACTGCAATGTGACCAGAGCAGCAGAAAGTCTGTCCATGTCTCAGCCGGCAGTCAGTCTGGCGATCCGGGAACTGGAAGAATACTACGGAGTCAAACTGTTCGAACGTCTTGGCAAACGTCTTCAGATCACTCAGGCGGGAATCATGCTTTCCGAATATGCGGTCAGTATTTCCGATCTGTTTGAGTCAATGGAAGAGAACGTCCGGGACTGGGAAAAAGGCGGGAGGATCCGGATCGGTGCCAGTCTGACGATTGGCACGCAGCTGATGCCGGAATATGTCAGGGCTTTTCAGGTGCGTTACCCCGGCACAGACGTCCGGGTCAAAGTGGAACCGCAGGAATACCTGGAGGAAAAACTTCTGAACAGCGAACTTGATTTTGCCCTTATGGAGGGAGCGGTACAGTCACCGATCCTTGAAGCAGAGCAGTATATGACGGATCATCTGACGGTGATCTGTTCGCCGGATACAGGCCTTCGGAACGGACAGATGATCTCAATGGATGAGTTTCGCAGGATGCCCCTGCTGCTCAGGGAAAAAGGAAGCGGAACACGGGAAGCAGTCGATCACGTGCTGACAGCTGCCGGATATACACCCGATCCTGTTTGGGAAACATTCAGTTCCGAATCGCTTACATGTGCTGTGATCTGCGGAATCGGCACAGCGATCATTCCATATCGGATGGCAGCGATACCTCTGAGAAGAAAACAGGTAGTTGAGATCCATGTGGAAGGATTGGTATTTGCAAGATACTACTCGATCGTCAGACATCGGAAAAAACATCTGACTGAAAGTGCGAAAGAATTCATGGATCTGTGCAGAAATTACGAAATGGACTATCCGACGATCTACTTTACCTGATGGCAGGGACCCGGGTGCAGATGAAAAAAAAGAGTTGTGCAGCTTCCGGCTTTTTAACCGGAGGTTTTCCACAACTCCTTCTTTGTATTTGTCCGATCAGTAACGATAGCTTCCCATCTTCTGATGGAACTGTGTGTCGCTTGGAATATTGCAGTCAATACCAAGTCTCATTGAAACGACCTTTGTAATGACCTGGAGGGGAACAACATATTCCATCGTGGCGAAGTCTTCATCGTCCCTGAACGGATATACAAATGCGTTCCTGCTGTTTTCGAATGCTTTGTCAGAAGTGACCACGAACTGATGTGCATGACGTTCTTCATCAAAGTATCTCAGCATGCCTTTCAGACGGCTGTAATATTCTCCCGGTTCTGCCAGGTAAATGATGTAATCATTCTCCCAAACGGAATGATAGATGCCGTGCATGAACTCTTCCATCTGGTATCCCGTAACAGAGCATCTGACACCTTCCAGGATCTTCAGGCTTCCTTCCATCATCGCACCGATGCAGCCGCCGTAACCGACAATGATCAGTCTCCGGCATTTTTCAAGTTCTTCGATATTGCTTTCCGCCCATGCTCTGGACTTTTCCGCAATATCCGGAATGTTCTCGGAGGACGCGATCAGTCTGTTTTCGAGCGCGCTGACTTCTTCCGGAGTCATTCTGCCTTTTCTGCATGCCAGTACTGCCGCAAACAATGCCAGCTCGGCGATCGATCCGATAAAGCCTTTTGTTTTCGGCCCGCTCAGTTCCTCACCAACATTCAGATGAAGATAGCAGTCTCCCTCTTCCTGAACAGGTGTGTTTCTCTCGGAAGTGCAGGATATCGTGTAATATCCGAGTTCCTTTGCCTTCTGGAGAGCGAGGATCGTAGATGTGCTTCTGCCTGCCTGACTGATTCCAATAACTGCCGTACCTTCCTGACGGACAACTTCCCCATCTTTGAAATCGATCGGATACATGCATTCCACAGGGATGCCAAGGGACTTTGCCATACTGCGTTTAGCTGCGACACACGCATGGTAGCTGGTTCCGGATCCCAGGATCACTACTCTTCTGACATCTTTGTCTGCCAGGTACTCTACAGCATCATGCATCGTTTCTTCTTTTGAAGCGATCAGATTCCTGACGGTTTCTGCAGACTCAAGAATGTAATTATAGATATCGTATGTCATTGCAGTTTATTACGCAGCCGGTGCGAAGATAGCCAGTCCTTCGAGGAATGCGATGACGAATGCGGCAAGGAACAGGATCAGCATGACTGTCGTTGTCTTCTTTCCTTTTCTGATCAGCTGGAAGCATGTTACTGCCAGGACCATCGGAAGGAACTTCGGCATGATCTGATCAAATACAGACTGCAGCGCAAGTGTCTGGTAGTTGCCCATGTTCAGGGTGATCGTTGTTGTGAAGCTGATCATAGTAGCGATCATACTGCCGACGACGGTAGCACCGAGGATCTTTGCAGCGACTGTGAACTTTTCGAGAACACCGCTTTCCGTTGCGTTCTCCATGAAGCTCATGCCCTGTGTATAACCGATCTCAAGGCCCTTATAACGGACGATCCAGTGCGGGATGTTGTGGATCAGGAGGAACATGATCGGGCCGAGAATATTGCCCTGCATGCAGAATGACAGACCTACACCAAGTCCGATCGTTCTCAGTGTTCCCCAGAAAATGGAGTCACCGATACCGGACAGAGGACCCATCAGAGCTGTTTTGACAGCGTTGATGGAACTTGCGTCAAATTCTTTGTTTTCTGACGCTTCTTCTTCCATGGCAACAGCGATGCCCTGTACGAAGGTCGTGCACTGAGGAGTGATATTGTAGAACGTCAGGTGGCGCTTCAGAGCTGCTTTGAACCCTTCTTCATCATCCTTGTAAATGCGTCTCAGGTGAGGAATCATTGCGTATCCGAAGCCAAGGCCCTGCTGGCGCTCGTAGTTGAAGCAGCCCTGCAGTGCGCATGAACGCCAGAATCCGCTCTTGAATTCCTGTTTTGTCATCTTTCCTGCAACCAGTTCATTCTTGTTTTCTGCTGTTGTCATGATCAATAATCCTCCTCAGATGTGCCTTTAAAGTTGTAGTAAACAAGTGCGATCGCCAGACCGATCAGAGCGATGCCAAGTGAGCTGACACCCATGAATGCGGCCAGGACGAAGCCAAGAATCATAAACGGAATTGCATCTTTGTCAACGATATAGTTCATCAGCAGAGCAATACCAAGTGCAGGCAGAAGGCTGGATGCTTTATTCAGACCGGCCAGAACAACTTTCGGGATCACGTTGATGATAGCTTCTACAGCACCGGAACCGAAGTATACCGCAAGGAACATCGGTACAAAGTAAACGACTGCGAATGCGCATACACCATACCAGAAGTATCTTTCAACAGCCTTGAAATCACCCTTGTCAGCTGCTTCATCGCATTTGACGTTCCAGATGTTGTTGAAGATACGGGGAATGATCCCGCAGGGCTGGAACAGCAGAGCGATCGGCATGGAAAGCGCGATAGCTGCTTCCGGTTCAAGCTTTGAGAGGATAGCGAATGAGACAGCCAGGATCGTTCCTGCTGAAGAGTTGGGAAGGCTTGTAGCGCCGATGCCGACAAATCCCATAAAGATCAGCTGGAGCGTTGCGCCCATTGTCAGACCGGTAACAACATCACCGCAGATAATGCCGACCAGAGTTGCCTCAACGATCGGTGTGTTGAGAAGATTCTGACCAAAAATACGGCCGTCCAGAATACCCAGGACATGGACCAGAGCGATCAGAATACACTGAATTAAGAACATACTTTTACTTACCCCCTTTTACAGATTTCTTTTCATAGATGTTCATTCGTGTATGCACTATTTTTTGAAGTTTGCGCGGATCTCATTCAGCGGCATTTTTGATTTGCTGGGAACTTCCTGGACATACACGTCTTTTCCCAGCTCCGCCATGGATTCGATGGCGTCCATATCTTCCTGCAGCAGATGTACCTGGGAAGATACGCTGACGCGTCCCTCGGCATGTCTGATGCCGCCGATATCGACTGCTTCAATACCGTTTACGCCTTTGCAGAGCGCCAGTGCGTCTGCGCAGCTGCCTGTGACCACAAAGATCTTTTTCTTATCGTTCTTCGGGTCATTCAGATATTCGATCGCCTTTTCGATCGTCAGTACAGGCATCTTTACGCCTGCAGGCTTTCCTACGTTCAGGGACATTTTCAGAACGGAATTTTCTGCATACTTATCGCTGGCTACAACGATCGTTGATGCATTGACAGCCTTTACCCAGTACACAGCAACCTGTCCGTGGATCAATCTGTCATCTACGCGCAGTAATTGAATCATTGTTCTCCTCCTTACAATTCTTCTTCGTCTTCGTCGCTGTCATCCAGCATGTCGTTGATCAGTGAGACCGTCTCCCTGCTCTGGGCGATCAGATCGTGCAGTCTTTCAGTTACGCTGCAGTCTTCAAACGTATCCATCAGCACACCCATCAGCAGGCCGAGGTTTGTTCCGCTTACGATGTACAGGTTCTCTGTTTCCATCAGAAACGGTATGGCTGTCTGTGTTGTTGAACCGAACGGGACATCAGTCATCAGGATCTTCAGATCAGAAGCCTCATACTTCCCAAGTGTTTCTGCGATCTTTCCCGTCAGTGTTTCCGGAGAATCCTCCGGCTGAAGTGCAATCGTCTGGATGTCGGCATCCTCAGCTGAGATGACCTTCATGGCGCTCATGAATCCCCTGCCGAGTTCCCCGTGTGTCAGTAGAACTACTCGCTTCATATTTGTCTATACCTTTCGCGCTTTTAATATATATTATTTTGCAGCATTTGTCTATATATATTTGCATAAATTTATCTATATATTTCAGAAGATGCCTGCCCCCTTACCGTAAACAAAAAAATCTGCCTCCATTTCTGAAAGCAGATCGTATGGCTGATTTCTATTTTAACGGTTCCAGCCTTCCGGAAGATATGCAGATGTATGATCGATCATATCATTGACCAGTGCCTGTATATCCTCTTCCGAGGGATGATGTCCCATGGTCAGCGGGTCATGCATAAATGCCTCGGCAACAAGTTTCCTGCATTCCTCCGCATTGCCGGGTTCCATTGCCGCAGCAGCTGCCCGGTAGATCCGTTCATGATTTTCCACATGCGGCAGGATCAGCTGTTTCAGTTCATCGGACAGTTTTCCTGCAGCGACCGGCCGTACACTGTTATGCGAGAATACAGCATTTGTTTCTACGACCGCATCCTGCGGGAGATTTGGAATCTGCAG
>JAFOMZ010000250.1 GCA_017421125.1 Solobacterium sp.
AGCTCCGGGCGGTGAAGCACGTGCTGCCCAAAGCTGGGAAGAAGAATTCCGTCAGTTCCTGCCTGCTATGCAGGAAGATGACTTCTTCGGACTGCAGAATTACACGCGTACCGTCATGGATGCCAGCGGGGAACTGGCACCTGAAACAGGCGCGGAATTGACCCAGATGGGCTATGAATATTATCCGCAGGGACTGGAACATGTGATCCGTACTGTTCACAAAGACTTCAAAGGAGAGATCCTTGTCACAGAGAACGGCATAGCGACAGACGATGATACGCGCCGCGTGGAATTCATCAGGACCGCATTGGAAGGCGTCAGGGCCTGCCGCAGGGATGGCATTCCGGTCAGCGGCTACTGCTATTGGTCACTCATGGACAATTATGAATGGCAGTCCGGTTATTCCATGCGTTTCGGACTGATCGGAGTAGACCGTAAGACACAGGAGCGTATTCCCCGTGAAAGCCTCTACTTCCTTGGTGAACAGCTGAGATCATTCTGAACAGCCATATAACAGATCATTCTTCCGGTAAGGAGAGCGGTCTGTTTTTTTGTTTGCAGGGGGCGATCATTACAAGTTAGTTATAACTAACTTTGTGCTATGACAGAGATATGGAGGTTAATTGCTATGAAACTTGTATTGATCCGTCACGGAGAAAGTGAGTGGAACAAACTGAATTTATTTACCGGCTGGACAGATGTGGATCTGAGTGAAAAAGGGCATGAGGAAGCGAAGAATGCAGGAAGGCTGCTGAAAGCGGTAGGATATGATTTTGATGTCTGCTATACGTCGATCCTCAAGCGCGCCATCCATACACTGGACCATGTACTTGATGAAATGGACAGGGTATGGCTTCCGGTAGTGAAATCCTGGAAACTGAATGAGCGTCATTATGGCGCGCTGCAGGGACTGAATAAGGCGGAAACTGCTGAAAAATACGGAGAGGAGCAGGTAAAGATCTGGCGCATGTCCTTTGATGTCAAACCGCCTGCACTGGATCTGACAGATGAAAGAGCACCGCAGAACCAGGCTATGTTCCGAGAGATCCCGGCAGAAGAACTCCCTCTCCATGAATCACTGGAGACTACGATCGAGCGGGTCGTACCTTATTTTGAGCAGGTGATCAAAGAAGATATGAAAGCAGGAAAACGCGTGCTGATCGCTGCGCACGGAAACTCACTCAGAGCGCTGGTCAAGTATTTTGACGGTCTTTCAGATGAAGAGATCATCGGAGTGAACATTCCGACAGGCTCCCCGCTGGTCTATGAATTCGATGATGAATTCCATGTGATCAGGCATTATTATCTTGGAATGAGTGAAGAGGAGCTCAAGGCAAAAATGGATGCTGTGGCAAAACAGGGCTCCGCTCAGAAATAACAGAATCAAAAATACATCTGGGATCAGAATGAAAATTGTTTCTGTAATTCTTTCTGTTTTTTCTGTTTTGTGCGGATAATCAACTTTTGATTTGCAGTCCTCTGTATTATAATCTCACTGTCTGTCAAAAAAATGATCGATAAGTGACAGTTCTGGAGGAACTACGATGAAACCATATATTGAGATGACTTCTGAAGAACTTATAGAAGAACGTGCAAAACTGAAAGCACAGTATAAGAAAATACAGGCACAAGGCCTGACTCTGGATATGAGCCGCGGAAAGCCGTGCCAGGAACAGCTTGATCTTTCCATGGGAATGATGGATGTCCTGAATTCGGCATCGGACCTGACATGTGAAGACGGTACGGACTGCCGGAATTATGGCTCCCTGACAGGAATTGAAGAAGCACGTGAACTTCTCGGGGATATGATGGAGAACAATCCGAAGGATATCATCATCTACGGAAACTCATCACTGAACGTCATGTTTGATACAGTCAGCAGATGCTGGACACATGGTGTTATGGGAAACACTCCCTGGTGCAAACAGCCGGAAGTCAAATTTCTCTGCCCGGTTCCCGGCTATGACCGTCATTTTGCGATCACTGAATATTTCGGAATCAAAATGATCCCGGTACCGATGACTCCGACCGGACCGGATATGGATATCGTTGAGAAACTTGTTGCGGAGGATGAGACGATCAAGGGTATCTGGTGTGTACCGAAGTATTCCAACCCGCAGGGTATCTCCTATGATGACGAAACAGTCCGCAGGTTTGCCAGACTGGAACCGGCCGCACCTGATTTCCGTATTTTCTGGGATAACGCCTACGGTATGCACCATCTGTATGATCACCATCAGGACTACCTGATCGAGATCCTGGCTGAATGCAAACGCGCAGGAAATCCTGACCTCGTATATAAGTTCGCGTCAACATCCAAGATCACGTTCCCGGGAAGCGGTATTGCGGCATTTGCGACAAGCCCGAACAACATGGATGACTTCACATCCTATCTCCGTCATCAGACGATCGGTCATGATAAGGTCAACCAGCTCCGTCATGTCCGGTTCTTCGGGGATATTCACGGTATGGTAGAACACATGCGCAAACATGCGGACATCATCCGTCCGAAGTTTGAAGCGGTGGAAAGCATTCTTGAAAGAGACCTGGACGGTCTGGGACTCGGCACATGGACAAAGCCGCTCGGCGGATACTTCATCATGTTTGATTCCTATCCGGGATGCGCAAAGGATATCGTAGCACGCGCAAAGAAAGCAGGCGTTGTCATGACACCGGCAGGCGCTACATGGCCTTACGGAAAGGATCCCAACGATTCCAACATCCGTATCGCGCCGACTTATCCTTCCATGGGTGAGCTGGAGAATGCAATGAATATCTTCACGCTGTGCGTCAGGATCTCTGCCGCGAAGAAGATCCTTCAGGAACGCGGAGACTATAACCGGTAATACCAATAACGTTTATCTGTATATAAAGCAGGTAAACGTTTTTTGATGCACGCCCGGGAATGCCGGGTCATAATGATTTTTCTGCCATTCCAAAATTATTGCCGATGTATAATCAAACTGCAGAGGACACTGTCAGATGAATGTCAAAAAGACACTGTTGTTAATATGTGTTTCGATCATGAGTGTTTTCAGCATGTCCTGTTCTTCATCAGATTGCAAATATGAACGTTATCTGGATCTCCAACCATATGAAACAGCATTGAAGGAACTGATCAAGGAAAACAAAAAAGACAGGAAGAACAATGATCCTGTCCTGAAGAAATATCCTGATTGCATAAAGAGCACCGTCTATGACGAAAGCCCGGGCACTTCCGGCGGAGGCTATGCTGTTTACCATGCGTATTCGTTTTATGAAAGCGGACAGCTGAAAACAGATATGCGTTATACAGAAAGCAGGTATCTGAAGCAGCGCCGGCTGGAATCTGCGGCAGAGTATTATGAATCCGGAAACATCAAAACCTACAGTGTTTTCAGTAGCAGCAATGCTGAGATCAGGGAATACCGTGACAGAAAACACTATTTGGAAACGCCGGCCGATGTACAATACGCGGTCAACATTTACCTTCGGCCGGATGATCCGTTTGAAATTGAAAGACAGCTGCCTCCTGGTCACAACAGCATTTTCCGTACAACAGAGATCTGGGAAGGCGGGAAATATGTTACGGAATTCGATGAAAACGGACTCGTCGTTTCTTTTGAAGCCAAGTCAGCGTATACGATCGAACCGATCATGGAACAGGAACAGGACGGGGAGATCAGGACAGTCCGCTATGGGTACAAACGTGAGTATTTATCCGGAAAGAAACGGATGCAGTTCCGTGAGCAGATCTCAAAGAACGGCAGGCTGCTCACACGTTCGGACCAGGAATATAAGACGATGGATCCGCCCCATGTCATACACAGATATGATTATCAATATGACGATGACGGGAAACTCTGCGGGTATCGTTTTCTGACCGGTGAAGATGAATCCGCTCCTTATGAGACGGTTGAATTCCATGTCAATGACAGAAGACAGCTGCTGGATCATACCAGGGAAGATGCATTCGCAAGATCATTCTTCACTAATTTTTATTACGATTCTGATGGTTATCTGATCAGAGCGGAAGGCCACAGACATGCTGATTATGAACTGCTGTTTGAATATGATGAAGAACATAAACTGCTGAAAGCATATGACAACAACGGGAAAGTGATCGAATTCTCATATGATGAAGAAGGAAGAAAGAAAACAAGATCATTTATCATTGATGGTACATGTTATTTGCTTGATGAATATATTTATGAGTGATTACTGAGCATAATACACATATGGATACTTTGCATTACATAAAATGGTTTTTCTGGGCGGCAGCCATGTTTGCGCTGCTGCAGGCTGTACAGATTCCTGTCAGAAAAACAAACAGTCATCTGCTGAAACTGTTTGTATGGGTCATAAAGCTGGTCTTGATGATCGCGCTGGCGTTTGCGCTGATCGCTTTTGCGGCACCGATATTCTGGCGTCACGGCTATCCTTTTGCGGCACTTTATATCGCGCTTCTGGCAGATGTTCTGTGTGATCCGCTGAAGGCGGTTCTGTATGGCTTCAGGAAGAAAACAGATCAGAAGATCTCACTTCTGCTCAGTCTGCTGTCCATGGCAGCAGTGCTGATCTACGGTACCGTCAACATGGAAAGAGTTGTACCTTCCCGTCACGTTTATACGTCAGGCAAACTGAAGCAGTCCTATACAGCCGTATTTGTTTCCGATCTGCATATCGGCTCTTCACAGAGTGAAGCGGTCGTTGAAAAAGCCTTCAATGAGATCAGAGAGCTTCATCCCGACTTCATCCTGCTGGGAGGGGATATCAGTGATGAACAGAGCAGGAATGACGAGATGAAATGGACTTATGAACAGCTCGGGAAGATGGACGTACCGGTCTACTATATTTACGGCAATCACGACCGTCAGCCAAGGTCTGCCTATATGTACGGACCGACCTATTCAAGAGATGAACTGGCGGATACGATCACGGACAACGGTCTGATCATCCTGCAGGATGAACTCGTAAAGATCGGGGATGATCTGTATCTGCTGGGAAGAGAAGATACGAGTGAGATCACAAGAAAGGATGTCAACGAGCTGGAAAAGGCACCGGAAGATGCCTATGTGCTTGTTGTCGATCATTCTCCCTATGAGGACGGAGATATCATCGCCTATGGCGCAGATCTGCAGATCTCCGGACATACCCATGCCGGACAGTTCTTCCCGCTGCGGATGATCTATGACATGCTCAATTACCACGCGTATGGTGATTATCAGATCGGAAGTACAAATCTGCTGGTCTCGGCAGGCATCTCTGGCTGGGGTTATCCGTTCAGGAATGAAGCGCACAGCAGTTATGATGTCATTGAACTGAGACCTGCTGAATAAATACAGTTTACGAAGACCTTGCTGTTGAGTGAGGTCTTTTCATATGCACGGAAAAGCATAAAGAAAAAAACTGAACAGCGTCAGTTTCTTTCATTCACGATGGCAGAAGCAGCCAACAGCATGACACAGGTGACCCAGATGGTCTTCTCCCCGATGTACCTTGCCAGGATCGCCGCAAATACGGCACCGAACAGGAACCCGAGAAGGATCATTGTGTACTGTTTTGCCCGTCTCAGATTATCAGGCCGTTTCAGGACCAGCCCCATATAGTAATTCTCTGCACAGGAGCGCATGTTTCCGCTGGCAAAGACAGAGGAATATGCTGCCTTGTCATCCAGTTTCCGGAAACAGCAGTACTGCAGCGCTGCCGTAAAAGAGATGAGGGAGTTGGGTACCAGGTTGATCGTTGAATCAGGGATCAGTCCGACCACAAGCAGAAGAACTATTTCCGCCCAGAGGATATAACGCTTCCATCGGACATCACGTATCTCATGGTCAGGCTCTTTCAGAATGACATGGAAGAGGTGTTCTGCCGCAAAGATGCCAAGCCAGAAACCGATGATCGGAACGATCGACTTGATGAACAGCGTTTTATCCAGATTGACAACGCCAAGACCGAGCTTGATGAAGTTGCCGGTCTGCCCGTTGGCAAATACGCCGCCCCGTACAACATAGGAATACCCGTCCATCATTCCTCCGATGAAGATCATCAGAACACTGAAATATATGGTTTCAGCAACATTCTTCTTTGCAGTCATAAGTTACCCCCGCCGTTATTTACACTAGAGAGATCTCTATGTTTTTTTACAGCCGTCACTATTTTATAACTTTACCGGATACAAACGTCAAGCAGTATCCGGAAAGAGAATAAAACGTACTGAAAATACTGTCTTTTCAGTACGTGATGGCGTGATTACTGTTAACGATCGATGACTGTCACTGTTTCCATCGTTTCATCAGACAGTCCGTGTATATAACCGCCGGATGCCCTGACATGTTTCAGATGATCCAGTATTTCATCAGTGAATATTTCACCCGGTCTGATCACAGGGATTCCGGGAGGATACGGCGCGATCATCTCAGCGCTGACACATCCCTTTGCTTCGCTCCAGGGGATGATCTTTTTCTTTGCAAAGAAAGCTTCTCTGGGTGACATTGCGCAGACCGCCTGTCCGGGAAGCACGGTACTTTCCGCAAGGGGCCTTCCATCAGAATACTCTTCAGCAATATCACGCAGCGCTGAAATAAGAGCTTCAATATCTTCCGGTGTATTTGCATAACTGACAATGGCAATAACATTCCTGCTGTCAGCCATCTCGACTTCTACATTGTATCTGTCAAACAGGCTGGCTTTGAGTCCGAATCCTGTTAGGCCAAGCTGTGCCGCGCTGATGATGAGCCTTGTTTCATCGATCCGGAAGACGGACGCATTTCCTTCCAGTTCTCTGCCGGCACATTGCAGTCCGGGTATGGAATTGATCCGGGTCCTTACCGAACATGCCAGTTCCAGTGCGTGTTCTGCCATTTCTTTTCCATGCAGGGCAAGATCTCTTCTTGCTGTATCGAGGGAAGTCATCAGGATATAGGAAGGACTGCTGCTCTGAACGATCCGCAAGCTTTGCCTGATCATTTCAATATCCGCCAGGCTGCTTTTTACATGAAGAAGAGAACTCTGTGTTAAAGATCCGGCAGTCTTGTGCAGGCTCTGTACGCACAGATCGGCACCGCAGGCCAGCGCTCCTTCCGGAAGTCTTCCGGAAAAATAACAATGCGGACCATGGGCTTCATCCACCAGCAGCATCGTTCCATGTCTGTGGCATATCTCAGCCAGCGCCCGGATATCCGATACGATCCCGTAATAGTCAGGGCTTGTGACGAGCAGTGCCCTGCAGTCAGGATACTGCTGAAACATCCGTTCCGCTTCAGCAGGTGAGACGCCTCCGGAGATGCCCCAGTCATGAACAGTCCTGGGCATGATATATACAGGATCCGCGCCGCTCAGGATCAGCGCATTGTATACGGAATGATGACAGTTCCCGGCGATCATGATCTTTTCACCTGGCTTTACCGCAGACAGCACCATCGCTTCATTCCCGCACGTGCTTCCATTCACCAGGAAAAATGTATGATCAGCTCCCCAGAGGTTTGCCGCAAGTTCCTGAGCTTCTTTGATCGCGCTGACCGGACAGTGCAGATCATCCGTGATCATTGTTTCCGTAAGATCGATCTTAAAAATACTGTCTCCCGCAAACGTCCTGAACTGTGTGTTTACACCGTTTTCATAACGATGCCCGGGCACGCAGAAATAAGCAGGTCTCAGATCTGCGTATTTCATTACTGCTTCAAAGACAGGGGCTCTGTTCTGTTCCATTCTGCTGATCCTCATAAAGCCTTAACAGTATACCATGACTGACGTGTTAACGTTCCGGAAGCACTGCACATATGCTGAAGTTTTTGATCATCCTAACATCTGTTCCGTACAGAAATTTTTGAAACAAAGACAGGCATGACAGTTTGCGTTTTATCACTTTGCGAATACAATTACGTAGTATAAAGGAGAAAAACAATATGCCATGCACAACAATTCTGGTAGGCAAAAAGGCCAGTTATGACGGATCCACAATGATCGCAAGAACAGACGATGGTTTCTTTGATGTCAAAAAGACGGTCGTTGTAGAACCAAAGGATCAGAAGAAAGAATACAAGAGCGTGATCGGTCACTGCAGGGTCACACTGCCGGATGATCCGATGCGCTATACCGCATGCCCGAGCGTAGATCCGAAAAACGGGATCTGGGCGGCCAGCGGGATCAATGAGGCCAATGTCGGAATGACTGCGACCGAGACGATCACTTCCAACCCGAGAGTGCTCGGTGCTGATCCGATGGTAGTATACAAAGCAAAGACCCGCACCGCACCCGAACAGATCGGTGGTCTGGGTGAAGAGGACTTCGTAGTTCTCGTCCTTCCGTATATTCACTCCGCACGCGAAGGCGTGGAACGCCTTGGCGCTCTGCTGGAACGATACGGAACGTATGAATCCAACGGCATCGCGTTCAATGACGCGGATGAGGTCTGGTGGCTCGAGACGATCGGCGGCCATCATTGGATGGCAAGAAGGGTAAAGGATGAAGAGTATGTCATCATGCCCAACCGGCTGGGCATCGACTTCTTTGATTTCGAGGATGCCTATGGAGAAAAGAAGAACTTCATGTGCTCTTATGATCTGAGGGAGTTCACAGAGAAGTATCACCTTGATCTCAACCTGGACGGAAACTTCAATCCCCGTTATGTCTATGGCTCGCACAGCGATGCCGACCATGTATACAACAACCCGCGCGCATGGTATATCGGCCGCTACTTCAACCCGAATACGTTCCGCTGGGATGGAGAGAACGCAGATTATACACCGGAGAATGATGATATTCCCTGGTCAATGGTGCCGGAGAAGAAGATCACGCCGGAAGACATGAAATATATCCTGTCTTCGTATTACCAGGGCACTCCGTACAACCCGTATCAGAAAGCTGATCTTCCGGAAAAGGGCATCTACCGTCCGATCGGCATCAGCCGTACAGGTGTGACCGTTCTTTGTCAGATACGCGGTTATATGCCGAAGGAACTGCAGGCAGTAGAGTGGATCTCATACGGTGCCAATGCATTCAATGCAATGCTCGGTATCTACACTAATGTAACGAAACTGCCGAAGTACATCAGCGATGTAAGTCTTGATGTTTCAACGGAGAACTTCTACTGGGCAAGCCGGCTTGCAGGTGTGCTCGCAGATCCCCATTACGGCTATACGATCCAGGTGATCGAGCGCTATCAGAACGCGATCGCCTCCAACACCCATCGTCTGCTGAATGAATATGACGCAAAGGTGAAGGAAAGCGGGGACCTGTCACTTCTTGAAGAAGCAAACAGAAAGATCTGCGATATGGCAAAAGAACAGAGCACCAAAACGCTTAACCAGCTGATGCTCATTGCCAGCCAGCATATGAAGAACGGATTCTCCAGAGCTGATAACTGATACCGGAAACAGAAATACAAGGCCGCAGTGATGATCGCGGCCTTTTATCATGAATATCCGGAATCATAAGACTGCAGAATGTATTATGCCGAAACCCATACCAACGGTATAAAAAATAATATTATTTCAGTATTGATGGTGTCTTCTGTCTGTAGGTCATTCCAAATATAATGACAGTGGAAACAGACAAAAGGAGATACAGCATATGAAACTAAAGCTTGCTGAAAATATACGTACGTTCCGGAAACAACGGAAACTGACCCAGGAGAAGCTGGCTGAGGCACTGGGCGTGACTGTCGGCGCAGTCTATAAATGGGAATCAGGACTTTCACAGCCGGAACTGGATCTTGTCGTTGAGCTGGCGGATTTCTTTGATACATCCGTGGATGTGCTTCTTGGCTACAGGATGAAGGACAACAATCTTGATTCCGCCATGGAACGGATCAATACATACTGCCGGACGATGGATCCGGAAGCACTGACAGAAGCAGAAAAAACATTGGGAAGATATCCGAATTCATTTAAAGCAGTCTATGCCTGTGCGGAAGTTTATCTTGCCTTCGGTGCAGGCAGTCATGATGCCGGTCAGCTCAGGAGGGCACTGGAACTGCTGGAACGTTCAAAGGTGCTGCTTCCGCAGAATGATGATCCGCGCATCAGCGATTCAACGATCAGCGGAGATATTTCGATCGTATATCTTCTGCTCGGAGAGACGGAAAAAAGCATAGAACTGCTGAAGCAGAATAATGCCGGCGGAATGTTCAGCGGAAATATCGGGGTTTTCCTGACAGCCTTCAAGAACGATCCGGAACAGGCCGCACCGTTTTTGTCAGAAGCTTTGATGACCTGCATATCCGGTCTGCTTACCACGGTCTTCGGTTATGTATTATTATTCCGGTCCAGGAATGACTGGAAGCAGGCGATGAATATCGCTGCCTGGGGACTTGATCTTCTGACCGGGCTGAAAACAGAAGACAGATCTGATGCGCTGGAAAAGACGCATGCGGAAATGCTCGTACTGCTCGCATATGTTCAGGGAAAACTTGGCAAACATGCAGAAGCAAACGCATCCCTCAGACAGGCAAAGGTCATGGCACAGCATTTTGATTCCATGCCGGACTACACACTGAAAACAATGCAGTTTATCGACCGCCGTGACCAGCCGGTAGTCTTTGATATATTCGGCTCGACCGCTGAGGCAAGCATAGACCGCCTGACCGGTCTCCTGAATGACCGTGAATTATCTGAACAATGGAAGGAGATGGAAGTACATGAGTGAAACGATCCGTAAAGACAATGTCTTTCAGAACAGGAACTTCCGTCTCGTGTTCTTCGGGGCATTGGTATCCGAGCTTGGCGCGATCCTGTACAGTTTCGCGGTCAGCTTCTATATTCTGGACATCAGCCGCAACAACGCCTTCCTGCAGGGCTTGTATCTGGCTTTGTGCAGTATTGCAATGCTGGTCATGACGCCGGCCGGCGGCGTGCTGGGAGACTGTATGAGCAAAGCCAGGATCATGTATATCTGTGATTATCTGAAGGGCGGTATGATCCTGCTGGCAACAGTACTTATGCGGCTGTTTCCGGAACCATCCGGTCAGCTTCTGATCCTCTTCATCCTGGGAATAACGGGCAATATGGTCAGCGGTATCTTCAATCCTGCAGCAGGAGCACTCTTCCCGCATATCGTAAGGGAAGACCAGCTTCAGCAGGCAAACTCATACTTTACGATGAAAAACGCGCTTGAGAATATCTTCGGCATCATTCTTGCCGGTGTCCTGTACGCAGCTATGCCGGTCCATGCGTTATTCGTTCTGGTAGGACTCTGCTATATCGCCTCCGGTATTTCGGAAATGCTGATAAGATATGAGTTCCATCCATCCGCGGACAGACTGACATTGAAGCTTGCGGTGTCCGATATGGCAGAGGGGATCAATTATCTCAGGACAAAGAAAGCGATCCTGACGCTTTTGATCGCGACGCTGTTCATCAATTTCTTCTTTACGCCTGTGACAGGAAACTTTCTCCCGTTCTTCGTGAAAACAGATCTCTCGGGAGCACAGTACTATCTGCTGGACAATATCCTGACACCGGAACAATGGTCGTCCGTGTTCTACGCATGCTTCGGAGTCAGCTCACTGATGGGAGCGGCATTCCTGAGCGGACGTCCTCAAAGTGATAAGTGCGGAAGGAAAGTATCCCTGCTCTTATGTGCGGTAGCTGCTGTCATGGTCTGCCTGACAGGCTGCTATTTCTTCTTCGTAGACAGCGGCATACAGATCAGCTATTTCCTGGTCGTGTTCAGTCTGGGATTCTTTGCGATCGGTATTCTGATCTCAAACACCAATATTCCCATCAATACGGCGATCATGCGCATCGTTGACAGGGATAAGCTGAGCAAAGTCAGCAGTATCATCAGTATCGGATCCCAGGGAATGACTCCTATTGCCTCAGTGCTGGCAGGCATCATACTGAAGGCGTTTGGAAGTACCGCGCTTCTTGTCTTCTGTACGATGGGCTTTGCGGTCACTGCAGCTGCATTGCTGTTCAGTCCGCAGATCAAAGAGCTGTAAAAAAGAGAAAGCGCCGGTTTATGACCGACGTTTTTCTCCTGCAGGTATGTATTTCCGGCGGATATATGATATATTGCGTTTGCTGAAGAATTACTTTTGCGCGTATTTGTCAGCAAAAGATTCTGATATGGGGAAGATATGATGGAGTTTGAACATACCGACAGACATGGATTTCTGCTCGGATTCATTGATTTTTTCACAGCAGGATTATTCTTTGTCGTATATATGAAGCTTGGCCTGCAGGATGAGCTGGACGAGATACTCGGCAGGAAAACACAGCGGTATTATGTCGCTTATCTGGTCGGTATCCCGACACTGTTTATCTATACACTTGTCTGGATGGCAAAGATCTCAGAGGAACTGAAGGAAAAAGCGATCGAACTGGGGATCCCGGGACCGCACACGTCATTCAAGCATATGTTCGGCTGGAATACACTGGGAATGCTGGTGCTGGTCGGACCGATGACTGCCACACACAGATTTTTCAGCACATTGAATCAGGTCGAAAAGGAACTGAACAGAAGAAACGGATATCCTGAAAGGAGCAGTAAATGAAGTACACAGGAGACGGAACAGTTAAAGACATTCAGATCGCATACATCGGCGGAGGATCCAGAGGCTGGGCATGGACATTCATGACGGATCTGGCAATGGAAGGTACGATCAGCGGAACGATCAGACTCTATGATATCGACAGAGAGGCTGCCGAACGCAACATGGTGATCGGCAATCATCTGATGTCACGTGAAGACACAAAAGGCGACTGGACATTCGAAGTCAGAAACAGTCTTGAAGATGCCCTGACAGGTGCGGACTTTGTTGTGATCTCGATCCTCCCTGGAACATTCGATGAGATGGAATATGATGTCCACCTCCCGGAAAGACTCGGCATCTGGCAGTCGGTCGGAGACACAGCAGGACCCGGCGGTATGATCCGCGCACTGCGCTCCATCCCGATGTTTGTTGAGATCGCGGAAGCAATCAAAGCATATTCACCTGACGCCTGGGTGATCAATTACACGAACCCGATGTCACTGCTGGTCAAAACACTGTATACGGTATTCCCGGAGATCAAGGCATTCGGGTGCTGCCATGAAGTGTTCGGGACACAGAAGGTCCTGAAAGGTATCTTTGAAACAGAGACCGGTGAAACAGTCGAAGACTGGCATGATGTCATTGTCAACGTCGTCGGCATCAATCACTTCACATGGTTTACGGAAGCTTCCTGCCATGGCAGGGATCTGTTCCCGATATACAGAAAATACATCGACGAGCATTTTGAAGAAGGTTATACGCCGGGGATCGCGCCTCAGGATAAAGGCTGGATGGATGATGTGTTCAAATGCGGACACCGGGTCAAGATGGACCTGTTCAGACGGTATGGAGCCATTGCGGCTGCCGGTGACAGACATCTTGCGGAGTTCATGCCGGGAGATGAATACCTGAAGGGTCCGGAGACAGCACGGTCCTGGCTGTTCAGCCTGACACCGGTATCATGGCGCAAAGAGGATCTGAAAAGACGCCTTGCCCGCAGTGAAAGACTGCTGAAGGGTGAAGAGGAGATCGCGCTGGTATCTACGGGTGAAGAAGGGATCCTTCTGATCAAGGCATTGCTTGGTCTGACCCGTGTCGTCAGCAACGTCAACATTCCCAACTATGCTCTGCAGATTCCAAATCTCCCGCAGGATGCGGTCGTAGAAACAAATGCTGTATTCTCGCATAACAGTGTACGGCCGGTCGCTGCAGGAAAACTGTCCGATGAACTGAAACAGCTGATCCTGCCGCATGTGGAAAATCATGAA
>JAFOMZ010000029.1 GCA_017421125.1 Solobacterium sp.
AAAACGCTTAGGAGCGGAAAAGACTATACAGTGACATATGCGGCAAACAAGGCAGTCGGAACAGCTACAGCAACGATCAAAGGAAAAGGAAACTTCTCCGGATCAGCTAAACAGACATTTGATGTCGAACCGAAGGATATCGGAAAAGCAGTGATGACAGTGAACGATGTCGTAGAGAACGCAAAAGCCGGCAAGTGGAAGAGCAAAGTCACAGTGAAGGATACTGACGGAGGAGTGATCAAGGCAGGAACAGGTTATGACAAGGCAGTCCAGTATACATATGCAGAGGATGTTGAAGTAATAAACAACAAGCAGAGTGTATACAGGATGGCAGGTGACGCAGTTGATGCGAAGGATATCGTACCTGCAGGTGCAGTGATCAAAGTCACAGTAAACGGAATCAAGAACTACACCGGAAGCCTGAGCGGAACGTACAAAGTGATCAAGGCAGTCGAGAATATCGCAAAAGCTACAGTCACAGTCGCAAACCAGGAATACACGGGAAGAGCAGTTACAGTAGCAAAGAAAGATATCAAGATCACACTGAATGGAACAGAACTTGCATATGGTGATTATGAGATCGTAAGCTACGCAAACAACGTCAAGAAGGGAACGGCTACCATGGTCCTCAGAGGAACAGGAAACTATGGCGGAACAAAGACCGTGAAATTCAAGATCGACGCAAAGGTAATGAGATACTTAAACAGTGCACTGACACTGTAAGAGACAGTTATCATCATTCAAACAGCAGAAGGGACAGGCAGAAGTGCCTGTCCTTTGGCTGTTATGGCAGGAAAGAGAATGAACAGGACATGCATAAGCAGGTAATAAACTGTCCATTTTTCTGCCACTCATTGTTGACGGAAAACCGTGATGATAAAATATTATTTAGCGTATTTTTACTGCAAAAGGATTGGATCCGGATCACATGTGTATTCAATTCTTACTACAAGAGGAGGAATTATGTACATCAAAAAAGGTATGACAGGAATTCTGAGTATCATGCTTGCATTCAGCTCGATGTTTTCAAATGTGACAACATTGCATGCTGAAGAAGCAGAACCGGTGGAAACAGCAGTCGCAGAGACTGTTGAAGAACCCGCAGAGGAAACTGCAGAACAGGTGAAAGAAACTGTTGAAGAAGCTGTACAGGAAGCTGAAACAACAGAAGAAACCGTTGAAGAGACAATGGAAACATCTGAGCCTGAACAGGAACAGGCTGAGGAAGTACCTGTGTCTGAAGAAACATTTGAGGAGATCACTGCGCCTGCAGACACTGAAAACGGTACAGTTGATACCGGCACAGGTACAAATGATGAACTTCTTCAGATGTATCTTGATCAGCAGCTGAGCTTGGATGATGGTCAGGAAGATGCATCGGCACAGGGAATGGGTGATGCTCTGACCGGTTATAATCTGATGGTTTATAATATCGTAAAATCCAAGGTCGAGCAGATCGCTGCAGGTGAGATCACATCTACTGAGATCTCAATTACACTGGATGATCTGGGACTGAGCGGAAAGAAATGGACAGCAAGTGAACTTGGCGTAGAAGCAATTGTTGCGAACAATTCGATCACAACTGAAGCAAAAGAAGCTGTCAAAAATCTGATCAACATTGATATCTCCGATATTGTTTACAGACTGCTGGTTGACTGCCCTTATGATCTTTACTGGTATGACAAAACAATTGGATATTGGTGGACGTTTTACAGTTATGGAGCTTCCTCGGTAAATGGGGAATGGGCTCTGACTCTTTCGAAGGAATGTGTTTTACAGATGACTGTTGCATCGGAATATGCTGCCGATAAATATGTAACAGATCCGGAAGTGATTTCTTCTGTCAGCACAGCTGTCTCAACGATCCAGGGTGTTGTGCAGAGCCATGCATCTGAAAGTGACTACGATAAGCTGGTCTCCTACAGACAGGATATCTGCAGCCGTGTTTCCTATAATGATGAAGCAGCAGCCAATAACAGCACACCATATGGAAATCCCTGGCAGCTGATCTGGGTATTTGACGGAGACGACACAACAGAAGTTGTATGTGAGGGCTACTCCAAAGCGTTTAAGTACCTTTGTGATCTTTCAACGTTCCGCAGCAGCGCTATTGAATGCTACCTGGTGACCGGAACGATGAATGGCGGCAGCGGAGCCGGCAATCACATGTGGAATATCGTCACAATGAATGACGGCAAGAACTATCTGGTCGATGTTACGAACTGTGATCAGGGCAGCATCGGGGCAGATGACTGGCTGTTCCTTGTGGGCGTGACATTCACAAGCACCAATGGCTTTTACGCTGTAATTCCTGAAAGAACCGTAGGAAATATTACATACAGCGGAGCAACCATCACGTACGGTTATGATACTAAAACAACCGGCTTATATGACCGCAGTCTGCTGGAGTTATCCTCAACTAAATATGTGCAGTCTGAACCTGTTTCAGTTACAGGCGTGACACTGGATCAGACATCATTGACGCTTGAAAAAGGAACAAATATCCATCTGACAGCGACAGTAACACCTGCAGATGCAGACAATAAAAATGTCACTTGGACATCTTCCAACACATCTGTTGCAACAGTTGACAGCACCGGCAAGGTAACTGCAGTCGGCAAAGGAACAGCAGTGATCACAGCCTCAACAGAAGATGGTAATTTCACAGCGACATGTGATGTCACAGTTGAAGAACATATTTTTGTGACAGGAGTAACACTGGATCTGACAGTACTGATTCTCGAAAAGGGAGAAGCTGAACAGCTGACAGCGACGGTAATACCTGCAAATGCAGACAACAAGAATGTCACGTGGACATCATCCAATACATCTGTTGCGTCTGTTGACAATACAGGCAAGGTGACTGCAGTCGGAAAAGGAACAGCAGTGATCACAGTCATAACAGCAGATGGCAGTTAGAAAGCAACATGTGATGTCACAGTTGAAGAACATATCGCAGTTACAGGAGTAACACTTGATCAGGTAGAACTGACGCTTGAAAAAGGAACAGATGCGCAGCTGACAGCGACGGTAGAACCTGCTGATGCGGATAACAAGGCTGTCACATGGACATCTTCCAACACATCTGTTGCGTCCGTTGACAATACAGGCAAGGTGACTGCAGTCGGCAAAGGAACAGCAGTGATCACAGTCACAACAGAAGATGGTAATTTCACAGCGACATGTGATGTCACCGTTGAAGAACATATCGCAGTTACAGGAGTGACACTTGATCAGGCAGAACTGACTCTCGAAAAAGGAACAGATGCGCAGCTGACAGCGACGGTAGAACCTGCTGATGCGGATAACAAGGCTGTCACATGGACATCATCCAATACATCTGTCGCAGCAGTCGACAGCACGGGTAAAGTAACTGCAGTTGGCAAAGGAACAGCAGTGATCACTGTTACAACAGAAGACGGCGAATTTGCAGCATCCTGCAGAGTTACTGTTGAAGAAACGATCGCTGTAACCAGTGTCTTGTTGAATAAGACAGAACTGATCCTTACAAAGGATGAGAAATATACTCTGATAGCAGGTGTCCTTCCTGCTGATGCAACGAACCAGAATGTCACATGGACATCTGATCATCCGGAGATCGCTTCGGTTGACAGCAACGGTACTGTTACCGGTGTGACTGATGGTACTGCTGTGATCACAGTCACAACAGAAGACGGAAACTTTACTGTTCATTGTAATGTAACTGTCTCCTCTACAGTCACAAGAAGCTTTGAATTCGACTACAGCAGCTATGAGTGGGAAGAAATCGAAGCGTATTATCATGAGACATCAGAAGTTAGTTTTACATATACAATCAATGGCAAAGCAGGAGATCCTTCCGAACTGACGTTTGCCTTTGAGGATACGGAGCATCATGTTGGTGAGATCAAGCTGTCTGATGACAACAGCAAGCTCCTGATCACACCGGATCTGATCGGTTACTTCGGACTCGTTGTCAAGTATCATGATGAGATCATTCAGCGTGCATATATGAATGCTTATGGTCCGGTATATAATTTCCGGGTAAAGGATCCCAATGAAAATGTTTTATGGCTGAATGTTCAGCCTGAAGCACTGGAGCTCAGCTATACCTTTGATAATGCTGAAGGAGATTATTCATCTCTGACCGTCAAGAGCAGTGATGAAAGTGTTCTGAAAGCAGAATTCTCCGAAGATTATAAGACGGTCTATCTGATGCCTGTTTCCGCAGGAAATGCTGATATCAGTTTCTATGCTCCTTGGTCTGCGGAAGAAATTGATTGGCATAGCTTTACTGTAAAACAGAATATTGAAACAACAGGCAGGTATGTATCAGTTTCTGAGTGGGAAAGTTCTGAGGAAACAACTGAGCTTAATTATGATCAGATCGATGATCAGACAGACTGGTACAATCATGATCTGTATTACTATTTCTTTGTTGACGGGGTACAGCAGGACAGCAGTGAACTGTCGGTCATCAGTACAGATCCGTCGGTTTTAGAGATTGGTTCGAAATACCCGGAAGAACATTTTGTATGCTTTAGACTTGTCGGTTTTGGAACAGCAGACATCCAATTCTTAGATGGTGAAGAACTGCTGAAAACAGTTACTGTGACCAATACACAGCCTGATATTTCATCAGTATCAATGTTCAGCGAAACATATGTACTCAGTGTCGGTGGAACAGATCGTCTGAGGTATACGATTTATCCGAGTTATGCAAAACCGGCAGAGCGTGTTGAATATGCCTCGGAAAATTCGGATATCGTTACGGTGGACGAATCAGGATTGATTACCGGTGTTTCCGAGGGCACAGCATACGTAACATTGACATTCTATAAGGAAAACGGCAGCACGATCACAGAGCGTGTGACTGTCACTGTTTCATCCGATGCTGTATCCGGATATGGTTCATGGAACGATCCTTATGTAAATGCAGGAACACTTGTTTCAAATGATGGGAATCAGTTTACTCTGACATTCAAAGACGGATATCCCAAATATGTCGCTGAAGGATTTAAGATCTCAATTATTCTGATGTCGGACTCCAATGGGAAAACACTGTCTGTTTCTGAGTTTAAACCTGCCTCAAACGGTTCTTCATATACATTTGACGGAACCGATCTGAAGAAATATGCCAGCGATAATCTGGAACCCGGAAATTATGCGGTCAAGATCAAACTGACAAAGAGCTACAACGAAGAAATGTACTATTTCCCTGTTATGACGATCGATCAGAAGATAACAGTGAAAGCTCCGGAAGATCTCGTTATACAGGCAACAGAAGACGGCGGCGGAGTACTGATCAGCTGCAGTGACAGCGAAGCATGCGATGTATACCTGAGCACGCTGTATGAATACAGGGCAAACGGTGACGCTGCTTTCACAGCAGATGAAAACTGGACAACGATCCAGCTGAGTGATTCTGACGGTAAATATTATGATATTCCGGGTACCAACACTTCAATTGATTATCTGGTACCGCATAAGGATGAAACCAGCGGCAGAATGACGAGTCTGGAAATTCCTGCCTCAGTGATCAATGCATACGGTTTCTATTCCGGAAAGTATACTGCCGGTATCATCTCACGTGACAGCGGCTACAAGGCATACTGGGGCGGCAATGAGTTCACCCTGCAGACAAACAACAATGAAGAGGCTTTGGCACCGAAGGATCTGGAATGGTCGCCGGACGGACATGTTCGTTTCGGACTGCCGTATGGTACATGGTATAGATGCAAAGTCACATCCGGCAGTAATGATCCGGAGGATATAATCTACGAATACGGTTATTCCGAAGGTACTTTATTTGATCTGGATTTCTCATATATGCTGAACAGTGATTATGCATATTTAGAGATGTACACAGCACCGTCTTATGAACAGCTCCAGACAACCGCTGTCAAGTATACAATCAGAAGAAACAACAGACAGTATGGAATGTACGGTTCTTTGGAAACACCTGACAATCTGCAATGGTATCCGGACGGCTCATTCAGCTGGAATCCTGTTATGGGTGCCCAGTATTATGTCGTAAAAGCTTACTGGAATGGTGATCTGGCCTATTCAGACAGGGTCACAGGTACTTCTGTCAGTGACTATACAGCACCGGCAGATAATCCTGATGATTCATTCACGTTTACAGTACGTGCGATCGGCGATCAGATCCATTACAGTAATTCCGAAAAGGCTGTGTCATATGAATATGGTCACGAACCCGAGCATGCAGAGGCTGACGATATTCCGGTCATTGTGAATCTGGACGGAGAACGCTATACACTTGATACACATGTGTTCTTAAGAAATGGAGCACGCACATCCGCAACAGCATATGCGGTCAATGAAACTCAGAAGATCCCCGGACCGAAGTTCTATGAAGCAGGTACATATACTTATCTGGTCTACCTGGCTCAGGATAATCCGGGTGTGGTTCCCAACTACGATACATACAGGATCGAATATACAGTGACTGAAGAGGCAGACGCGGCAGGAGATGCTCATCTTGTTCTGGCAGAACCTGTGATCAAAAATGAAGCAGGGGAAGAAACAGATGAGATCGTATTTGATCTTGAAACACCGAAAGCTGCTGAATATGCCCCGGTCATGAGTCTGACACTGAATGGAGCAGCAGTCGGAAGTGATCTTGACGGTCAGTTCTCCTTCCATCTGAAAGATGATGAAGGCATGGTCATCGAGACGGTTTCCAATCAGGACGGCAAAGCAGAATTCAGCGCGCTGAAGGATCTGGATGACATCGGTTCCTACTACTACACGATCGTTCCTGCAGACTATGATGAAGAGACATATGCACCTGAACATGATGTGATCCATGTTGCGGTCAACATTCATGAGATCAGTGACGGCGCATTTGTACCGGAAGTCAGATATGATCTCGGCAGCTATGACGCTCCTCTTGAAGATCTGACGTTCAACTGGTTCAGCAGGTCATACATGGTCGTTTCAGATGAGATCGAGATCGGATTGACAGAAAACGGGAAGGATCCCGCAGGTGTCTATTACTTCGAAAGGATCAATGACACAACACATGAAACAGAACTGATCGCAAATACAGGCAGCACAACAACACTGAGCGGCATTACTTTCGGTGCACCGGGAGAATATGCATATACGATCAGGATCAGAAATGATAATCCTGCAATGATCGAAAATACACAGGTTTATCATCTGACATATACGGTAGAAGAAGCAGGCGGAAAGCTTGTGATCGCTTCTGAAAGCTGCACGGATGAATCCGGCAAAGCAGTCGACAGCATTTCATTCAGTATCGAAAGCAAGACTGCCGCTTCATACATCCCCACAGCGTCCGTTACACTGGATGGTCAGGAACCTGCAGACGGCACATTTGAAGCGGTTCTGAAGGATGATGAAGGAAAGATCATCGAGACTGTTTCCAATACCGAAGGAGCATTCACATTCAGTGAGATGTCATTCAATGATGTCGGCAAACACTACTACACGGTGACGATGGTGTCTGAAGGTGCCAACTATGAGACAGACACGATGGAATATCATCTTGTGATCGACGTTGAAGCCGATGACGAATCACTCATTATTTCATCATATTTCGATTACCCGGTCGAAGACGGTTATGAAAGACTGGATAGTATCGAATTTATCAACCGTTCAGTCAGTCTTGAAGGTATTGATCTTGTACAGGAAACAGGAAGACTGTACATCGGTCAGACACTGAATCTGACTGTTGAATTCAATCCATCAAATGCGACAAACAGGAAACTGACCTGGACAAGCAGCGATTCAGCAGCAGCTTCTGTTGATGAAAACGGTACTGTCACGGCACTGGCAGTCGGAACAGCTGTGATCACAGTTACTTCCGAAGAAGGCGGTTTCACAGATACATGTACAGTTACAGTCGAAGAAACTCCTGAGATCGCGATCTACACGGATCAGGCAGAACTGAACCTCATGAAGGGTGACGAACAGCAGCTGACAGTCATTTACAAGCCGGAACATCTCAAGGATGACTATCCGACAGTATGGACATCGTCAGATGAAACAGTCGCTTCTGTGGAAAACGGTCTCGTGAAAGCTGCCGGCGGCGGAACGGCGGTCATTACCGTAACCTGCGGTGAATCAACAGCCTCCATCACGGTCAATGTTTCGGTGAAGCTTGAAGGTATTTACCTTGAGGAAACAGAAACTTCACTGGCACCGGATGATGAATATCAGATCGAAGTAACTCCTGTACCTGCTGATGCTACTAACATGAAGATGACATATGTATCCAGTGATGAAACGGTCGCTTCAGTCGATGAAAACGGACTGGTAAAGGGCGTCGGTCAGGGTACAGCAGTCATCAGGATCACAGCGGCAGACGGTGGATATACGGCAGAACTGACTGTAGACGTACATCCGGACGGCATCTATGTTGACGCTGTTGAAGACTGCACATATACGGGCTCTGCGATCAAACCTGTTCTCAATGTATATGACAGCGGTGAACTGCTCACGCTGGGAACAGATTACACAGTCACTTACAAGAACAATACAAATGCCGGGACAGCCTCCATTACGATCAGGATGAAGGGCAACTATACCGGAACAAAGACAGTGTCATTCACGATCAAACCGATCGATCTGGAAGGTGAATACTTCAGAAATGATGCACTGTCAGTACAGGCAACAGGCAAAAAGCTGACACCGGTACCGGTGGTTTACTGGAACGGCAAAAAGCTGAAGAATAAGACGGACTTTACGGTAGATTACGGTACATGGAATCAGATCGACGACGGACCTTATGAGATCACAGTGACCGGTAATGGCAACTATACCGGAACCAGAACGATCCCGATGGTCGTTGCGAAGAAGGGCGATGTTGCATTGTCCAAGACAAAAGTCACAGCGAAAGCAATGGCATACGAAGACCTGACCGGAAATGCAGATGTGGATATTCAGAATATCCTGGGCAAGATCACTGTAAAGAACGGTTCAACAGCACTTGCTTACGGAACGGATTACCGCTATGTAGACGGCAGTGCCGAGAACTATGACCGTGCCGGAACATGCACGCTTGTGATCGAAGGGACCGGTGAAAAGTACTTCGGTGAACGGACAGTATCCGTCAAGATCAATGGCATCGCGCTGACAAATAAGGCAGTCAAGGTCGTTGATCCGGCTGTATACACCTATACAGGACAGGAGATCCGGCTGTCTGATCAGTTCGCACTGACATATAACAATGAGACACTGACAGAAGAAGACTATACCGTCCTGGAAGACACCTATACAAACAATGTCAAAGCCGGTACTGCATCTGTTCAGCTCGAAGGAAAGAACAGATTCAGCGGCATCAGAACGGTGAAGTACACGATCCGGCCGAATACGGCAGACATTACCGAAGAAGATGTTGAGATCGAAACGGCTTACTATACAAAGGGCGGCTCCAAACCTGCAGTAACCATTCAGGGACTGAAACAGAGAACTGATTACACGGTCAGCTACAGCAATAACAAGGCTGTTGGTACGGGCAAAGTGACAGTTACCGGCAAGGGCAACTACAAGGGCACCAAGGTGACTAAGGAATTCGAGATCCTGCAGAGAGACATCTCAGATCTGTTCATCACCTCACCGGATGTCGTGTACAGCTCAAAAGCAGGCAAGTTCAGAAGCACACCTGTTATCAAGGATACCGACAGTAAAGCTCTGAAAGCAGGAACGGACTATGACAAGGCGTATGTTTACGAACTGCTGGATGAGAACGGCGAGCCTGTCGAATTACTTGACAGTGCAAGCACTCCTGAAGCAGGTTCTGTGATCCGTGTGACAGTCATTGCCAAGGGCAATAACTATACCGGAAAGATCAGTACCGAGTACAGGATCATTGCGCCGGCCATGAGCATTGCGAAGGGTACCTTCAAGATCGCAAACC
Organism: Solobacterium sp.; assembly: GCA_017421125.1. Lineage (GTDB taxonomy): Bacteria > Bacillota_I > Bacilli_A > Erysipelotrichales > Erysipelotrichaceae > Bulleidia. Next base: position 9,887 of record JAFOMZ010000029.1, read on the forward strand.
AGGAATACACGGGAAGTGAGATCCTGATCACCGATATGAGCCAGTTCACCGGAACAGACGGATACAGAAACGCATACGTTACTGTGAACAAGCAGAAGGTATATCTGACACTAGGCGAAGACTTTGAAGTGATACCGGGAAGCTATCTGAAGAATATCAGTCAGGGAACAGCATCAGTCATGATCAGAGGCATCAATGACTACGGCGGAACCAAAACGGTCAAATTCAAGATCGTTAAGAAAAGCGTAGTTACGAACTGGGGCGGTATCATCGAAAGCGTTATGAACAGTCTGTTCTGAACAGACACACATGGGATGGGTCAGCAATGATCCATCCTTTTTGAATGTTTCGGGAAACGGTAAAGACTATAAGACAAAAGGAACGAATTTCATTACAATGAATGCAGATGTACTTTACAAAAATGTATGAGATGATTGGAGACCGGTTATGAAGCGAAGAGTGATCAAATCAATCATGAGTTCTTTCCTGGCAGTATGTCTGACGGCAGGCAGCGCATTTCAGATACAGGCAGAAGAGTTTCCTGAAGAAACAGCTCAGCCTGAAGAAATGACGGAAACTGTTCCTCAGCAGGAAGTGTTTCCCGAAGAAGAACTGACAGCTGAGGAAACCGTGCAGGAAGAACTGCCTGTTGAAACAGAAACGGCAGAAGAACCTGTGACAACTGAAGAAACAGAGCAGCCGGAAGAGATCCCGGAGCTTCAGGAAGAGACTGCTGAACCTGTTCCTGCTGAAGTGACTGAAGAACTCCCGGAAGAAACTGAAGAGCCTGCTCCTGTTGAGGTGCCTGAAGAAGAGCTTCCGGAAGAAACAGCAGAAGCGGAAGAAGAGCTCCCTGAGCAGTCTCAGGAACCGGTACAGAACGGTGAGTACGGTTTTGAACTTGATGAAGACTTCGGAAGTCAGCTGTATGCGGATGATTATCCCAACATATTTACCGGAAACAGGAGCGTACAGTATTACCAGACAGAAGCGAGAAGAATGCTGTCGATGGTCAATAAGTTCCGTACTTCCGGAAAGGCATGGTACTGGAACCCGGATAATAAAACCAAAACAACAGGTATTACAGTCGATGCACTGCAATATGACACGGCACTGGAAGACATTGCCATGCAGAGAGCAGCCGAGATCGGCATCATGATGTCTCATACAAGACCGAACGGACAGGACTGCTTTTCGGCATATTACGTCTATAACGGTACTGCATACAAAGCTAACGGAGAAAATATCCTCTACGGGACCGGTTCCTTCGGAGAAAATGCTGAATCATCTTTTGATATGTGGAAAGAAGAAGACCAGGGATACAGCGGCCAGGGACACAGAAGAAACATGCTCAATGCCAGGTTCACTGCGATTGGCATCGGCTATGCATACATCAACGGATACAATCTGTGGGTCATGGAACTCGGCTACAAGACACCTGTCCCCGACAAAGCACCGCTTGACGGTAAAATGACCCGTTCCATCCCGGTACATTCTTATCTGATCGACTCCTACAGCAGCTGGACCGTTGATCCTGCTTCCGTCAATATAGGCGTCAATGAATATGCGGAGATCCCTGATATTTCTGTTAAAACAAAGATCAGCGGTCTGACGGGAAGCTTTACCATGAAGGCTTATCCCTACTCAGGCCACCTTGAACATGATGAACAGAGTATTTTCGAGATCACCGAAGATTATCAGATCCACGGACTTGCTCTCGGGACAGCTGATCTGTATATTTACATCCCCGCAGGAAGTACCGAAAAGCAGTTTACGATTCCTGTCAATGTGATCGTCAGGGTGGAAAGCGTAACACTGGATAAAACGGAAGCGGTCGTTGACCGTGACACGACACTGCAGCTGAGTGCTGTAGTGCTGCCGGAAGACGCAGGTGATAAGACGGTCAAATGGTCAAGCTCGGATACGAGTGTCGCGACGGTCGATCAGAATGGTGTTGTGACAGCAAAAAAGGGCGGAACAGCAGTTATTACCGCAACGACCAATGACGGCGGACTGACCGCATCATGCACGATCACGGTAGAAGTTCATGTCACTTCTGTTGAATTTGAATATGAAACATACCGTCTGACGGAAGGAATGACGGAAACGTTGGAATATACGGTCTCACCATCTGACGCACTGGATCAGACAGTCGTCTGGACCAGCAGTGATACTGATGTACTGACAGTCGATGAGACGGGAAAAATTACAGCACTGAAACCAGGCACCTCTACTGTCACGGTCAAGACCAACGACAGGGGATATACGGATTCAGTCGATATAACTGTCGTAGAACAGAAGAAGGTCAGTACTCCGGTACTTGCCTGGTTTGATGAAAACGGAAAGAAAGCAATCGCTGAGGATCCGGTTACTGTCAGAAAGGGAACCATGCTGTATCTGCTGTGCGATACGGATGATGCGGACATCCGTTACAGTATCAATGGTACGGAACAGTCTTATACATCCGCATTTGCGGCAGATGGTCCGATGACGGTCACCTGCTATGCGAAGAAAGCAGGTATGAAGGACAGTGATACCGTGACATATGAGATCGGCATCACAGATGAATCCGTCAATGCGGATCCCGGTGATCTCTGTCCGGAAGATATTGATCTGGTCAATGAAGAATACGGCGGTATCGTACCTGACGGTATCTGGGCAGCAGGAATCGATGAGGAAGTCGTATACACAGGCGGTAAGATCACATTCCCCGCACTCAGGGTATACGACCACAAGACACTGCTTGATGCGAAGTCCTATTCTCTGACTTATAAGAACAATGTCAATGTTTCGACAGAAACATATGCTTCACGGATCGGCTGGACTCCGGAAACAAAGACGACCGTTTCTTATCTGCAGATCAAAGGAAAAGGCAATTATACCGGGACAGTATATGTTCCGTTCAGGATCATTCCGAAGTCACTGGAAGATGAAGATGTATTG
>JAFOMZ010000251.1 GCA_017421125.1 Solobacterium sp.
CTGCTGGATCATATGAGCTCTCCCGTGATCTCGGGTACAGACCTGTATATTGCCGGCAAGATCAGATATACGGAACCAATGGCTGAAGTCATGTTTGGCTATGTGCTGGAAGAAGCGATCCTGAATATGGCCGATCAGGGACTTGGCAGTGTATGGATCGGCGGTACGATGGACCGCAAAGCGTTTTAGGCAAAGATGGATCTGCAGGAGAATGAGACCATGCCTGCGGTCACACCGGTCGGATATCCCGCGAAGAAGATGTCCCTCAAGGAAACGCTGATGCGCAAGGGCGTCAAGGCAGACAGCAGACTGCCGTTCATGGAGCTGTTCTTCCGTGATTCATTCGGATGCCCGCTGACAGAGACAGACGCAGGTCAGTACCTGATGCCGCTGCAGACGGTACAGGCAGCGCCTTCCGCCGTCAATAAACAGCCCTGGAGAGTCGTGGTAAGAGACGGTGCTGTACACTTCTATGAAAAACATGACAGAGGCTACGTTACGGAAAAGTCTGACATGCAGAGGATCGATCTTGGCATTGCCATGTGCCATTTTGACCTGGCACGCAAAGAAGCAGGTATACAGGGCAGCTGGGTGATCAGTGATCCCGGCATCAGCACACCGGAAAATACTGAGTATATCGCCTCATTCATCACAAAATAACACAGTAAAACAGGCTTGAGCGCCTGTTTTTCATTGGTATTCTTCCGGATGGTCCAGCATGTGTTCCACGACCTGCAGGACCCCGCTTTCATCGCAGTGCGGTGCAATGCCCCAGGCGATATCCTTGAGCGGCTGGACGGCATTCTCCATGGCATAGCTGTATTTCACAGCAGGAAACATGGACCAGTCGTTCATCTGGTCGCCAAAGCACATGCATTCCTCAGGCCTGATGTCCAGGATCTCCTGCAGCCGGCGGATGCCTGAGCCTTTGGAGATCTCCCTGGGCATGATGTCGATGCATTCATTGCCGGCGGTCACGGCGTTCAGTACACCGGAAATATTGCTTACCAGATCATCCAGATATTGAATGACGTTATTTGCCGGATCGATCAGAGAACATTTCAATACAGGCTCTTTCACCGCATACAGATCGTCGACAAGGATCATGTTCGTAAAGTAGTGTTCCAGCATTTCCTGCATGTCCTGATGTTTCTTCAGGATATAGGAATGTTCCACGCATGACATTAACATCACCAGTTCTTCATAAGGCTGCACTGCCTGAAGCAGCTGCCTGACATGCTCCAGCTTCATTGTGGAGTATGCCAGCGTCCTGTCTCCGTACCCCAGGATCGCCCCGTTGTCACAGATGAAATACATGTGTCTGCTGAAGGGGAGATAGGTATTGTACATACAGGCAAACTGATTGCCTGAGGCGATGGCAAAATGAATGTCCTGCTGCAGCAGGCGTTCAAACAGCCTGTCGAAGCGTTCTTTGTCATAGGTATGCGCAGTACTCAGGAACGTACCGTCAATGTCTGTCGCGATCAGTTTTATCATATGTTTTCTCTCAGTCTGTTTTATTATACATCAGTGCCTGTCTGTGAAAAAACATCATCCTGTGTCCTGACTCTGTGTAGTAAAATAGAAGCAGGAGGTGCGCCAGTTCGGCGCCAGTAATATAGCAGGGTGAAACTCCCTGTCCGGCAAAGCCGCAGCGGGCAGCCGGTACTCAGTCTTGGAGCCAAAGCCGTGAGGTGAGGTTTAAGCGTAGACA
>JAFOMZ010000252.1 GCA_017421125.1 Solobacterium sp.
ACTCGGTGACGCTGAAGATCGCAGATGAAAAAGAATCGAATATTACGAAGCAGTTCATCACTGCATTCCGCAATAACTTCAAGCAGGCGACCAGGATGTGGCTTCTTCTGCTGCTGGCAGGGATCCTGATCGGCGGCGACTTTTATGTAGTCCTGCATATGCGTTCCATGTCCAGCGGCAGTCTGGCAATCATGTGGACGATGAACCTGGCACTGCTGATCGCTATATCGATCATCTATACCGTGGTCCTGGTGTATATCTTTCCGCTGATTGCGAGATTTGAGAACAACGACAAGGCAATGCTGAAAAATTCTCTGCTGATCGGCATACATTATCTATTCTGTACGATCGTAGTAGCTGCGATCCACTTTGTGATGTTCTATGCTGTTGTTGCAGTATTTACTCCCCTGATCCTGTTCGGAGAAGGATTATGTGCATTGCTGTCTTCCTATATGCTGATCAATGTATTCCGGCTCATTTCATACAGGCCTGAAGAGGAAGAATAATGAGAGGATCACCAAAAGAACGTGCGGCTGTCAGAAGGTCGTTCCACAGGATGAACAACAAGGAAAAGGCAGAGTACATCCTTACGTACTATAAACTGCCTTTGTTTACAGCGTTTGTTGTCCTGGCTGTGGGTATTTCTTCGCTAGTACATACACTGACGAAGAAGGAACCCGTCCTGTATACCGCTTATGTCAATACCGTATTCGGGGAAGACATGATGCAGATGATGGCAGATGACTTTCTGGAAGATATTGGTCTTGATCTGAGGAAAAATGAAGTGCTCGTCTACAAAGACCTGTATATTGATGAGGATCCTTCCTCGGAGAATCACCAGTATGTATATGCGTCAAAGATGAAGATCCTCGGCGCGATCAGCGCAAAGCAGATGGATGTAGCGCTGATGAATGACAACGCGTATTCACAGATGTCCGCAAGCGGACTTCTGATGGATATGGATACTGTGCTGAAAGATGACGCACAGCTTTATGAAGAACTCAGACCTTATCTGACGGAAGGGACTGTGATACTTGAGGACAATTCGATCGAGTACAGCCTGAATGAAGCTGATGTTTACGAGTCCGTAACTGAGCAGCAGGTAAATGCGATCGATGTTTCTGAATTTCCTGTATTCCGCAATGCCGGAATAGATGGTAATCTGTATATAGGCGTGATAGGTAATACGCCGCGTGTTGAAAAGGTGCGGGCATTTCTCGCATATCTTCTCAACGTAAAATGATATGTGCCATCGGCACAATCCTGAAGGCTGTAACGGTGAAAGACCGTGCCAGTAAGTCGGGGCCTGTTCGAATGTTTTATCCGGCATCCGGCTTCATAATTCTTTCATTCCATAAGAAAGGGGCAAAAAAATTTATGGCAACTGTAACACTGAAACACATTCAAAAGATCTATCCGAACGCAGAGAACCCGAAACCGAAGAAGAAAAAGAAGAAGGAAGACGAACCGGTTGAGGAAAAGAGCTACAAGCTGAAGGTCACTGATGAAGGTGTCGTAGCTGTAGACGATTTCAACCTCGACATCAAAGACAAAGAGTTCATCGTCCTTGTCGGACCTTCCGGATGCGGAAAGTCCACAACACTTCGTATGGTCGCGGGTCTCGAAGAGATCACGAGAGGCGAACTGTACATCGATGACAAACTCGTGAACGATGTAGCACCGAAGGACAGGGATATCGCAATGGTATTCCAGAACTACGCGCTGTATCCTCACATGACTGTCAGACAGAACCTTGAATTCCCGCTGAAGCTGAGAAAGGTCCCGCAGGCAGAGATCAACGAAAGAGTAAACGAAGCTGCTGAGATCCTCGGTATCGTCCAGTATCTTGAAAGAAAGCCGAAGGCACTTTCAGGCGGACAAAGGCAGAGAGTCGCGATCGGACGTGCTATCGTCCGTGAACCGAAAGTTCTGCTGATGGACGAACCGCTTTCCAACCTTGATGCTAAGCTGAGAAACCAGATGAGAGCTGAAATCATCAAGCTGAGAAAGAGGATCAACACAACGTTTATCTATGTCACGCATGACCAGACCGAAGCTATGACGCTGGGAGACAGGATCGTCATCATGAAGGATGGCGAAGTCCAGCAGATCGGAACTCCGCAGGAAGTATTCAACGCACCGGTCAACACATTCGTAGCAGGCTTCATCGGAATGCCGAGAATGAATATGTTCGGCGGCGAGCTGAAGAAAAAGAACGGAAAGTATGTTGTCAATGTCGAAGGCGCAGAGATCGAACTTTCAGAAGACAAGCAGAAGAGACTTGCCGCACGGAACGTTGAAGACTGCAACGTTACAGTAGGCGCAAGACCTGAACACATTACACTTGAACATACAGAAGGTTCAATGCTGGAAGGTGTTGTAGAAGTCAGCGAAATGATGGGTTCCTCCGTCCATCTGCATATCAATGCATATGGCAGAGACTGCATCATCATCGTTCCGACACTTGATCTGAAAGACAACTCAGCTCTCGAGATCGGTTCCACGGTCAAGTTCACACTTGTACCGAACGCTATCCATGTGTTCGACCCGTGGACAGGAAAGA
>JAFOMZ010000253.1 GCA_017421125.1 Solobacterium sp.
GTGGCTGAAATGGTTCACTATGTATCCGAATGGGTCATCGGCATGGATCCGCTGGACAGAGAGCGCATCCAGAAGCGCATCCTCAATTACTCCAGATTTGAAGGCGGCTCCGTCCTTCGTACAGCAGCGTCCGGTATCGATCTTGCTCTTTGGGATATCGCCGGAAAGGTTGCCGGACTCCCTGTATACAAACTGCTCGGAGCAGTCAGGGATAAGGTTCCCGTATACTGCCACGCAATGGGAAGAAACAGTCAGGAAACTCTGGAAAATCTCCAGCCCAAGATCGATAAGTACGGATATAAAGCTGTCAAAGTAGGCATCCGCGGTGCAGGATATCTTCCGGAAGGTGAAGCGATCAATGAAGCAGTTGAAATGTTCAGCGGTCTCAGAAAGGCACTTGGTGATGCATTTGAGATCGGAACAGACCTGCAGACAAAGATCTACACACCGGCAGAAGCGATCAACATCACAAACGCGATCGAGCCTTACCGTCCGTTCTTCGTTGAAGAAGCGATCCGTCCCGACAACCTCAGGAACTGGGTCGAATATGCATCAAAGACAAATGTCAGACTGGCAACAGGCGAACAGATCTTCACGCCTCAGCTGTTTGAAGAACTGATCCAGTCCCACGCAGTCACGATCCTCCAGCCGGATATCCTGCTGGTAGGCGGTATGACAGGCATGCGGAAGATCGCTGCTATGGCTGAACCTTCCTTCCGTCTGATCTCACCGCATAACCCGCTCAGCACACTGGCTAACTGCATCAACGTCCACTTCTGCATGAGCACATACAACACGACATTCCTCGAGAACGAACCGAGAGAAGAAGGTCTTGACGCTGAACTCGTTACAGATGTCCTCAAGGTCGAAGACGGATTCATCAAGCCGAATGACAAACCGGGCTGGGGCGTGGATCTCAACTATGACTTCCTGAAGGAACATGAAGCGATCGTCTGGAGCAGAGTGAATCTGAATTCACCGCGCGCATATACATCCGACGGCGCACCGCATATCATGTGATCTGCTGAAAAGAAACAACCGAATGGAGTCCGCGGAGCATCTGCGGACTCTTTCATTCGTAGAAATGAAATGGAAAGCGTAAAATACTGCAGCAAAATGAAATCAGGAAACCGTTCTGAGGCAGATACTTCCGGTTATAACCGGACTTCATCAACCTGTTCCCGAGAGTTCTTCAGATGCTTGAAAACAGAAACAACAGACGTTAACATTTGATCCCGGAAGAACATGGCGATGTCATAGCGGCATCGCTTTTTTGCACAGATCTGACCGGCCTATGTACGATCCGAAACATTCTGCCGTCCATGAAGAAGAACGGTTCAGCAGGAACTGATTGCTTTACGGAAGGCATACATAGGGACTGATCCGGAAAAAGATGGTTTTTGTCGTTTCTGCCTTTATTGTTTATCTGTTGAAATTGTGATAATTTTGAAACATACGAAATATTGCAGTTCAATTTGAAACAGAGGACAGAAATTATGGTAAATCGGTTTTATCAGAGAATTATTTCGGAACTGCGTATGACGATCAGGCCGGTATTCGGAGTTACAGACAGATACGGTGAAATGATCGCATGCTCCGATGAATCACAGATAGGAAGGATGATCGACGGTTTCAGGATGGAACAGGATCTGTTTTCACAGAACGGAATAACATTCAGGACACTTCCCGCCAGTTCTGCAAACCGCTATGCGGTATTTGTGCAGAGCGCAGAGCCATCCGCTGCCGAACAGGCGTCTCTGATCGCATCTTTCCTGAAGATCATGTTGAATCAGGACGAATCATCCGACTCACAGACGGAGTTCCTGAGAAAGGTCCTGTACGGGCAGATCCCGGAAGGCCTGCTGTATGAAAAACTCAAAAAGCTCAGCATCAATGACAAGGTAGGTCATTATGTTGCTGCAGTACATTCCGTTTCCGGCTATCAGCCGAGATTCTATCATTTCTGTGACACATTCCTGGTATCTCATGACAAAGACTATATATTTCTGGATGAAGAAAGAAATGTCATTCTTATCCGTGAAGATACCAAAGGAGATATCGAAACTCTTTTCGTTCAGCAGCTGAAGCAGCTGGAAAGCCAGTATGGCATCTCTGCATCGGCAGGAATCAGTAAGGTCTCCATGGATCTGCTGGATCTGCCGGAACTCTACAGACAGGCGGATCTTGCGATGAGGTCAGCCTGCGCCTGTGATCCGGCAAAAACAGTGATGATGAACGGACATCTGGGATACTCAGGCATCATCGGCAGAATGTCGCCGGAAGAATGCAGAAAGTATCTTGAGGAGACCGATCCGACCCCGATCACGCAGGATGAAGAAATGCTGTTTACGGTCAGGAAATTCCTGGAAAATGACCTGAACATATCCGAAACAGCCAAGAAACTGTATATCAACCGGAACACACTGATCTATCGTCTGAATAAGATCCAGAAGGATACCGGTCTTGATCTCAGAAAGTTTGACGACGCAATGACGTTCAAAACAGCACTTATGGTCAGAAATCATCAGAACACCGGGAGGTAATCATGGCAAAAACAGCAGTATTCCTACCCGGATCGATTCCAAAGGAAACTGTCGGGAATGAGATCCGGAAGTATCCCCATATAGAACCGATCTTTATCGAGCAGATCTCTAACAACGATGTAAAAACTGTTGCTGAGCAGCTGATTCGTGAGAAATGCGATCTTTTTATTGCCAGAGGACTGCAGGCACAGATGCTGTCGGAAATGACCAGAATACCGGTCGTTCCGCTGAGGATCACCGCTCAGGAACTGGGTATACTGATCAAAGAAGTATGTGAAAAGCTGGAAAAACATGATCCGTCCATTGCACTGATCGGCTTCTCCAACATGTATTGTGATGTTGAACATTTTGAAGAACTGTTCCATGTCCGCCTGCACAGATATCTGCTCAACAGTATGGAAGAGATCGACCAGGTCCTTCATGATGCTGTAAATGACGGCATGGATGCGATCATCGGCGGAAGACACAGCTGTGAAAAGGCTAAAGCATTCGGCCTTCCGGCATTCTTTGCTTCCGGCGGAACGGAAGGCCTGTCCGAGACATTGAACATGGCGGAGATGATCTGTGAACTGACCGATACCAAGCGCAATGACACGGCGGAGATCACCGCAATGGTTGAAAACAACTTCAACGGTATTCTCCAGGTCGGGAAAACCAATCTGATCCTGAGAGCGAACAGGATCATGACGAATATACTCTCTCTGGATATGCAGGATATCATCGGGAAGCGGATCCAGGATCTGATTCCGGGCATCTCCTTGCGCCAGCTGAACGACGCGATCTATGACGGACGTGAAACCTTCACCTCCATGATCTTGCTGAACAATGTCAGTTATGCAGTCAATATTTCACCTGTTGAAGTCAATGGTGAGATCGAAACCGCGATTCTGACATTCCAGGAGGGACGCAGGATCCGTCAGCTGGACCAGGAACTGAGAAGGGATCTGCTGGCAAGAGGGTTTGTCGCTGCAAGAACGTTTGAGAAAACAGAATGGATGTCCCTGCAGATGAAAGACATCCGCCGCACAGCCAGACAGGTTGCCGGTTTCCAGGTGCCTGTTCTGATCACCGGAGAACGCGGTGTGGAGAAAAAGATGCTGGCAGAGTGCATTCATAATGACTCCATGGTCCGTGACAACAGCTTTATTGAAGTGGAATGTGCTTCAGCAGATCCTGATATAATACGAAAATTCCTGTTTGGAGAATCGAAGGATCAGGAACCTTCCTATGCGGAACTTGCACAGGACGGAACATTGTATCTGAAGGATGTTGATGCGTTGGACAAGACAGGTCAGTATTACCTGCATCAGCTGATCCGCGGCAGAAGATATATCGGCACAAGAGGCATGTACACATCTGCCAATGTCAGAGTGATTGCTTCAACTGAACGTGATCTGGTGGATATGGTAGAACATGGCCTGTTCCGGAGCGACCTGTATTACGAGATGTCCATGGTCAAGCTGGATATTGAACCGCTGAGAAACAGACGGGAAGATATCAGTATGTATGTGCACTCATTCATGAATGAATGCCAGAAGGAATATGACCGCTATGTACACCTGACAAAAGGTGCGGAAGAAATGCTGAAAGGGTATGACTGGCCGGGCAATGTACAGCAGGTACGCAGTGTATGTCACAAGATCGTGCTGCTTTGCCAGAAGCGGGACGCAGATGAGCTGTTTGTCAGAAGGCAGCTGGATCAGTCATTCCCGGTACTTGCAAGGAATCCCGAAGGGGAGGTCATTACGTTCCGTGAAAAGAAAGCGATAGAGATCACACAGCTGCTTCAGAAACATCAGGGTTCCAGAGAAAAAGTTGCCCAGGAACTCGGTATTTCCAAGACAACGCTCTGGAGATATATGAAGAAATACGGCATCAACAGCTGAAACGATATCTTTCACGAATTCCGGATTTCTTAATCATGTCAGAAAAATGAGAGATTTTCAGCGATCTTTCTTACTGATCACAATGACGTTTATGATTCAATAAACCAGGAGGACAGTCTGATGAAAAAAGTACTGCTGAAAGACGGAACCCCGGTTCCTACACTTGGCCAGGGAACATGGTATATGGGTGAAAAGCGTTCGCTCAGAGAAAGTGAGATCGAATCTCTGCGCTGGGGGATCGAACACGGAATGAACCTGATCGATACTGCGGAAATGTATGGTGACGGTGCTTCGGAGGAACTGATCGGAGATGCGATCGTTCCGTTTGACAGGGAAAAACTGTTTATTGTATCAAAGGTCTATCCGTGGAACGCCGGCAGAAGGAATATCTTTGACAGCTGTGAGGCTTCGCTGGAACGTCTGGGAACGGATTATCTGGATCTGTATCTGCTGCACTGGCGCGGCAGTGTACCGCTGCGGGAAACCGTGCAGTGTATGGAGGAACTCATTAAACAGGGAAAGATCCTGCGATGGGGCGTATCCAATCTGGATGATTCGGACATGAAAGAACTGTCTGCTGTTCCTGGCGGCCTGAACTGTCAGTGCGACCAGGTACTTTATCATCTTGGCAGCCGTGGGGCAGAGGCAAAACTCCTTCCATGGCTGAAAGAACATGATATGCCCATGATGGCATACTGCCCGCTGGCACAGGCGGGAAAACTGCGCTCGTCAATGCTGAGGGATCCGGTCCTGAATGAAATAGCCCGTGCGCACAATGCGACCGTTTTCCAGATCATGCTGGCATTTGCAATCCGTGATTATCACGTATTTGCCGTACCCAAGGCAGGTACATTGAAACATGTACAGGAAAACCGGGAAGCAGCTGAGATCGAACTCAGTGAAGAAGAAATGGATCTTCTGAACAATGCGTTCCCGAAACCTGCTCATGTCTATGGACTGGATATGGTCTGATACTGAAAAGGACACTGAAGTGCCCATAGCGTCCTGTCCCACAGGACGTTTTTGTTATTTCAAAGAGTTTCGGAAGTATTCTCCGGCAAGACGGATCAGATATTGCTCTGCAGAGGTCATGGCAAAATCACTGCGATGACATGCGGATACTTTCAGCCGTGGAGAGTCCGGCAGACGGAATGCCCGGATACCCTCTGGTTTGCTTTTGACGTAGTATTCCGGCAGGAAGCCGATACAGATCCCTGCCTGGATCATGGCAAGGATCGTCCTGCATGATGCGGTTTCAAACAGCACATCCGGCATAAATTTTGCTTTATTTAGGATCTGATCGATCGCCCATCGCCATGTGGATTCTTTGTAGATCAGTACGAACGGCTCATATTTCACTACTTCGATCGGGAAGAATGGATATGGTTCCATAGTATTGACTGTGGAAGGAACAGGAAATGAATCGGGCAGGCAGAGATAGATCTGCTCTTCGGACAGGTCAATATAAGTGTCCGTGTTTTTCTGATGTTCCGGGAGCGTGATGATGCCGAGGTCGATATTTCCCTTGCGGATCTCTTCCTGCATGCGCACAGTACTGAGTTCCATCGGTTCCAGACGAACCTGTGGAAATTCCCTGTGGAAGTCAGGGAAGATCTGAATGAACATGTCCGGTCCGCGTCCCATGGTCAGGCCAAGCCTGACTGTACCGCTTCCGGAACCTGCGTGTTCGGATATGGCTGCAGCTGTCCGCTCTTCCAGACGCACGATCTCTCTGGCCATATCCAGATAAAGTCTGCCTTCTTCTGTCAGTGTCCATTCAGAATTGGCACGGTTGAACAAGGGAACCCCCAGGCTTTTCTCCAGTTTGGTCAGATGCTGGCTGATTGCCGACTGAGTGACCGACAGTTTCTGTGCTGCTATGGTAAGGCTTTGCTCATCCGCAAGCGTGATGATGTAATCAAGGTGTTTGATGTCCATGATGATATTCTCCGATTCGATCATAACTGCTTTTTATCTGTTAAGCAATTATTTCGATACAAGTAATCTGGTTAAGAAATTCTTAATGACTGTTCAGAACTCCGGGATGACATTTTATTTCACTTTGAAATTATGATTTCCATATTTTGAAACACTAACTATTTTGACTATAAATTATAACTTTTTTTGAAATTCATGAAATTGCCGGTTCATTTGACAACATTTATAGTGTGATCACTGAAAGCGCTTCCCTGCTCAGGAAACGCTGAAAAAGATGCAATTTAGTAAAGGGAGGATAATTGCATGGAGCTCTACATTACTTTAGCAGTACTGGCATTTATGATTATCAATTTCCTGTGGCAGAAATTCCCAATGGGACTGACTACCATGGCTTGCTGCACACTGTTGGCAATCTTCAAGGTTCTGACACCTTCTGAAGCATTCCAGGGTTTCACAAACAACAGTATTATTCTTGTTGCACCGATGATGGCTCTGTCTGTTGCGATCACAAAGACAAGTATCGTTCCGAGAATCCGCGCTATGGTCGATGACCTCGGTTCAAAAACCGGCATGGCGCTTGTATTCTTCTTCTTTCTCGTAACGATCGCATTCGTACAGTTTATTCCCGCAACAGCGACATTCTCGATCCTGGTCGTATTCCTGACAACACTTTCCAACTCCGGTGAAGTGACAGCCAGCCGCCTTCTGA
>JAFOMZ010000254.1 GCA_017421125.1 Solobacterium sp.
CCGGGGTGGAAGTGATCCCTGAACCAGAAGGTGAAACACCTCCGGAGGAAGGAACGGAAGAAGGACCGAAAGCTGACCGTTCCAAACTGCAGTATTGATCTGACTATGCGCACCTCCGTGAAACGGAGGTGTTTTTTCATGCAGGATGTATGCTGAACAGAAACGAAGTACCGTAAACTGCAGTGTGCGTATGATACGCTATAAAAAAGCGGAAACAGAGAAAAAATATGGAACTGGTGAAAGTGACAAAAGAGAATATCGAAGAAGCAGTATCCTTGCAGAAAGAACTGTTCCCTGATGAAAACGGAAGGGCGAATCTGGAGGCGTCCCTCAGGGACGGAGCGGTCTTCACATATGCCCTGATCTATGAAGACGGAGTTCCTGCCGGCATCATCGGAATCTACGAATACCCCAAAGATCATGAAAGTGCCTGGCTCGGATGGTTCGGGATCAGGGAAGGCTTCCGCCGCAGGCATCTTGGTTCAGAAGCGGTCCGCAGGTTCGAAGAAGAAGCTTCTGCCCGGGGTACCGTTTTGCCAGGCTTTATACAGACGCGTTTGATAATGATGCGGCGATCGCGTTCTATCGGAAAAACGACTACGTTTCCGAGCCGTATATGAATCCGGATGATCCGGCATGCATGGAATATCCGATGCTGATCTTCTCAAAATCACTGACATCTGATCCGCTCGTTCCATGGAACAGCAGAAACATTCATCTGACCGAACAGATCGATCTGCAGAACCGGCAGGAATGATGACCTGTCAGAAGATATCCGTACAGTGAACAGGCCGTCCTGATCTGCCTGTTTTTTTGACGGAAAGTCCAATTACGGATCTATCAGAATATGATCATATGTTCCGGTTATTTAACAGCAGCCGGGAAGTAATGCTCATTTTGTTTGCAAATTCACCTTCTGACGAGGATAATAATTGCATTGAAAGAGGAAATTAATATGGATGTTTCGCTGTTCAGGTCCTATCGTGACCGTATTATAAACAATGTCGGAAAGATGATCCTCGGAAAGGACGAGATGATCCTGAGAGTCATCGTGACCTATCTCTGCTCGGGACATGTCCTGCTGGAGGATGTGCCCGGTACGGGAAAAACGATGCTGCTGAGGGCTTTTGCAAGGTCTGTAGGCGGAGAGTTCAGACGTGTGCAGTTCACACCTGACCTGCTGCCCTCCGACCTGACAGGCATCAACTTCTATAACATGAAAACACAGGAATTCGAATTCCGTCCGGGTCCTGTCTTTTCGCAGATCATCCTGGCTGATGAGATCAACCGCGCGACTCCCCGTACACAGGCATCCCTGCTGGAAGCGATGGAGGAACGGCAGGTAACGATCGACGGCGTCACCAGGAAGATGAAAGAACCGTTTATGGTCATGGCAACGGAAAACCCGCTGGAAAGCTACGGAACATTCCCGCTTCCGGAAGCACAGGTCGACCGTTTCTTCATGCGTCTGAGCATGGGATATATGTCACGTGAAGAAGAACTGGCTGTTATTTCCAGAAAGCCTGCTTCCCAGATCGTTTCCGAACTGGAGCAGGTCGTCAGCGAGGAAGAGACCATGAAGCTGAAGGAGATGGTACGTGATGTAAAGGTGTCCGATGCATGCGCGGATTATATGATGGACATCATCACAGCGACCAGAAATGATGAATCTCTCAGCAACGGTGTTTCCACGCGCGGAGGCATTGCGCTGTATCAGGCCTGCCAGGCATATGCGGCACTGAACGGCAGGGATTATGTGATCCCGGAGGATATCCGTGATCTTGCGCCGTGCATCCTTGCGCACCGTATCGGTGCTTCCACCGCTTCACGCAAAGAAACAGAAGCTTATGTGACGCGCCTTGTTTCATCCATTAAGGTACCTCTGGAGGAACTGTGAATTTTCTGACTCTGGCTGTTCTGGTCGCGGCAGCGTATCTGATACAGAAGTATGTACTGCTGCACGCACTGGATGGTCTGACATATGATATGAGAAGTGAACGCCGGGCAGTCGAACCGGATGAACCCTTTTATCTGGTTTCGACGATCGAAAACAACAAGCGGATGCCGGTGTTTTTTCTGCATCTCAACGAGTCGGTGCCTGCGGCTATCAGGCTCGGCGAACACGAGAAAGGCATTGATTTCCGTGTCATGAAAGCATACGGGACCGAACCGCTGGCGTCCATGCAGCAGGTACTGTACCTGATGCCCCGCCAGAGGGCAGTCCGCAGGACAGAAGTGTCCATTTCAAAGCGCGGCAGGTATATTCTCAGAGGCGCGACCCTGACAGCAGGTGACCTGCTCGGTCTTGAAAGCAGATCTTTCCAGCATCCTCTTGCCAGGGAGATCGTTGTTTATCCCGGGAAAACGGATATCAGCCATGTCAGACAGGCATACGGAGGGTATCTGGGTGATATTTCCGTCAGAAGATTCATCATGCCGGACCCGATCGATACGATCGGCTTCCGGGAATACACAGGCAATGAACCCCAGCGTGATATCTCCTGGCGGGAAACGCTGCGCAGGGGCCGTCTGATGGTCAAGCAGTACGATTACACGGCTGAAATGAGAGCTGCCCTGATCGTAGATATATCGGATGCGACAAAAGAAGAAGCAGAACAGATCTTTTCCGTGACGCGCAGTATAGCGGATGATCTTGAGGAAAAGCATATCATGTTCAGCTTTGTGACCAATGCCTGGATCCTTTCACCGTCATCCGTGTTCGGATATGTACCCGACGGGACCGGACCGGTGCACCTGAACGCTGTTCTGGAGTGTCTGGGCAGGGCGTCCTGTGAGATCGCACAGGATACCGGAAAAATGCTGAGGGATACCCTGAAGGGCAGGAATGACGGCAGGTCTTATATCTATATCTCTGCTGACAGTACGAAGCACAGGGATGTTCTGAATTACTATGAAACGGAGTCGGGCCAGAAACTGTTCAGGGTCGACTGCGTCAGGGAGGCTGTCCTATGAATGTGATGGCTGTTGTTTCCGTGATCCGTGAAATGTGCCTGTACCTTGCGACATTCGGCTATCTGACGGTCGGCATGGTCTCGCTGGAGGGAAGCCTGCTGGTCCTTGGGACAGCGGTGCTCTGCTGTATCATCTGCCGGTTCTGGCATCCGGATTCCATACTGAAATATCTCCCGCTGCTCACATGCGGACTGATGTTCGTCAGGGGAACGGCAGGCATACAGATCGCAGCTGCCGTACCGGTCATCGGATATCTGTTCCTGAAGATCAGGAACGGACACTGGGAGGCAGGGTATCCGGCAGTGATCTCCACGCTGAAAGCAGGTTCTGCCGCATACGGCATCTTTCTGTTTTTCCTCTGGATCTATGCGGCAGATGTCGCAAAAGGAACGAACACTGCGTCGGTTCCCTTCTTTGCGCTGTTCCTGATCCTGAGCGTTTTCAGCATGCGTCTGCAGAGAGATTCCGCACTCATGTCATTCGGGACAAAATACAGGCTTCTTTCACTGATACCGGTCATCCTGACCGTAGTCCTGGCGTTCATCCTGACGAGTCCCCCGGCAAGAGCTTTGTTTGTGACACTGATGAGACTGTTCGGGGAGTATGTCGTATATCCGCTGCTGGTCGTATTTGCCTATGTCATGCTTGCCATCGTCAATATCCTGAAGTATCCCGTATTGTGGCTGCTGAGAAGGGCGGGCATGCATTCGATCGATGAGAGTGAAATGGGCTTCGAAGACCTCGGGGATATGAGCGATATCTTCGATACAGGAGAAGTGACCGGATCACCGATCCTCGATATGCTCTGGAAGGCACTTCCTGCCATCCTGCTGCTGGTGCTGGTGATCTTCATCATCAGGCGGATCTCGCGCAATACCGGGATCGGTGCGGCATCTGCCGGCAGCTACCAAAGGGAAGCCATCACGCGGACCGGTCCGAAACGCAGGACCCTGAAGGATCTGCTGCGGCCGCCCCTGAGCCCTGTCAGGGAGGCGTACCGCCAGTATCTGAAGCTTTGTTCCTCTTCACAGATCCCGGCTGACGGATCGCTTGCTTCGGACGAAGTGCTGAGGCTTTCCTCGCAGCATATCCCCGCAGAGGATGCCCGGAAGCTGAGAGAACTGTGGCTTCCGGTCAGATACGGAAACGCGGAGGACAATGATCCTGCTGCGGCAAAGCAGCTGATGAAAAATATCAGAAAACAATTCCGTACGAAACGATAGGTGACCGGCATTGTCAGAACATACTGCCGGTACGGCGGATCACACAGCAGATGTGACAGATGATGACGGTCTGTATAAAGCATTGTTCATCCTGGTTTCATTGATGAATAAAATCGGTTATTCTGTAATAGGGAGGAGACCACTTATGACAGCTTATTCTCAGAAAGAGTTCCGGAACTGGATCTTGGAACAGAAAAACGATCTTTACGAGATCATAGAAGAAGAGAACCAGATCATTCTGGACGCGGGTTATGCCACTGCGACGATCGCTTTTCATGATCTGAACATTATTGAACTGATCATCCTGAATGCGGCTGACGGGCTGAACCGTTTTTATCTGCATTTCCAGCTGAATGAAAAAGAACACGCACAGTCACTGTTCAAAGAGATGCAGGATACCCTGATCGGACTGAAAGGCCATCATACATTGAAAGTGATGCTGAGCTGTACCAGTGCGCTTACGACTTCATTCTTTGCGGAAAGCCTCCAGCAGGCAGCCGATTCCCTTGGACTCGACTATCATTTTGAAGCTGTTTCCTATAACCGTCTGTATGAGATCGGCAGTGAAGCGGATGTCATCCTGCTTGCGCCGCAGATCGGTTTTGAACTGGAAAAGGTCAAAGAGGCATTCCACCACAGAGTCGTTCTGGTCATTCCCGCAAGGATATTTGCCCAGTACAATGCTTATGACCTGATCGCGGAGATCCGCAACCAGATCGCTGAGCGTGCTGCTGAAAACAAGGAACATAATATCGAGATCACTGCCAACGATGCCG
The DNA here is from genome assembly GCA_017421125.1 of Solobacterium sp. Taxonomy (GTDB): domain Bacteria; phylum Bacillota_I; class Bacilli_A; order Erysipelotrichales; family Erysipelotrichaceae; genus Bulleidia. The sequence continues at coordinate 4,973 of JAFOMZ010000254.1, forward strand.
TGATACTCGTTGTAGCTGTCATCAACAGACGTGACGGAAAACGCTACGGATACAGGGTATATGATCATGGTGAGATCGTCATGGACGGTGAAGTCATCAAGCCGAATATGACGCTGCAGGATCTGGAGGACATCATCACGACATGCTATGTCCGCCACAACAACATCGATATCGTCGGTCTTGCGCTGCCGGGTACTGCTGCCTATGGCGAACTGGATTATCCGGCGCTTGGCTTCCACCATATCAATATCGAGGAATATTTCTCTGAACGTTTCCCGATGCGCTTCTATCTGGTCAATGATACCAATGCGGCCGTATCCGGCTATCATCTTGACCATCCGGGTGACATTTCCACGACATTCCTGTATATTCCGGACAATATGCTGATACCGGGTGTGGGGATCATGGAGCGCAATGAGATCATCAAGGGAAAGAACGGTTTTGCCGGTGAAGTGGCTTCCTACTTCAGATATCTTTATCCGGATGACCGGAAGCTGAACAGCCTGACGCTGAAAAACGTTCTGATGGATACATTGATGGCGATCATCTGTACGCTTGCGCCGGACAAGATCGTGATCAACTGCAGACAGTATCCGTTTATTGATGAACTGCAGGCAGAACTTGAGAAATACATCGACCGGGCATTTATACCTGAACTGGAGATCACCTGGCACATGAAGCATTACATGATGCCGGGCATGGTCGTACAATGTCTGGATTATCTGAACCACGAGAAACTGAAGAAAAGACTGCGTGCAATGCATAAACCGGACAAGAAAGAAAAACGGTAGTAAAAGGAGAAACACATTATGCCGGATTTTATTAAACCGGATCTGGATGAGCTTTCGTACCGGAAGAAGCTCCTGTCGAAAAAACGCACGATGGATTTCGGTACGGGCACGGAGGACTTTGATGAAGATGTCTGGGAGAGCTGGTATGACAGATGGATCGGATGCGATCCCTCTGACCGCTGCTTCAGACTGATCTACTGCAATGGCTGCGGTTATTATGTCGGAGAGACGGGATATGAGAGGGCGGAAGACGGAAGCGCGCTGATCCATCTGCTGATCGATGCCGACAACAGGGAATCCGGTTACGGAAGTGCCGGACTGAAGTACATCGCATCCGCAGCCCGGGCGAACGGCATGGATACGCTGAGCGTGCGCATGCACCAGAGCAGTCCGTACTTCAGATATATGAAAAAACGCGGTTTCAGACCTGCCGGTCAGGATGGAGAATTCATCCTGATGAAGGCTGACAGTCTTGAGGTCTCAAAGGGAAAGATATATGAGATCGACGAGACGTGCTGCAAATGCAGAAAAAAGAAAGAAAACAGTGATGCTGCAGAGAATTCCTGAAGAAACATCCCTGATCACGGAACGGGTCGGCCGGCTGAGAGAAGAAGGCAGACGGACAGTGATCGCGATCGACGGCAGGTGCACTTCCGGGAAGACAACATATGCCGGGATCCTGTCTGAACTGCTGGATGTGCCGGTATTCCATATGGATGACTTCTTCCTGCAGGTACATCAGAGGACACCCGAACGCTATGCCGAGCCGGGCGGCAATGTTGACCGTGAACGCCTGATCGAAGAGGTGCTCGAACCTTTTAAAGAAGGCTGTCCGGTGATCAGTCACCGGAAGTTCATCAGGGGAGTGATGGCCCTGAGCGGACCGGTCAGCACGGAAGTACAGGATTGCATCATCCTGGAAGGGTCATACAGCTGCCATCCGCTGCTGCAGAAATACAGTGATCTGAAGATCTTTATGGATATCGGCCCGGAAGAGCAGCTGAGGCGTGTACTTGCGCGTGACGGCATTTCGAAATACGACGAATTCAAAGAGAAGTGGATACCGCTGGAGGAGAACTACTTCAATGCGTATGATATCCGCAGTATCTGCGATATCATCATTCACAACGGTTAATACCTGCAGACGGGAATCAGCAGGTATATACGAAGGAGGAAAAATGGAAAAGGGATTTGCAAAAACCATGCCGAAGCTCGGGTTTGGTCTGATGAGACTGCCCCGTATCAACAAGGAAACAGATGAGATCGATGTCGAACAGACAAAGAAGATGGTCGATATGTTCCTTGATGCAGGATTAAAATATTTTGATACTGCATTCGTCTACAACGGATCGGAAGCAGCCATTAAGCAGGCGCTGGTAGACCGTTACCCGAGAGAGTCCTATTATCTTGCGACCAAGCTGAATGCTTCCGCGTTTGCATGCAAAGATGAAGAATCCGCGAAACAGGAATTCTTCACCAGCCTGGAACGTACAGGTGCCGGATATTTTGATTTCTATCTGCTGCATGCACTGAGCAGGAATAATATCGATAAGTACAATGAGTACCATATCTGGGAATTTGCGCAGGAACAGAAAGCAAAGGGACTGATCAAGCACGTCGGTTTCTCCTTCCACGATACGGCAGATGTTCTGGAAAGCATCCTGCAGGCACATCCGGAAGCTGAATTCGTCCAGCTGCAGCTGAACTACGCTGACTGGGAGAGTCCTACAGTACAGTCCAGGAAATGCTATGAAGTATGCGAGAAATACGGCAAACCGGTCGTTGTTATGGAGCCTGTCAAGGGCGGTACGCTGGCAGATCCGCCGCAGCCCGTCAAGGAGATCCTGACAAAGGCTGAACCGGATATGTCACCGGCTTCCTGGGCGATCAGATATATCGCTTCCCTGCCGAATGTCATGGTCGTACTGAGCGGTATGTCCAGCATTGAACAGATGGCTGACAATACATCCTATATGAAGGATTTCAAAGGCATGAATGAGATGGAGCAGGAAACGATCCGCAGTGCCCAGAAAGCACTCTCCGAGATCCCTCAGATCCCCTGCACAGCATGCAAATACTGTGTAGACGGCTGCCCGATGCAGATCCGCATCCCGGATATCTTTGCGGCAATGAACCGTGAGATGATCTTCTCACAGACTGAAGCTGCCAAGCGTGCATATGCCAATGCCACAAAAGAGCCTCATGGCAAGGCTTCCGAGTGCATCCAGTGCGGTGCCTGCGAAGATGCATGCCCGCAGCATCTGCCGATCCGCGAACTGCTTGTCAAGTGCGCTGAAGCTCTGGAAAACTGATACGGCTGAACTCCTTGGATCAGGATGATTCCGGGAGTTTTTTTAATGCCGGGGCCGCAGGTCACAGCATGTATCATTCGTACACGGTCAGCCGCAGAAGACAGAAATGAAACAGTATGCTCTGTATCTGACAACATTGTGCTGATTTCTTTTTTACACTTGACACCGTCGGAGTCAAATGAAACAATTTCTATAGAACGAAGCACGTACATGCCGTTTTCAGAGCGGTATGGAGCTGAAAGACCATCTAATGAATAATAAGGAGAATTATGCCTATGAACTTTCCGAAAGGATTTCTCTGGGGCGGAGCAGTCGCAGCCAATCAGCTCGAAGGCGCATGGCTTGAAGACGGCAAGCAGCCCAATGTTACTGATGTCATGGTCGGCATCGGATCCAAGGATCCCGGCCTGAAATGGAACGAAGAGACCGGCAAATGGGAGATGTGCCTGAACCCGGATAAGGTTTATCTGAGCCATGAAGGCATCGACTTCTATCATCGCTACAAGGAAGACCTCGCATTGATGGCGGGCATGGGTTTCAACTGCTTCAGAACATCGATCGCATGGGGACGTATCTTCCCGAATGGTGATGAGGAAGAACCGAATGAAGCAGGTCTGAAGTTCTATGAAGACATGTTTGATGAAATGCTGAAGCTCGGCATGGAACCCTGCATCACGCTTTCCCATTATGAAACACCGCTGCACCTGCTGACGGAATACGGCGGATGGTCATGCCCGAAGACGATCGAATTCTGGAAGAGATATGTGACGACAGTATTTACCCGCTACAAGGGCAAGGTCAAGTACTGGCTGACATTCAACGAAGTCAACAATCTCTGGAAGAATGCGTTTGTGGCTGCCGGCGCGCTGTCGATTACACCGGAAGACAAAAATGATCCGCTTGCGATCTCCGAGAAAGACAGATGGCAGGCTTACGCAAACATCCTTGTTGCGAATGCATGGACTGTCAAGCTCGGTCATGAGATCGATCCTGCCTGCAAGGTCGGATGCATGCTCACATCATCTTCCGTTGCAACATATCCGTATAACTGCGATCCGGAAAATGTATTCGGCGCGTATCAGTCTGTCAGACTCGCCAACTTCTATTTCGGCGATCCGTTCTGCAAGGGCATCGTACCCGGCTACATGTACAGAATGTGGAAGGAGAATGACTGCACGCCGCACTTCTCTGAAGAAGACCTGCAGATGATCCGTGACTATACAGTCGACTACTTTGCGTTCAGCTACTACCGTTCCGGTACTTATGACAAGACCATTGCCAACGGCGCGGATACAGGCGGTATCACCGGCAGACCGAACCCTTATCTGAAGGGAACATCTCCTGAACCGTGGTGCTGGCCGATCGATCCGGAAGGCATCCGCTATGTCCTGAATGTCCTGTATGACAGATATAACCTGCCGCTGTTCATTGTCGAGAACGGTATCGGTCTGGATGAGAACCTGGATGAGAACCATGAGATCAAGGACCCGTTCCGTGTGGAATACACAAGAGATCACCTGATCCAGGTCAACGAAGCGATCAAGGACGGCGTCGATGTTATGGGTTATCTGTACTGGGGACCGATCGATGTTGTTTCCGCAGGTACAGGTGAAATGAGAAAGCGCTATGGATTTGTCTATGTCGACAGATTCAATGACGGTCACGGTACACTTGAAAGAGTCAAGAAAGAATCCTATGAATGGATGAAGAAAGTATGTGAATCAAACGGAGAATATTTAGAGGAGGATAATTAATGGCTAAACAGTTCCCGGAAGGCTTCCTGTGGGGAGGCGCAACAGCAGCAAATCAGTTTGAAGGCGGATGGAATGAAGGCGGCAAGGGCTGGTCTGTTTCCGACGCGGCAAGATCACATCTCGATGTAGACGTTCAGGACTATGCAAAACAGAATGAAGTCCTTGAAAAGGATGTCCTGGAAGCGATGGCTCATCCTGAGGATCTTGTACACTATCCGAAGCGTCACGGTTCCGACTTCTACCATCATTGGAAGGAAGATATCGGTCTGCTCGCAGAGATGGGCTTCAAGGTATTCCGTATGTCCATCGCGTGGAGCCGTATTTTCCCGAAGGGCGACGAAGAAACACCGAATGAAGAAGGCCTGCAGTTCTATGACAATGTCTTTACAGAACTGAAGAAGCACAACATTGAACCGCTGGTCACGATCTCTCATTATGAACCGCCTCTGCATCTGGTTCTGGAATACAACTGCTGGTACAACAGAAAGACGATCGACTTCTTCATGAACTTCACAAGAGTCATCGTTGACCGTTATAAGGACAGAGTCAAGTACTGGCTGACATTCAACGAAGTCGACTCCATGATCCGCCATCCGTACACGACAGGCGGTCTGCTGAAAGACAGATTCGATGATGACAAGTGGGAAGAGGTCATCTTCCAGTCCATGCATCATCAGTTCGTAGCAAGCGCGCTTGCGACAAAGTACATCCATGAATCCGATCCCGAAGCAAAGGTCGGCTGCATGCTCACCAAGCTGACATACTATCCGTTCACCTGCAAACCGGAAGATGTCCTGGAAGCACAGCAGAGAATGCGCAGCACATACTGCTATTCCGATACACAGGTATTCGGCGAATATCCCGCATACCTGCTCGCAAGATTCCGCAATCACGGCCTGAACCTGGTCATGACGGAGGAAGATCTGGAAGTTATGAAGAAGTATCCTGTTGACTTCATTTCCTTCTCCTACTATTCCTCCAGCTGTGTCGCAAAGAATACGGAAGGCCTGCAGACAACAGCAGGAAATACCGTTACGGCGATCAAGAACCCGTATCTGACAGCTTCCGAATGGGGCTGGCAGACAGACCCGATCGGTCTGCGTGTTTCCCTGGTAGACCTGTATGACAGATACAGAAAACCGCTGTTCATCGTTGAGAACGGTATCGGTGAAAAGGAAGAACTCGTACCTGACGGAAAGGGTTCCTTCACTGTCAATGACGACGCACATATCGCTTACTATGATGAGCACTTCCGCGCAATGTATGACGCGATCTATGAAGACGGCGTCGAACTGCTGGGCTACACGAGCTGGGCATGCATTGACCTGGTATCCGAGAGCACAAAGCAGATGACCAAGCGCTATGGCTTCATCTATGTAGACTGCGACGACTACGGCAACGGTACATTCAACCGCTATCCGAAGAAGAGCTTCTGGTGGTATAAGGATGTCATCGCCAGCAACGGCGCATGCCTGTTTGAAGAAGAATAACCAACAAGATGAAGAGCCGCGGCAGGGGAGAGATCCCGGAGCTGCGGCTCTTTTCCGATACTTCACAAAAAAAGATCTCTGCACAGGCAGAGACCTTTTCAGTCTGATCAGTCGAGATCTTTTCCGTTGGAAGCGATGACCTTTTTGTACCAGTAGAAGGAATCCTTGCGGCTTCTTGCCATGGATCCTTTTCCTTCATCATCCATATCAACATAGATGAAGCCGTAACGTTTTCTCATTTCACCGGGACCGGCAGAGACGACGTCGATGCATCCCCATGTGGTATATCCGATCAGGTCAACACCGTTTTCGATCGCCTTGTCCATTGCCTCAATGTGCAGGCGGTAGTAATCGATACGGAACGGATCGTGGATGGAACCGTCTGCTTCGACTGTGTCATATGCGCCAAGACCGTTTTCAACGACCATGATCGGCAGCTGGTATCTGTCATAGATCATTTCCAGATAATACTGCAGACCGTCAGCGTCGGTAGCCCAGCCCCAGTCGGAGTACTTCAGGTATTCATTTCTTGCGCCGAGAGAGAAGTTGCCGCCGACCATATCCTTGACGGTATGTGTCGTAACGAGGTTGGACATGTAGTAGGAGAATGTGTACATGTCGACCGTACCTCTTCTGAGATCGGCGAGGTCTTCTTCTGTGCAGTCAAGAACGACATTGTGTTCCTTCCACAGACGCTTTGCGTATGTTCCGTACTGGCCGAGGCACTGTACGTCACTGCAGTAGAAGATGTTCTTTTCCCATGCGTATCTGTTGGCGAGGATATCCTTCGGATCGCATGTTGCGGGATACCAGGTAATGCCGCAGATCATGCAGCCGATCCTGTTTGCAGGGTCGATCGCATGTCCGATCTGGACTGCCTTGGCACTGGCAACGAACTGATAATGCAGATGCTGGTATGCGTTCTGGTAATCCTTCTCTGTAGCGTTTGAACGGACGCCGAGGAACTGGATCGTATTGTTGATCTCATTGAATGTCAGCCAGTTGTGGACAAGGCCCTTGAACTCTGTGAAGCAGGTCGTTGCGAACCTGACGAAGTGTTCGATCGTCTCACGGTTCAGCCAGCCGCCGCAGTGTTCTTCCAGATACAGCGGCGTATCGAAATGCCAGATCGTAACGAGCGGTTCGATCCCGTTCTTGTGCATTTCCTTGAACATGTCACGGTAGAATTCAACGCCTTCCTTCAGAGGTTCTTTTTCAAGACCTGTCGGGAACAGTCTGGACCAGGAAATGGACATACGGAACTGTTTGAATCCCATTTCGCCGAAGAGGGCAATGTCTTCCTTGTAATGATGATAGCCGTCTACCGCGTCATGGTTGGGATAATGATACTCATCCAGCACAGCGTAGCGTGCGCCTTCCGGAAGTGCCTGACCTCTTGTCAGAGTGCCGTGATTTCCGTCTTTATCGATGTAAGTGATCAGTCTCGGTGTGTTGACTGTTCCGCCGGTCGTGACGTCTGTCATAGCAGGTCCGCGTCCGCCCAGATTCCAGCCGCCTTCCCACTGGTTAGCAGCTACAGCGCCGCCCCATAAAAAATTCTCAGGAAAACTCATAATGATCTTTTATCCTCCTATGTCTTATGAATTGCTACCTTAAGTATATCGGAAGTGACAAAAAAATACAGCCGTGAGTGCGGCTGTATCGGAGTTTAAATTGATCTGTTTTTACTTCAGGTCCGGATCGTTCGCCAGCATGTTGTTGACGATGATGCCCAGGATCAGAGCGCATGCGATCGATGTGATCGTGACCTTGCCGAAGGACAGTGACAGTCCGCCGATACCGGAGATCAGGATCGTGGAAACAACGAACAGGTTCTTGTTCTTTTCCAGATCGACCTTCTGCAGCATCTTCAGACCGGATACGGAAATGAATCCGTACAGAGCCATACATACGCCGCCCATGACGCATGCGGGGATGCTGGAAAGGAATGCGATGAACGGTGAGATGAAGGAGATCAGCAGACATTCTGCTGCAGCTGTCATGATCGTTGTAACAGATGCGTTTCTTGTGATGGCAACGCAGGCAACAGATTCACCGTATGTTGTGTTCGGGCATCCGCCGAAGAACGCGCCGACGATGGAACCGACACCGTCACCAAGCAGTGTACGGCTCAGGCCCGGATCTTCCAGAAGATCGTGTTCGATGATGGAAGAAATGTTCTTGTGGTCTGCGATATGTTCAGCGAAGACAACGAACGCGACGGGAATATACGCGACAGCGATCGTTCCGAGATATGCGCCGTCAACTTCTCCCATAGCACCGAATGCTTTGAGGAAGGTGAAGTCAGGCAGTGCGAAGAGTCCGTGGATGTTCTTCAGTGACTCGAAGTTTGTGATGATCATTGCAGTGTTGCCTGTGGACTGACCGATCAGGGTCAGGACAGCAGCAGCGACATAACCTGCCAGGATACCGATGATGAACGGGATCAGCTTGGCATTTTTCTTACCGTATGTGCTTGCGATCATCGTTGCAAACAGAGCGATCAGTCCGCACAGGACAGCCCACTGTGTAGCTTCGCCTGTAGCGCTGGATGTCTGCAGGTCGCCGACTGCGTTTCCGGCAAGCGACAGACCGATGATTGCGACTGTCGGGCCGATGACGACCGGCGGCATCAGTTTGTTGACCCAGTCAACACCGACGCTCTTGATCACAAAGGACAGGATCACATATACCAGACCTGCACAAGCTGCGCCGAAGAGCAGTCCGACATAGCCTGCCTGAGCACTGACTGCTCCGGCAAAGGCTGCATTCATTGATCCGATGAATGCAAAAGAAGAGCCCAGGAATACAGGGCTTTTACGGTTAGTAAAGAATACGTAGATGAAAGTGCCCATGCCTGCACCGAAGATCGCAGCAGCTGTGCTCATTCCGTGACCGATGATCATCGGAACAGCAATCGTAGCGGCCATGATAGCCAGGACCTGCTGAAAAGCAAAAACAACAAGCTGACTGGGTGCTGGTCTGTCATTGACGTTGTAAATGAGCTTCATATAATTTTGCCCCCTTTTGACCGCTATCATACAGGGTATGCACCTGTATGTAAAGCGGAAATTGAAGGGAAAAAGGGGAAAAACGGCTGTAAGCGCTTTAATGAAAATGAAAATATTTTCCTCTGATTTTACTGGAAGAAACGGCTGAATGTGGAATAATACTAGGGTAAGAAACGGAGTGGATATGGAAGAATTGCTGATCCTGCTTGAAATGATCGGTACGGCTGCGTTTGCGGTGTCAGGCGCTTTGACGGCATTGCGGCATAAGACAGATCTCCTGGGAGTCATCATGCTCGGCATCCTCACTGCTACAGGCGGGGGCGTCATCAGGGACCTGCTGCTTGGCAATGTACCGCCCTCAGCCTTTACCGATTCGAAATACGTCATGGCGGCAGCGGTAACATCCGCAGTCATTTTTATCGTCGCCAAAAACAATACCGACCATCATACGGCATTTGATTCCGGCAAGCACAAAACGCAGCTGTTCATCATGGATACGGCCGGACTGGCTGTGTTCACGGCAGCGGGCGTGCTCATCGCCTGGGAGATGTTCCCGGAAAACGGATACCTCTGCGTATTCTCCGGCGTCGTATCAGGCGTCGGCGGCGGACTGATCCGCGACATCGTCGTCAATGAACTGCCGTATATTTTTTCCAGACATATTTATGCCGTGGCGTCCATGGCAGGGGGCATTACGGAGATCCTGCTGCTGGACCGCGTATCCCAGAAAACAGCAGCCGTTGCGGCTGCCGCAGTCATCATCCTGATCCGCTTTGCTTCGGCAAGATACCATCTGAACCTGCCGAAGATCGAAGCATTCGAAGAGAGGTCTGACAATGACTGACGATCCGATGATGATCCTGTTTGCCCTGTGGGTCGTGTTCTGGAATCTGCTGGCGTACCTGATGTTCTGGCTGGACAAACAGTACGCAAGGAAAGATATGTGGAGGATCCCGGAAAAGACACTGATCATCAGCGCCCTGCTTGGCGGGAGTGTAGGGGCACTGCTGGGCATGAAGCATTTCCGGCATAAAACAAAGCACCCGAAATTTACCCTGGGGATCCCGGCGATCCTGATCGTTCAGGCTGTCTGTATCGCGGTTTATATAATCACATAAAATCACATAATATACTCATAATTCTGCGGCTGCGGAAGGGTATAAATAAAGCATAGATACAGAACGGCAAAAAATGAACCCCCCTTTCTGATTTGCCAGTAGAAATACATCCCCCCCGAAATCGAAAGAGCTCCTGCCAGGGAGCTTTTTCAATGTTTATTTTATGCAGGCACTGACGTATACTTCAGAAGAAGAGGTTTTGATTATGTACGATATCATTGAACAGCACAGGATACAGGATCAGATCCTGAAGGAACGTCTGGAGACCGTTCTTCCTGAGATCATGCGTGAGACCGGCACGGAATGCTGGGTCATCGCATCCAGGGAGTACAACGAAGACCCGATGTTCCCGCATATCGTTCCATCCATGTATCCCCATGCAAGAAGAATGACGATCCTGATCTTTTCCATGAAGGATGATGTTCTGGACAGGATCAGCGTCAGCTTCCCGGATCAGTTCCTGGACCGCTATTACAGACATGACTTTGACAGGACAAAGGAAACGCAGATGCAGGCACTGGCACGTGTGCTGCACGAGCTTGATCCTGCAAAGATCACCCTGAATATTTCCGACAGCTACGCATATACGGACGGACTTTCTGCCGGTCTGTACAGGGTGTTCATGAAGGAACTGCCCGGGGATCTGACCTCCCGCTTTACCTCCAATGACCAGGCAGGTATCCGTCTCATGGAAACAAGGACAGAGACCGAACTGAAGTACTATCCGGAAGTCATGGATCTGGCGCTGCAGATCATTTCCGACGCATTCTCACCCAAGGTCATCCATCCCGGCGTGACAACATGCCGTGATGTCATGGATTTCATGATCCGCAGGGTAAATGAGCTGGGCATCACAACATGGTTCAACCCGGATATCGACCTGCAGAACGGAACGGGTATGCATGGAGAAGAAACGGTCATTCAGAAAGGCGACCTGCTGCACTGTGATTTCGGCATCGAATATATGAATATGCGCACGGATACACAGCGTCTTTGCTATGTGAGGAAGGACGGGGAGACCGAAGCTCCTGAAGAGTTACGCAACGCATTGAAGAGAAACAACCGTTTCCAGGATATCGTCCGTGAACAGATGAAGGTCGGAAAGACCGGCAATGAGGTATTCCTGGATTCGATCGCCCAGGGCAAAGCGGAAGGACTGCGTCCGGTCCTCTATACACATCCTCTGGGGCTGTTCGGACATTCCTGCGGTCCGATCATCGGATTGTGGACAGATCAGAACCCGATCTATCCTGCCGGGGAACTGATCGTTCATGAACATACCAGCTATGCACTGGAACTGAGCATCATCGAGTATCTGGAAATGTACGGAAGGGATACGTATATCTTTACCGAAGAATCCGTAGTGCTCGTCAATGATCATGTGGATTTCCTCTGTGAAGGACGGGAACATTTCTTCCTGATCTGAGCATGCAAAAAGAACGGTCGGCGCCGTTCTTTTCTTTACAGGATATTTGCCAGCAGTGCTTCCAGGCCAAGCAGCGCAATGCCGAGTCCCGGCATGTAGATCATAGGAAGCTCCCTGAATTTATCAGGCCTGAATTTGCAGAGACCGTATCCGACCGCCATCGTGATCAGCGGATTTCCCAATGCGAAGATGATCGGGACATTGATATAACCGAATACGATGTTGCACGCAGCTACGACCGACGTACAGAGCAGCGAGATCACCGCAATGGCGGAAACAGGGATCCTGAATGATTCGATCAGTTCATACAGGATACTGTCCATATTGGATTTGTCTTCCAGCTTCTGATACAGGATGATCATGACGCACCATACCGAGTGGCACAGGAAGAGTCCTACGGACGAGACCGACGCGCAGCCTTTCAGCAGTACCGCAAAGGAAGGACTGGCTTCGGAGATCATGTTGGCCATGGAAACCAGACCGATCGCATAGCCGATCGAAGCCGCAAGCGCGAGCAGGATCGAGATCCCGATGTTCAGGTCCGGTATCGTTGCCCATGCGGAATGGATCATATTCATCGGTCCGGATACTTCATCCGGTTCTCTATACACAGCCAGCAGATGGCAGGCGTAGCAGTATGCGCATCCGGCAAGCAGGCCGATTACAGCAAAAACGATATTCATGTAATTCACCTCATGTATTGATACATGCATTATACAGGAAACATGCAGAATAAAAATCAGGAACCGGTGAAATTCGGTCCCTGATCATTAAGATTTTCTGAAAAATGCAAAGTCCGGATTTTCCCTGTCGCTGACGCTGCAGAGTTCTCCGGTGACAGGATTCCGGAACTCGATCCTGTCTGCCCAGAGGCACATATGACTGAAGGAAGCAGAAGGCACGCCGTACAGCGGATCATTGACGATCGGATGGCGTGAACTGCTGAGATGGACGCGGATCTGATGCGTCCTTCCCGTCTCCAGCTCGCATCTCATCAGGAGGAATCCGTTTTTCACGTCCAGGCATTCCGCCTTTGTAAGGGCAGGCTTTCCCGTATCGGAAACACGGTATTTCCCGCTGACATGACGGTCCCTGCCGATCGGCTGGTCAAAGGTGAACTTCTGGCCTTTTTTCGCTTTGCCTGTGCAGACGGCCATATAGTGACGCCTGATCTTCTTTTTCTGCAGCTGGTCGTCAAACCATGCCTGAAAGAAGGGGACTTTGACAAACAGGACAAGACCTGATGTGTCTTTGTCCAGTCTGTGTATGTAGCGTACCGGTACATGCAGGCCATGGCTGACCTGCCATTGTGCCGCCATGGACGCCAGCGTATCATTCCTGTCCGTATCATGAACGATGATGCCTGTGTCTTTATGCACGACATATACAAGATCATCTTCATAGATGACTTCACATGCTTCTTCAGCAGGAATAAATCCCGGTGCTTCGTCTTTGACCAGGATCGTGACCGTATCCTTTGCGTGAAGCACTGTACTTTCATCTTTAACAGGTACATGGTTGAGCAGGAGCGTTCCCTCTGTTTTCATCAGATGCCTGTTTCCGGCAGATACCAGATACATGTCCAGAAAGTCGGAGACCGTTTTTCCTTCCATGGACGCATCCATGAACAGCTCAAGCCTGCCCGGTTTTGCTGTATAACGCATTATCTGCCGCCGGTCCTTTCAAGTACGCACACCGCTTCTACCAGAGGCGTATCCGGGAACATGTCATACGGGATGACCGTACGGATATCATATGCCTTTTTCAGCTCCTTCAGGTTCTTCCCGAGTGTCGCGGGATTGCAGGAAACATAAACAATGCGTTTTACCTTTGAACCAAGCAGAGCGGAGATCATGTTGTCGTCCATGCCGCTTCTCGGCGGGTCGACCAGTACGCAGTCGACTGCTCTGGCTTTACCGGCATTCCGGAAGGCCTCCGCGCTGTCCGCGCAGACAAATGTCACATTCGGGACGCGGTTCATTTCAGCGTTTGCCTTTGCATTGATGACAGCCTGTTCCGAGAACTCGGCACCCGTTACCTTGCGTGCCTTGTCTTTTGCCATCAGGCTCATCGTACCGATGCCGCAGTATCCTTCAAACAGATGATCACATGGATCGAGCTTCTGAATGACCATGCCATACAGCTGTTCAGCCTGTTCCGTATTCATCTGGAAGAAGGACTCCACGGACAGCTGAAGCTTCAGCCCGTGCAGTTCAATGCGGATGGTCTCGTCTCCTGCCAGGATCTTCGTGGAACCGAAGATGCCGGTCGTCTTCCTGCGGTCATTGATGCTCTGGGCGACCGTGCGCATCTGTGCGATCCCGGCAAGCTCATCGATCAGTGTCTGTGAAAGCTGGTCCTTGCCTGTGACAAGCGTCAGCTGGCACTGTCCCTGAATGCAGCGGATGACGACAAAACGCAGACCGTGTCCGGTCTTGATATCAAACGGCTTGAGCTTCGATCTCTGCAGGATCTCAAGGACCTGCAGCCTGATCTCCTCAAGTTCTTTTGTGTGCGTGCTGAAGTGAGTGACCGGGATGAAATGATTGGAACCTGTCTTATACAGGCCCATGACGAGCTTTCCGTCCTTCAGTCCCACCGGCAGCTTGCATTCATTGCGGTAGGCTGTCGGGGAAGGGGACGCATGCATGGCTCTGACGAGCTTCCTGTTGACATGCCCGTATTTCCAGAGCGCTTCCTCCAGGAGGGCAGTCTTCCAGTAAAGCTGCTGTTCATAGTCCAGAATGGCCAGCTCTGCCCCGCCCGAAAGGTATTCCTCCTCGGAGGCAGGCTTCCTGCGGTGAGGTGACCGTCTGATGATCCGTACGGCCTTGCCGCGTTTAAATGATCTGTTATCTTCCGTGATCTCTATTTCAGCCGTCTCACCGGGAAGCAGTCCCGGGATGAAAACAGGCGTTTTATCGATATAGGCGATACCCTCGCCGTTGATCCCCATTTTGATGCATTCCGCTTTCATGTACGTTACCTCAGCAGTACAGGACTAGGATCCTGCGCAAAATTGTCCAGGCTGTATATGACATACAGGTCTGTGTTTTCATCGATCAGTCCGGATACCGGCGCATGCCAGTAACGGAGGTCGATGAGGATGATATGCTCATATTCCTGTACCAGGAACGGGACCAGGATATGGGAATAGGAGTCTTTGATGATCAGCGCGGTATTGCCTTTACCGTTGTCAGCGCTGATCTCTGTATAGGCGTGGTTTCCATCAACGTAGTATGTGTACTGGTCTTTTTCGGAAAGACGCTTCTCACTGTAAATGCTGTCGGTCTCTTCAGACTGGTCATAAACGACCCGGACATCATACTCTTCTGAGGGGACGATCCGGTAAAGATCGTCTGCTTCTGTCCAGAATGCGCCGGAACGGGAATACATGGTGCCCTTAAAGGAATCCGATACCTGTTCAAAGGTGAATGTTTCAGGCTCCTTATGCAGGACGTTTTCCGCGATCGCCCGGTAGCCGATCAGCGCGCCGTTATGATTCCAGTGGTGATCCGTCCTGAAATAGACATCGTCAGCCTGACTGAGTTCTTCATCGATCCGGATGAAGTTCTGCAACGCCATCTGCTGTCCGATCTCATCCAGCAGGGCAGTCTGGTCAATGTCCCAGGCACCGCCCGGTCTGCTGTCCTTATCCATGTCTGCGGCAGTCGGCACCAGCAGGACATTTGCTTTAATGTCATTGTCCTGAGCGAACTTGTTGACCGCATTGATATTCTGCGACAGTGTCTTCTGCGGATAGGAAGCGAACCTGCGGATCAGCTTTCCCTGTTTTCCGAAATAGACATCATTGTTTTCGATCGAACCGGCTGCTTTTCTGGAAGCGGCCTTTGACTCGATCCAGAAATCACGGAAGATGAAATGATCCGAGAACCATGTCTCAAACTGTTCGTCATATTCCCCGTTGACCAGCGCGCTCATCGTGAGCTTTGGGGCAGGGGCGAGGGATCTGTTCTCATTTTCGGAGAACGTTTTCTTTTCCGAAAGCACGGAAGCACACGAAAGGACTCCGATATACGCGGAGAATACAGCGATACAGATCTTCTGCAGTGTCTTTTCTTTCATAGTGTCCTTTCAGAAACGGAAATACAGGAACGGATTGTAGGTGGCGTCCACCATGAAACCCGTACAGATAAACAGAACGAACAGGATCAGCAGCGGTTCGAGACGGCGCAGCTTTGTCGCGTGCACCTTCGCAAAGATGTTCTTCGGAAGATAAGTCGAACCGATCAGGCAGCTGATCAGCAGCACAGCGTTGTTCCTGAGATAGTAAACAGTCAGGCCGTCAGCGAATCTGCCGGAAGCGCCGAACATCATGCCGAAGTACCGGATCAGTTCACGGAAATCGGTGAACGCGAACAGTACCCAGGCAAGCAGGAATACGAAACATGTATACAGCCTGCTGAGCCAGCCGGGTGCTTTCTGCAGATGCTCAAGCAGGAACATTTTCTCGATGATCAGGATGATCCCGTAGAACAGACCCCAGAGAATGAAGTTCCAGGATGCCCCGTGCCACATACCGGTCAGGAACCATACGATCAGGATATTGAGGATCTGACGGGACAGACCGCGGCGGTTGCCGCCAAGGGGAATATATACGTAATCACGGAACCAGAAGGAGAGGGTCATATGCCATCTGCGCCAGAACTCCGTGACTGATGAGGAGGTGTAAGGATGGTCGAAGTTTTCCGGGAAGTCGAACCCGAGCATGTGTCCGAGTCCGATCGCCATGTCGGAATATCCGCTGAAGTCATAATAGATCTGGAACGCAAACGCGATGATGCCGAGCCATGCGGTCAATACTGACTGCTGGCTGTCCGCAAGCACGGCGATCTCTTCGTAGACCTGGCCGATATTGTTGGCAAGCAGTACTTTTTTCGCCAGTCCGCAGAGGAATCTGCGGATACCCTTGGCGAACTTTGCCGTGCTGATGGTACGGCTGTCCAGCTGCTTGTCGATGTCGGTATAGCGGACGATCGGTCCGGCGATCAGCTGGGGGAACATCGTGACATAGGCGCCGAAGCTCACCAGGCTCTTCTGGGGATCCGTCTGTTTTCTGTACAGGTCGATCGGATAGGACATCGTCTGGAATGTATAAAAGCTGATGCCGATCGGCAGTGCGATATTGAGCGTACTCAGGTTCAGGCCGAGCAGGTTCAGGTTGCGGATCACAAAGTCGGCGTATTTGAAGAAACCCAAAAGCAGCAGGTTGAACGCGATGCAGAGCTTCAGCCACAGGAATGATCGCTTGCGGTCTGAATCCCTGTAGCGGGCGATCTGCTTCCCGAAGAGCCAGTTGATCACGATGGACGATATCATGACCAGAACATATACCGGCTCGCCCCATCCATAGAAGAACAATGATACGATCAGCAGTACCAGGTTGCGCCATTTCATCGGCACGCAGAAATAAGCCAGCAGAACGGCCGGCAGATATGCGTACAGGAATGTGAGGCTGCTGAATACCATAGAGATCCTCCAAAGCCTTCTTATTATATCAAGTTTTATAGTGTGTAAAACCCCTGATTGACGCACCTGATTGGTATACAAATCCGTCTGGTATTGCAAACAAAGTTTTCAGGAATTAAAATATTTTTATAGGCACTGACAGTGCGAGGAGGAAAGAAATGAAGAAGTTCGTTTCACTGTTACTGGCTGGTCTTACAGCAGTCAGTATGGCAGCCTGCTCTTCCGGCGGCGGATCAACACCTGCACCTGATGCAGGCAATACGCCGAAAGAAACAGCAGAAGCTGCACCCGCTGAAGAAACATCAGCAGAAATCAAAGTAGCGATGATCACTGACTATGGTGACATTACCGACCAGTCTTTCAACCAGACAACATATGAAGCAGCTAAGGCTTACTGCGACAGCAACGGCCTGGCCTTCACATACTACAAGCCTGCCGGAGACAGCACAGCTGAACGTGAAGCTATGATCGATAAGGCAGTCGCTGACGGATACAACGTACTCGTTATGCCCGGCTTTGCATTTGCTGAGGCAATTGCCGGTACAGTTGACATGTATCCCGATGTCAAATATGTTGCGCTTGACGTATCTGAATTTGACCTGAACAGCTATGGTCTGACAGAGATGCCCGAAAACCTCTTCTCCGCAGTTTACCAGGAAGAGATCGCCGGTTATTTCGCTGGCCAGGCAGCAGTCAAACTCGGATATGAAAAACTCGGATTCCTCGGCGGCATGGCTGTTCCTGCAGTTATCCGTTATGGTTACGGCTTCGTTCAGGGCGCTGACGATGCAGCAGCTGAACTGGGCAAGACAGTTGATATCAAATACGCTTACGGCAACCAGTTCTATGGCGACGCTGACATCACAGCAGCTATGGACACATGGTATGGCGCAGGCACAGAAGTAGTCTTCGCTTGCGGCGGCGGTATCTACACATCCGCAGTTGACGCAGCTAAGAAGGTCGGCGCTAAGGTTATCGGCGTTGACGTTGACCAGGCTGGCGTTATCAAGGCTTATGCTGAAGAAGACGGCATGACAGTTACATCCGCTATGAAAGGTCTGGCAGCTACAGTTAATTCCGTTCTTTCTGCTATCAAAGACGGCAGCTGGGCAACATACAGCGGACAGATCCAGAATCTGGGACTGGTTTCCGGTACAGATCCGGCTGTGAACTATGTCGGTCTGCCTTCCAGCACACAGTGGGCTGATGGATTCACAGAGGCTGATTACAACAAGCTGGTCGCTGATGTATTCTCCGGAGCAATTACTGTTTCCAACGATACAGCAGCTGAACCTGAAACAACAAATGCGAATGTTGACTACCAGGGCAACATCAAGTAACCGCGCACTGAAAATTTCGTGAAATAGACCGGTCAATCTTTCAACGGCCGGTCTTTTTTAATATAATTTAATGAGAATATCATGGAGGGAGGACGATAATTTATGGATACGCCATATGCTATCGAGATGCTCAATATCACGAAACGCTTTCCCGGAATTATCGCAAACGATAATATAACCCTTCAGCTGAAACGGGGGGAGATCCATGCGCTCCTGGGCGAAAACGGTGCCGGCAAGTCAACTTTGATGTCGGTACTGTTCGGCCTGTATCAGGCGGAAGAAGGTATTATCAAGAAAGACGGAAAGGTCGTATCGATTAAAAACCCGAATGATGCCAATGACCTTGGCATCGGAATGGTACATCAGCACTTCAAGCTCGTACAGTGCTTCACGGTCCTGGAAAACATCATTCTCGGTGTGGAAACAACGAAGAACGGTATCCTGCAGAAGGACGAAGCGAGAAAGAAGGTCATGGCACTTTCCGAGAAGTACGGACTGATGGTTGACCCCGACGCGCTGATCCAGGATATCACGGTCGGCATGCAGCAGAGGACCGAGATCCTGAAGATGCTTTACCGCGACAACGAGATCCTGATCTTTGATGAACCGACAGCTGTCCTGACACCTCAGGAGATCGCCGAACTGATGCAGATCATGAAGAACCTGGCAAAGGAAGGCAAATCCATCCTGTTCATTTCCCATAAGCTGAACGAGATCATGGAAGTTGCCGACAGGTGCACGGTATTGAGGCGCGGCAAGTACATCGGTACGGTCGATATCAAGGATACGACGCAGGAAGAACTGTCACGCATGATGGTCGGCAGAGATGTACAGCTTGTCGTTGAAAAGGGACCCGCACATCCGGGTGAAGTCGTCCTGGATATCAGGAATATGACGGTCGCTTCCAAGGTGCACAACAATAACGCGGTCAAGAACGTTTCCCTGCAGGTCAGATCCGGCGAGATCGTATGTATCGCGGGTATCGACGGTAACGGCCAGACAGAGTTCGTATACGGACTTTCCGGTCTGGAACCGCTCGTCAGCGGTACGATCACGATGCTGGGCAAGGATATCACCCGTGCCACGATCCGTGAACGCGCGGCAGATATGAGCCATATTCCGGAAGACAGGCACAAGCACGGTCTGGTCCTGGACTATTCCCTGGAATACAACATCGTTCTGCAGAGATACTGGCAGCCTGAATTCACGAAGAACGGCTTCCTGGACCAGAAGGCGATCAGAAACTATGCGGAACGACTGATCGAAGAGAACGACGTCCGTTCTGGACAGGGTGCGATCACAACGACGCGCGCTATGTCGGGCGGCAACCAGCAGAAAGCGATCATCGCCCGTGAGATCGACAAGAAACACGAACTGCTGCTGGCGGTACAGCCGACCAGAGGCCTGGATGTCGGTGCGATCGAGACCGTTCACAGAAATCTGATCCGTGAACGTGACAGCGGAAAAGCAGTCCTGCTGATCTCGCTGGAACTGGAAGAAGTCATGAACGTTGCTGACAGGATCCTCGTTATGTATGAAGGAGAGATCGTCGGTGACCTTGATCCGAAACAGATCACAGTTGAAGAGCTCGGCCTTTACATGGCCGGTGCAAAACGCAATACGGTTAAGGAGGGCGCGTAAATGAACGGAAAAGACAGCTTCTTCAGGCGCCCGGGTGTCCAGACATTCCTGTCATCGATCATCTGCGTGGTGTTCGGACTCCTGCTTGGATACATCATCCTGCTTCTGATCAACGCGAAGGGCGCTTCCGCGGGGATCGTAACACTTCTGAAAAACTATATGAACTATCCGACCAGACCTGCCCAGA
Source organism: Solobacterium sp. (assembly GCA_017421125.1). Lineage (GTDB taxonomy): Bacteria > Bacillota_I > Bacilli_A > Erysipelotrichales > Erysipelotrichaceae > Bulleidia. The sequence goes on from JAFOMZ010000254.1 coordinate 25,533, forward strand.
TGAAGTATCTCGGCAATACGCTGGTCAAAATGGCTCCGCTGCTGATGTGCGCACTGTCGATCTGCTTCTGCTATAAGGCAGGTCTGTTCAACATCGGCGCAGCCGGCCAGTATGTCGTCGGTGCAGGTGCCTGCCTCTATGGAGCGCTTTCACTCAAGCTTCCGTGGATCGCTTGTCTGCTCTTCAGTATCGTGATCGGTGCCCTGTGGGGAATGATCGTCGGAGCGCTGAAAGCCTACCTGAACGTCAACGAAGTTATTTCCGGCATCATGCTGAACTGGATCGGTCTGTATCTGGTCAACATGTCACTGGCTCCCGTCAAGGAACTGGCAAGCCCGTACACACAGAAGGTCGCTGCGGTCAATAAAGCGGCGCTCCTGCCGAGCATGGGACTGAGCAGTCTCTTCTCAAAGAACCAGTATGTCACCATCGCGATCCCGCTTTCCATCCTGACAGCGATCGTATTGTGGGTGGTTCTGAACAAGACTGCCTTCGGATATGAACTGAAAGCGACCGGCTACAACAAGGAAGCTTCCAGATATGCCGGCATGCGTGAAAAGCGCAACATCATCATTACGCTCATGATCGGCGGTGCCCTGGCAGGGACCGGCGCGGCATTCCTCTATCTGACAGGATTTGAAGAATGGTCGGTCACACAGTCATCCGTTCCGGGAATGGGCTTCAACGGCATTGCGGCAACGTTCCTCGGCGGTCTGAGCCCGATCGGAACCATCTTCGCATCCTACTTTATCCAGCACATCACCAGCGGCGGCGCATATCTGGATAAAGCCATCTATCCGTCCCAGATCTCCGATCTGATCATCGCGCTGATCATCTATCTGTGCGGCTTCGTCCTGTTCTTCAAGACAGTCATGAACAGCAGACGTCCCGCTAAGGTGACGAGCAACGCAAATGATACGGAAAAGAAAGGAGGCAAAGCACAATGACATTACTGATCCAGTACACTTTGATCTTCGCCTCCGTACTCCTGCTGGTAGCGCTCGGCGGATGCTTCTCGGAACATTCCGGCGTCATCAATCTCGGTCTTGAAGGCATCATGGTACTCGGTGCCCTGGGCGGAGCACTCGCTATGAAATATGTGCCCAGCTCCGTACCTGCAGTCGTCATGATCTTTGTTGTATCACTGTGCGCGATCCTCATGGGCATGCTGTATTCAGCACTGCTCGGTGTTGCGGCGATCCATTTCAAAGCTGACCAGACACTGATCGGAACAGCTATGAACATCATGTCCACAGCTGCCGCTACCGTCATCGTCAAGGCGATCAACGTTGCGGAAAATCCCGACAACATCTCCTCAGCCATTACTTATACAGGCGCCCGTGCCGCATTTACGGTCAGGCTCGGAAACTTTGAATTCAACTGGTTCATCCTGATCGCGGTATGCGCACTGATCATTTCCAACATCGTGCTTTATTACACAAGATTCGGTCTCCGTCTGATGGCGTGCGGTGAAAATCCGCAGGCAGCCGACTCGGTAGGCATCAACGTATACAAGATGCGCTGGGCAGGCGTCCTGATCTCAGGTCTTCTGGGCGGACTGGGCGGAATCGTCTATATCACTGCAGGCGTCTCAGAATGGAAATTCGAGGTCGGTGTTGCCGGATTCGGCTTCCTGGCCCTGGCAGTCATGATCTTCGGTCAATGGAAACCGAAGCGTATCGCACTGGCAGCTCTGCTCTTCGGATTCTTCAGAGCACTGTCAAACGTGTATACAGGCTTCCCTTTCCTGGCTGCGCTCAACATTCCGAGTACCGTCTACAACATGTTCCCGTACATCATCTCACTGATCGTACTGGCATTTACATCGAGGAACTCCGCTGCGCCTAAGGCAGAGGGAATTCCTTACGACAAAGGATCCAGATAAGGAAGGTGCAGGCATGCCTGCACTTTCTTTTCGCCTTTCCGGATGTTAGAATAGCGCCATTGAGGGTGAAATTATGAAACGCAGTTTTCCGTATATCAGGATCACAAAGAAACAGGAAAAAACAGTTCAGACCGGTCATCCGTGGATCTATGAGGATGAGATCACGGAGCAGTCTGAGCAGATCGAAAACGGTTCGATCGTTGATGTGTTCGGTTCAAAGGGACAGTACCTGGGCAGCGGTCTTTATTCCGCTGAATCTAAGATCAAAGTGCGCATCCTTTCCCGGAACGCGAATGAGACATTCACGGATGCCTTTTTTGAACGCAGGGTCCGGTATGCTGTCAGCTACCGGCATGATGTCATGGAAGCAGACTGGAATGCCTGCAGGCTGATCCATGGGGAAGCGGACGGACTGCCCGGACTGACGGTTGACCGATATGAAAACATTCTTGTCAGCGAAGTGCTCTCATACGGAATGGATCAGCGGAAAGATGTGATCTATCAGGCACTGAAAAAGGAACTGGCTTCCTACGGTGTCAGGATCGACGGTATCTATGAGCGCAATGAAGGCGCGCTGAGGAAGCGTGAAGGCCTGGAACAGTATAAAGGCTGGTACGGCCAACCGGCTGAACCGGTCCTTGAGATTACGGAGAATGGCATCAGGTATCTCGTCGATGTCGAGAACGGACAGAAAACAGGTTTCTTCCTGGACCAGAAATACAACCGCAGGGTGATCCGTACACTCGCAAAGGGAAGGACTGTCCTGGACTGCTGCATGCATATCGGGACGTTTGCGCTCAATGCGGCAGCCGCCGGAGCGGCGTCTGTCAGGGCGGTGGATATTTCCGATACAGCCATCGCAAGCGCAAAAGAGAATGCTGAGCGCAACGGCCTGTCTAACGTGATGGACTTTGTCCAGGCTGATGTATTCGATTTCCTGAAGAATGCCCTGGATGTACATGAACACTATGACATGATCATTCTCGACCCGCCTGCATTCACCAAAAGCAGGAAGACCTATGACAACGCGTACCAGGGATATCTGAGAATGAATACGATGGCCATGCGCATCCTGCCAAGGGGCGGATACCTTGCAACAGCTTCCTGTTCGCATTTCATGCCGACGGATTCATTCCGGAAAATGCTGTCGGAAGCAGCCCTTCAGGCAGGTGTCAGCCTGCGCCTCATTGAAGAACGTCATGCCGGATTTGACCATCCTGTCATGATGGGCATTCCTGAAACAGAATATCTGAAATTTTTCATACTGCAGATCATTTAAAAAAGGGTACGTTATGCGTTTGGGGGTACGAAATCCGTCACTTTTATGCTAAAATTTAAGTGGACATGGAGGTGATGGCACATGTTTCAGATCAATGATATTGTTGTCTACAGACGTGATGTCTGCCGCATTGTTGACACAACAACAAGTGAAATGACCGGGGAACAGTGCTATGTCCTTGAGCCATACAACATGGTAGGCGGAGGACGCAGAATGCAGGTACCTGTATCTAACCGCGGCGGTCATCTTCGGAATCTTTCAACAAGCGATGAGATCTACTCACTGATCCGCAGTGTTCCGGATGTAGAGATGCTTGAAAACAAGCCTGCCAACATGAAAAGCCAGTACGTAGCTCTGCTCAAGAGCGATAGTCTGGAGGATCTGGTAAGGATCATCAAGACGTCCTACTACAGAAACAAGGAACGCAGGGACAACCACAAAAAACTTGCGTCGATCGACGGAGAGTACATGCAGAAAGCAGAACGCTATCTGTTCAACGAATTCTCTGTCGCGCTTGGCAAAAGTTATGACGAATGCAAAGAAGAGTTTGTAAAAGAGATCAGAAAACTCGAAGAGGCATGACAATCAGGCAAGACAGGCATTGGGGCTGTCTTTTTCTTTTGACTTCTTCGGGTATAATAAAACTATGAAAAATGAACGTAAACCATATCATCCAAGGATCAGCCTGCATAATCAGGCAGTGCATCTGGATACCGATGACGAACTGAAACACTATCTGCGCTCTTCCGCAAGGGCACTGAACAATATCGAACAGGAAGTGCGGGAACAGTTCAGGGAACGGTACAGACGTGATATCAAGATCAAAGGAAGCAGCCTGAGGACGGAGATCCTGGTGCATGTCTATGCGGACACCGTCTTTCTGACACTGCTTGAACTCAATGAAAAACTGCCGGGACCTGTATCATCCAGGCTGGCAGTACCTTTGAAGAGACTGCGGCGTGCAACGGAAGTGATCGATATCGGAGAGCGTTACAACGATCAGAACCGCTTTGTATTTGACTGGCTGTCCATGGCGGAACCGTTCCTGACAGCAGTCATCAGACATCTTGTATAAAAAACAAAAGAGCGGTGAGCTCTTTTGCTTTACTTCAGATAAGGGAAGATATGATCGAATGTATCCTGGATATGCAGATCGGCCATATTGTCGTAAGGAGTAGCGTCACGGTTGATCAGGACAAGACGATCGCCCTGGTAATAGCGGATGAATCCGGCAGCCGGATAAACGACCAGCGATGTTCCAAGAACGATCAGTGCGTCAGCCTTCATGATCGCCCGGACCGCTCCGTCCGTTACCCTGTTGTTCAGGGCCTCTTCATAGAGCACGACATCAGGCTTGATGATCCCGCCGCACTCGCATCTTGGAATGCCGTCCGCATTGATCACGGCATCGATGCCGTAGAATTTATGACATCTCATGCAATAGTTGCGCAGTACGGATCCATGGACTTCATAGACTTTCGTGGATCCTGCTTTTGTATGCAGGCCGTCGATGTTCTGGGTGACGACACTGACATCCTTGCCGCGCTGTTCCAGCTCTGCCATATAGGTATGGACACGGTTAGGCTGCGCGTCCGGGAACAGCATCCTGTTTTTGTAGAAACGGTAGAATTCTTCCGGGTCCGCATCGAAGAAGCTGCGGCTGATGATCGTTTCCGGCGGATATTTGTATTCCTGATGGTACAGGCCGTCCTGGGAACGGAAGTCAGGGATCCCGCTGTCGGTGGATACACCGGCTCCGGTAAAGAATACAATGCGTTCGCTGCTGTCAATGATGTTCTGAAGCTGTTCGATCTTTTCGTTCATGGTGTGTTATCCTCCGTATGTTTTCTGTATCTCATTTGAGATGTTCAATAATTCTGTGATCAGGGACTGCGGTCTGAGTACCGTGGCTTTGCCGCTGAACTGCAGCAGCCATGAGATCAGGGTCGGTGATACGCTTGTGCGGATCGCTGCCGTAAATGATGTTTCGTCAACAGCAGTGATCATGATATCGTATCCGAACTGGTCAAATACGATGCTGGACAGTGATAAGTCAAACCGGCATACGACGGTCTGCGGTTCCCCGCGGTACATCCGGAAGCTTGCCTGCATATAGGAATAGACATCGAAGGGGACATGGTCGGCAGATTCCTCCAGGGCTGTGACAGCCTCCATTTTATCGATGCGGTATGAGGCAAAGCTGCTGTGTGTCTGTGAATACATGACGCAGTAATATCTGCCGCTGTCCGTGACCACCGCGTACGGTACGGCCTCATATTTCTGCCTGTTCCTGCGGTAACGCTTCTGCTTTGTCACGGAATAGTCAAAATAGCGGAATGTAACGGGATTCTGATGATGGATGGCATCCAGCAGGACAGACAGGCTGTTCATCAGTTCGCTGTCGGGAGCCCTGTTATCCCGTTTCGGCGTGAGGTATACCTTATCTTTCTGGTATGAACTGAGCTGATCCAGGATCAGTCCACTCAGACGCGCGGAAGTCTGCTCATCCAGGGATATGGAATCACGCACGGCATTGACCGTGATGACAGCGTCCGCAACGCTGAGATCATGACTGAGGTAATAACCCTGTAAGGGCGTGCGTACGTAGCGGATGTCATAACCGCATCTCTGCAGAGCGTCCAGTGAACGGTAGACAGACCGTCTGTCCGCTTCGATCTCTGCCTCGTCAAGCAGGGCAATGATCTGCGGCATAGACAGAATGTGTTCCTCGTCCGTATGTTCTTTCAGCAGCTGCAGCAGCCTGATCGTACGTTCTCCTGCGTCTTTCATCGGCTTTTCCTTTCATTTGTCTTCATTGTACCATAAACGGTACATCGATTGCTTTAAAAGGTTCTAGGATATGGTCAGAAAGCGGAGGCATCGGATATGAATCAGAAAGAAAAGTTTATGATCAACCAGGGACTCATCCTTCTGGCGTTTGCATATGCATTAAGTGACTACGACCTGGCATCGTGCGCGTTCGGCATCGCTGCAGTCGGCATGGCGGTATATACGCACTCGGTCGGAACATTGAAGAAGGGAATGCTGGTCATTCCCGCATCAGCACTCATGCAGGTGATCCTGATCAATGTCATGAAGATGGCGGACATGATGCCCTCTCTGGGTTTCCTGACCGTCTGCAATACCATCACCGTTTATCTCTGGATGCAGAGCTCCTACAAGGCGATCGATGATGTTGTCCGCATGATGACTGCCGGATTCCTCATCTGCCTGATCATCATTCTCGGACTGCCGGCAGGAGTCATTGAATTCTTTGCCGGAGCGGTATACGCAACAAGACTGCAGGAACTTGTATTCACAGCTATGATCTTCATGCCGTGCATCATTTCCTACGCGGTGAAGTGCTGCATCGACTACGGTATTCCTCTTCATGTACCTCAGAAGCGTAAATCGTTGGAACAGCAGGTACGTTTGCGCTAAAACCCTGATTTTACAACTATGAATTGAAGAAGTGCTGGATCAACCCGCAGCCTGAGGGTGAATCCGGCATTTTAAGTATCATATTTTTTCTGCAGGATTCATAATATCCATCTGTGTACGTCAGGATTTCGGAAAGCTGTCATATCCTGTCCCTGTTCATATAAATATCGTTTACATAGAAATCTGTTTTCTGATGAAAGGTTTTTCAATACCTGTATTTCAACACCAGCGCTTTTCATTGTGACGCTGTTTTCAAACTGTCAAATTCCTATGAAAGTATATATAATGAAACACATAAGTTGGAATGCTGATGAATAACCCAAAACACATGCAGAGTTATATTTTAAGAACAGTTTTATCGTGCTTAATGATATTTGTTGAGATGACTTTTAAAGATGTAGCGGTGAGAAGACTGATCAATCCTCATGAAATAATAGTGAACCATTACAGATACTTCAGCCTGGCACTTGCAAGACATGGGATTTACATACCTTTGATGATTGCGGGACTAAGCATCTGTTATTTTGTGTTAACGATGTTTGAACGAGAAAATAAGGTGCTCAAGATCGTAATGATACTCATATTAGTAATTACAGCAGTATTACAAATTACAGCAATAGCAGGTTCGATTATCACATGGACAGGACCGGTGCTGCTTCTGCTGGAGATACTGGGTTTGATTATCAACAGAAGAATGATAAAAAACAGAGCGTCATAGATTGTCTGAATCTGATAAATGTTATCAAAAAATGGGGAGGTTAACATGAAACTGAACGCTAAGACAAAATGGGTGAGACTCCTGTTATCAGCTGCTCTATTTATGCAGGGGATGATTTCCGACGCGGGAATCATAACCGCATATGCTAATGAGAACGATACTGAAGAAATCACCGCGGAGAATGGATCTTACGAAGAGATGCCCTCGGAAGAGCATTTACCGGAAGCTGATGAAACTGTTTCTGATAATGAAGAAACATCCTCCGAAGAAGAACCTGCACAAGTTCTGACACCGGTTCCGGAAGAAACAGACGCTGTTGAAGAGAGTGTGTTGGAGGAAGAAGATGCATCGTTAATTACGTACACATATTCCAAGAATGGTTCCAACATTACGATTACAGGTTACTCTGTTAATTCAGAAGGCGACGATTCTGAACTCGTCATTCCTTCCGAAATTGATGGCTATACTGTTACTGCCATCGGCAGTAAAGCGTTCCAAAATAAGACGTCTGTCATTCGTGTAAGTCTTCCTGATACAGTGACATCTATCAGCACATATGCGTTTCAGAACTGTACATCACTTGCAGAAATCAATCTGAACGAAGGCCTGACCAGTATCGGGAACAACGCATTCCAGAACTGTACGTCTTTAGTTTCAGCAGAATTGCCGTCAACTCTGACGTCACTCGGAACGAATGTGTTTAATGGGTGCACAGGTCTTACGTCTGTTGCGCTTCCTGCATCGCTGACATCCGTCGGAAGCAATACCTTTGTGAATACAGGAATTACAGAAGTAACGTTCGCGGAAGGTACAACAGCAATTGTTAACAATGCGTGTGCCGGGATCACAGGACTTACAAAAATTACGATCCCGAATACAGTAACGTCTATCGGAACATATGCATTCCAGAACTGCACATCTCTTGCAGAAATCGATCTGAATGAAGGTCTGACCAGTATCGGCAACTATGCGTTCAATAAATGTACAGCTTTAACTTCAGTTGAACTGCCTTCCACTTTGAAGACGCTTGGAACAAACGTGTTCAATGGGTGTACAGTTCTTACTGCTGTAACGCTTCCTGCATCACTGACATCCGTCGGAAGCAATACCTTCGTGAATACAGGAATTACAGAAGTAACGTTCGCGGAAGGTACAACAGCAATTGTTAACAATGCGTGCTACGGAATCAGCGGACTTACCAAAGTGACGATGCCTGACACGGTAACATCTATTGGAGGTTATGCGTTCCAAGACTGCACATCCCTGAGAGTAATCAACCTGAGCGGAGCGATAACCAGTATCGGAACATATGCATTCCAGAACTGCACATCCCTGGAAGAAATCAGTCTGAACGAAGGCCTGACCAATATCGGCAACTATGCATTCAACAAATGTACAGCACTAACCTCAGTTACACTGCCGTCAACTTTGACGTCACTCGGAACAAATGTATTTAATGGGTGCACAGGTCTTACTGCTATAACGCTTCCTGCATCACTGACATCTATCGGAAGCAGTACTTTCGTGAATACAGGCATCACAGAAGTAACATTTGCAGAAGGTACAACAACAATTGCGAACAATGCGTGTGCCGGACTCACAGGACTTACAAAAGTGACGATCCCGGATTCTGTAACATCTATCGGAACATATGCGTTCCAGAACTGCACATCCCTGGAAGAAATCAGCCTGAACGAAGGCTTAACCAGTATCGGCAACTATGCATTCAACAAATGTACAGCATTACCATCCATAACACTGCCTTCCACTTTGAAGACGCTTGGAACAAATGTATTCAATGGTTGCACGGGTCTTACGTCAATTACGCTTCCTGCATCACTGACATCCGTCGGAAACAGTACCTTCGTGAACACAGGCATCACAGAAGTAACATTTGCAGAAGGAACAACAGCAATTGCTGGCAACGTATGTGCCGGAATCACAGGACTTACAAAAGTTACGATCCCAAATACAGTAACGTCTATCGGAACATATGCATTCCAGAACTGCACATCCTTGGAAGAGATCAATCTGACTGAAGGAATAACCAGTATAGGGAACTATGCGTTCCAAAACTGTACTTCCCTGGAAGAAATCAGTCTGAACGAAGGCCTGACCAGTATAGGCAACTATGCATTCAACAAATGTACAGCTTTAACCTCAGTTGAACTGCCTTCCACTTTGAAGACGCTTGGAACAAACGTGTTCAATGGGTGTACAGGTCTTACGTCAATTACGCTTCCTGCATCACTGACATCTATCGGAAGCAGCACTTTTGTGAACACAGGAATCACAGAAGTAACATTCGCAGAAGGCACAACAGCAATTGCGAATAATGCGTGCAGCGGACTTACCGGACTTACAAAAGTGACGATCCCGAATACAGTAACGTCTATCGGAACATATGCATTCCAGAGTTGCACATCCCTTGCGGAAGTCGATCTGAATGAAGGTCTGATCAGTATCGGCAACTATGCATTCAACAAATGTACAGCATTAACATCCATAACACTGCCTTCGACTTTGACGACACTCGGAACAAACGTGTTCAATGGGTGTACAGGTCTTACGTCAATTACACTTCCTGCTTCTCTGACATCCGTCGGAAGCAGCACTTTCGCAAACACAGGAATCACAGAAGTAACATTTGCGGAAGGAACAACAGCAATTGCGAGCAATGCGTGTGCCGGACTCACCGGACTTACAAAAGTGACGATTCCGGATTCTGTAACATCTATCGGAACATATGCGTTCCAGAACTGCACATCCCTGGAAGAAATCAGCCTGAACGAAGGCTTAACCAGTATCGGCAACTATGCATTCAACAAATGTACAGCATTAACATCCGTAATACTGCCTTCCACATTGAAGTCATTAGGAACATACGTGTTTGCGGATTGTACAGGAATTGAATCGATCATTATTCCGAAGGGCGTAACTTTAGTCGGAAACTATAGTTTCAAAAACAGCATAAAAGAGATAACCTTTGAAGAAGGCATGAAATTCATACCTTCCAATGCCTGCTATAATGCAACAAATCTCGAAAAGATACACCTGCCGGAAAGCACTGAAGAGATCGGAAGCCACAGTTTTTATAACTGCACTTTATTGAAAAGCATCAACATTCCCGATAATGTGATCATAGGTTCTTACGCATTTGCTAATTGTACCGGATTAACTGACGTATCGATCGGAAAGAATGTCACAAAACAGGAGAATGCTTTTAAAAATGTCAAGATAACCGGTAAAGCAGGGGATAATATTGACTTCACAGTTGATTTTGATTCCGGATTATTTACATTGTCCGGTTCGGGAGATATTCCGTCATATTCTGAAGCAGATCCTGCTCCCTGGAAAGCATATGCTTCTATTGTGGAAGAGATCGAGTTTGACAATAATATTACCGGTATCGGAAGTTATGCGTTTGATGGTTTAGTTAATGTAAATGACTTTGAACTTCCTGATAAGCTGACAAAGATTGGACCGTATTCATTCAGAAACTGCAGGTCGATTACATACGTTGAGATCCCTTCGGGTGTAAAAGAACTTGGAAAGGATGTCTTCACCGGATGCACATCTCTGCAGGAGATCGTGTTTGTCGGTGACGCCCCGGTCGTTCCTGACGACATTCGTGAAGAAGATGAGGAAGAAGTCATAGTATATATTCCGGAAGTGGCAACCGGCTGGAATGAACGCTTAAAGGACAAATTCGGACTGGCAAACTGGATCATCTGGGATAATACAGTGCCTTCCAAGGAAATAGTTCTGGTACTGGATACATCCGGAAGTATGAGCGGCAGGATGTCAGCATTAAAGACAGCTGCTACAAGCTTTGTAGAAGGTGTAGGCGGTATTCTGTTCAATACTGAGATCAGTGTTGTGGAATATGATTCAACGGCTTCCACAGTTGTTGCCTCAACTACAAATAACCGGAAAATCATCAAAAAGATCAATAAGATGGTGTCTGACGGCGGTACGGAATATGCGATAGCTTTGAATCATGCGGACAGTGTATTAGCAGAATCGGATGCTGACCGTAAACTGATCGTTATGTTCTCGGACGGTGAACCGAATGATGGCACAGCAAACATTTATTCTGTCGCGGATTCACTGAGAACAAAATACGGTAATACGATCTATACAGTCGGTCTCTTAAGCAGTGATTCACAGCGTCAGGTTCTGATCAATGTTGCGGGCAGCGAATCACACTATTTTGAAGCAACTGATATATCGGAACTGATCAATGCGTTCCTGCAGCTGTCGGAAGACATCGATAAGAAAGAAGTCACAACAGTTGAAATCAAGAGAAACGGTGTCTGGTATGACGCAGTCAACACACGACAGAGTTATCCTGTAGACAGTGGTGAAACAGCTGAAATCCGTGTAACGCCGGCATTGAAATACAATGATGTTGGTTCAATTGCTTTATACCTCAACGGTCAGATGTATTTAGAGAATACAGAAGGAATATTTACCGTGACACCCGGAACAGAATTTAAACCCGGTGACACGATCCGTGCTGCTTTATTTACTTCAGCAGGTGAAGAACTGGAAAATTTCATTCTCGGAATTGATGTATATACGGATTTCACTGTGACATATTATTACAATTATGAGATTTTCCCTTCAGTGTATAAACAGGAAATCATCCGTGCAGGAGTTGAATTTGATCCGCCGGAAGCTCCGAAAAGAAACGGCTATAAATTTACTGGCTGGTATACAAACGAATCATGTACCGGATTATCATTCTTCAGTATTCTTAATACGATCAACAGACGTAAAACTACCGGAGATATTGATCTGTACGCAGGCTGGAGGACAGACAGATCATCATTAATACTGAAGGATGATGCATGGCCGTTTATCAATTCTGGAACGAACTTCTGTACAGAAGATTGGTGGCAGTTATCCGAAAAAGACCGTGAAAAGTACAAATATGAAATCAAATCAGGAGATTATTCAAAACTGGTGTCATTGTTAGACTGGTATCAGTTCGTTAAAAAGTCCCAGTTGAAAGCTGATAAGGATGATACCTGGGGCGGTTCATGTTTTGGCATGTCTTCTGCAGTTGTCCTGGCTAAAGAAGGCGACCTGGATATAGTCAACTTCGAATCTCAATATCACAAGATCGGCAGCGCGTTCCTTGAAATGAATGAAAAGGGAGATGAGGATGTCGGTAATGTTGAAAGTATGATTAATTTCTATCAGCTAAGATTCAGAATCAACAAGATTTGTGATATTGCAACTAACTATTCAAATTCCAATCAATCTGAAAATCTGAGAAAAATCGTAGAAAAAATGGACGAAGACGGCCGCTGCGTGCTGCTGAATCTAAGTATCAAAGAGAATAAATCAGATTCAGGCGGTCATTCGGTTGTTGCGTATGATTATAAAAAAGTCAGTGATCATGAGCATACGTTTAAAGTGTATGACTGTTCAGTAGGAAGAGAGTCATGGAACGCATTTACTGTGACAATTACTGAAAACAATGGTAAGTACACAGCAGAATATGATGACTGGGAAGATGAGTGGAGCTACGAGAAAAATGGTGTATATCATAAGAATTACATAACGCTGGAAAACGTGATGACAGTAGATGACCTGGAACAGGAATCTATACTGGTTGCACCAAGTGTATTATTCGCATCAGGTCTTGAAGAAAACAACGGAGAAAACCTGGTAAGTGTGTTTACAAACTATCCGGCATTTACTGTATCTAATGGCAGTCTGACAACTGTAATCAATGAAGGTGAAGTTGTTTCAGACAACATTGGTATGAACGCATATGGAAACATCAATGAATACGGCGCAGCTAAAAAATACTACTTCACACTTCCGGTCATGGAAGACGGAACAAGTTATACAATTACTCCTTCTTCTTCAGGGCTGAATGAATACAGAACAACTCTGAGCTACGAGAACATGAAAGACGGATTCTTTGCTGATGTTTCGTCTGAACAGGCTGGTACAGTGAATGTAGACAGACACGGTAAAGTGACAACGTCATACGAAACAGCATCCGAACAGGAAATCAATGTCTGCAGTGAAGAAATGACTACGCCGTGGTATTACATGACGGTTGAAGGAAGCAGTACAGGCTTAACGATTGATCCCGGAACAGATGCGGCTGCAATTACTTCTTCTGATAATGCGACGGTTAATGTATCTGTTGAAAATGATATGAACAGGCATGAAGTGACGGATGTAGATCTTTCTTCCGGAACTGTTCAGGTGACTGAAGGGAATAACAATAGTGTAGAAATCAGAAGCGGAGACGATGTGATCAACAGTAATACATTCGGTTATTCTGTTGTCTTCAACAGTCAGTATGGTACACCTGTAGAGACTCTGACAAATGTACCTTCCGGCTCCAAGATCGCAGAACCTGCAGATCCGCACAGAGACGGCTACTTCTTTGAAGGCTGGTATAAGGAAGACACATATGATCATCTCTGGGACTTTGAAAATGACACAGTCACGGCAGATACAGAACTGTATGCAGGATGGTCTATCGATGAAAACTTCTTCATCACTGCAACGTTCAAGAGAAAGAAGCAGGATGATGAATCCATCTATATTCCTAAGGGAACAGTTCTGGATCCTGAGGATTATCCTGTGCTTTCAGAAGATACTGACGGCAAGTGGTATGTTGATTCAACACTTACAATCGAATGGGATACATCGAAAGAATTCACCAGAAATATTGTGCTTTATTCAACAGACTGGCTGATGCCGAAGGATGATTACGGAGAGATTATTGCGGAAGATATTCCTTCAGACGGAATCATACCGGAAGGCATCTGGACAAGCACACTGCCTGAACTGACATATACCGGCAGCGCACAGAAACCTGAGATCAGGGTCTATGACGGAACAACACTGCTGAGAAGTTCCAAAGACTACACATTAAGCTATAAGAATCCTACAAACGCCTATACGTTAGGCAAGGATGATGAGGGTTTTAATGCCAAGAAAGCACCGTCTGTTACCATCAAGATGAAAGGTATCTACAGCGGCTCTAAAATGATCACTTATCTGATCAACAGAGTCGATCTGAGTGAAGCGTCCGTATCAGATATGTCAGTTGCATATAAGGCGAAAGGCCAGAAGCCTGTTCCTGCAGTGACATGGAATGGGAAGAAACTGAAGTCTGGGAAGGACTATAAAGTAGGATCCTATCTGAACGAACTCGGAGAAGCAGTCGACATGGTGACGGAACCCGGAACATATACTGCTGTCATTGTCGGCAGTAATGGAAACTACGAGGGTGAAACAAGTGCAGTAATAACTGTCGCAGATCCATCACAGATTCCTGTATCAAAACTGAAGGTGACATTTGATCCGGGCACATGCGTCTACAATAATGGAGATCCTGTAGTACCGGCAGTAACTGTCAAAGACGGAAAGAAATCATTAACAGAAGGGACAGATTATACTTTAACACTTCCGGAAGAGTACACAGAGATCGGCACGGGAACAGTTATCATCAAGGGACTTGGTACTTATGTTGGTACAAGAACAGATCAGTTTACGATCAAAGGAACACCGATCAATAAACTGAAGGTAACAGGCATTGTTCCGGCAACTTATAACGGTACTGCGCAGAAGCAGGAAGATCTGGCAGTTAATGGACTGATCAAAGATACTGATTATACGGTTAAGTATCTTAACAACCAGAACGCAGGAACTGCAGCGGTAACAATTACAGGTATCAATGCATATTCCGGAACACTGAAGAAGACATTCAAGATCAACGCACTGGATCTGAATGCCGGTGTGACTGCCGGACAGATCACCGTAAATGGATATGATCCTGTCACAAAGACATCAGTCATTACCGCAGGATATGAAAAATCCGGCTCCAAACCCATACCGGCAGTAGAGTTTACGGATGCAAACGGAAAGACAGTTAAACTGAGAGAAAAGGCAGATTATACAGTTACCTACAAAAATAACAAGAAACCCGGAGAAGCTCAGATGATCTTGAGCGGAACAGGAAACTTTAAAGGAAAATTGACAGTACCGTTTACAATTCAGCGTGCACCGGAGACAGCAATTATTGTTGCAGTATCTGATAAGCTGTTCAAAGAGGCAAAGAACAACTATAAGCAGACTGTGAAAGTTTATGATGAAAACGGTAAGACATTAGCTGTAAAGAAAGATTATGTGCTGAGATATCTGGATGAAAACGGAAATGAGATCCCTGAAGGAACAATCCTGCCGGCAGATTCGGTCGTTACAGCAGAGGTCGGGATACCGGAAACCAGTGCATCATACGCACCTGGCACGATCAGAGAAACATACCGGCTTATCGGATCGGTAAAAGATATATCGAAAGGATCATTCAAGATAGCATCTCAGGAATATACTGGGAAAGAAGTAACTCTGAACCCTGGAGACTTTACCTCGGCTGTACTCAGCAAGGCACCGATACCGATGATCCTGGCAGACAACAAAGATGGCACATATACTGCTGCAGACGGAACAGTGAGTGAAGAGGGAGGATACATGATCATCCGTTATTCAAATAATATCCGTCAGGGAACAGCATATGTGACTGTAAAGGGTGTAGGTGAATACAGCGGAGTCAAGGTAATCCCGTTCAAGATCGGGACGAGAAATATCATGACTTTCTGGACAGGTATTTACAGCAGACTGACAAGTTTCTTCAATTGATAAGTACAAAGAACCGGAATTATGGGCAGCGTTTGCTGCCCATAATTTATAAAGCATATAAGCGTGAAAATCTGATATATGATCATGTTTTCTGAAAGAATTGCGCCCAGACATACTGTCTTGTCTGATAAAACGTAAATCGTTGGAACAGCAGGTGCGTTTGCGCTAAAATAGGTCTCATGAAAGATCTTCTGCTGAAAAAACTGATTCCCGATTATGACCGGATCAACGATCTGAACGTCAGACGGGCGTACGGAAATCTCTCCGGTACCGTCGGCATGACCGTCAATGCCGGTCTTTTTGCATTGAAGCTGTTCGCCGGCATTATCGCCAATTCATCCGCGGTGATCGGCGACAGTATCAACAGTCTGACCGACGGAGTCACCAGCCTGATGACGACACTGGCATACCGTGCCGCATCGAAGCCGGCAGATTCCGGCCATCCGTTCGGGCACGGAAGGCTTGAATATGTCATTGGTCTTGCTGTATCCGAGCTGATCCTCGGAGTAGGCGCCGTACTTCTGTATGAAGGTTTTGATAAGATCGTCCATCCGCAGGACACCATCTTCCGCCTGGTTACGGTGATCATCCTGGTTATTTCGATCGGGGCGAAGCTGATGATGTATCTGTTCAATAAAGACCTGTCTGACAGGATCGGCAGTCCTGTCCTGAAGGCAACAGCCATCGACAGCCTGAATGATGTCATGACATCATCTGCTGTTCTTGGTTCCTTTATCCTGAGCCGTATGTTTCCTGCTGTGCCTTTTGATGCCATCACCACGATCATCGTGGCTGTCCTTATCATAAAGACAGGCTTCTCAATGGCAAAGGACCTGGTCTCACAGATCGTTGGAAGACCCTGTGAAGCAGCCAGGAAAGATGAGATCGAGGAGATCGTCAGCCACTATCCCGAGATCAGCGGCATTCATGACCTGATCCTGCATGACTACGGACCCGGCAGACTGTATGGTTCCGTACATGCGGAAATGAGCAGCAGGCTGA
Source organism: Solobacterium sp. (assembly GCA_017421125.1). Classification (GTDB taxonomy): domain Bacteria; phylum Bacillota_I; class Bacilli_A; order Erysipelotrichales; family Erysipelotrichaceae; genus Bulleidia. The sequence continues at coordinate 42,534 of JAFOMZ010000254.1, forward strand.
GTCTGAAAGCAGCACATACCGTACTGGAACATGCCGAGGAAGAGATCCTTGAGAAATACGGGATCCACATGGTGATCCATGCCGATCCGGTCGATACGGATGATCCGGTCCTGGAACAGTACAAAAAAATCATTGCCACTTATTTAGATAAAAGGGGTCTTTCCGCGCATGATATCCATCTGGAAGACAATGTCCTGAAACTGGATGTCATGATGGAAAATGACAAAACAGACCGTGAAGAAGTCACCATAGGCATTATAGAAGCAGTCCGGGAGGAATCACCGGATATGCAGGTGCAGATTGATTTTGATTACGGCTTTACGGAGAAAGAAGAAACATGAAGAGCAATATTCAGCTGATCCTGGCTGCCCTGATCTGGGGCTGCGCGTTTGTCGCGCAGAGCGTATCCATGGAATATATCGGACCATGGACATTCAACTGCGTCCGCTTCCTGATCGGGGGCGTCACACTGACACTGCTGATCCCGCTGCTTGACAGGATCAGGGGCAAAACAGAACGCATGACATGGAA
>JAFOMZ010000255.1 GCA_017421125.1 Solobacterium sp.
ACAGCTCCCCAGCCGAACAGCGGTTTGTCATTGACCTTTTCACTGTATCCGGAATTCACATAAGGCAGGTTCACCAGTGTATCTTCATACACCATCTGGGTTGAACCGCCGCCGTCAAACTTGATCGCGTCCGTTACGCCCTCTGAGCGCAGGTATTCAATAATATCCCAGTCAGAGATACGGCCATAGAAATTCAGAAGCAGATACTGCTTGTCAGCGCGCTGTGCCAGCAGGCTGACAGCCCTGGTCGTCTGATAGCGGCCTGTGCCGCCGGTCGTCAGATCCGTCTGGACACCGTTGGCAAAATATGTATAGGAACCCGACAAAGCGAACTTTGAACTGATCCCGTAGGCATGCACACCGGTCTGTTCACCGTTCCAGATCCCGTCATCATACGGGATCCATGTGCTTCCGGACCAGCCGTGGTATTTGATCTCCATGTCCGTATTGTTGAAATACGCTGTCGCATATCCGTTTCCATAGGAAGGAGACAGTTCCATATCACCGTAGTACTGCCATTGGTCATCTACCCTGACGGCTCCGGCAGGACATCCGCCGCCGGAAAAGAAGCTGGCGTTGATACCGCCGATCCTCGTATACCCGCTGTTGACAAGATCATGGTCATACAGCGTATAAAGCAGCTGTGCGGACGGACTGTAGTCCACCTGGATGAACGTATCCTCAGACGGGTCTACACGCAGGACGTCAAACGCGATGCCGTTCAGCTCGCCTTCTTCATGAACGACCTGAGGGACAGTTCCGTTTTTCGCGTAGACATTGATCGCAACGGGAACGTTTCTTCTGAGGTCATGCGATCTTGACGTTTCGTCGAAAGAGTTGGGGATCAGTTCCGCTCTGACGGTGATCCCTGAAGCGAAGAATATTGCACCAGCCAGTACACACAGGCTGTATCTGAATCGTTTGATGTAATTTCTCATAGTGTCAAAAGAATACCATAAATTCATCGGAATTTGTGTGTATTTCATCTGAACACATCCGAGAAACGAAAAAAACTGCAAACCTTTGAGGTCTGCAGTTCGTTCCGGTATTAAGCAGCAGGATTCTCTGCCAGATACTGTTTGATCTTTTCCTTCGCTTCCGGTTTGCTGGGCTTGCAGTTCATGACATTTCCGGAGCCGTCCGCAATTGCCGCAGCCATACCTGCGCAGCCGGGATATCCGCAGCCGCCGCAGTTATATCCGGGGAGCATAGCAAGAATTTCTTCAGCTCTGTGATCTTCTTCCACATGGAACTTTACGGAAGCGATGCCGAGCAGTCCGCCGCACAGTCCGCCGAGAACCAGCATCATCAATACAGCTTTAAGCATTTTGATCTTTTTCTCCCTTCTGATTCAAATAGTGTTCACGCAATGCACAGTCCGCAATACCGCAGGCAGAGCAGTCCGGTGTCAGGTCTTCACAGCCTTCGGGGACCGGCGTCTCCCTGTTCTTCTTCAAGAGAAAGATGTTCAGTGCACCAAGTGCGGCACCGATCAGTATTGCATATATGAAATTCATCGGATCTTATACCAGTCCCGCAAATGCGGTGAACGCAACAGCCATGATCGCTGCAACGATGAATGCGATCGGGTTGCCCTTGAACGCTTCAGGAACATCTGCACCATTCAGACGTTCACGGATCGTCGCGAAGATCACCAGCATCAGCATGAATCCGAGCGGTACTGCGATGGAATTCACGATCGTTTCGATCAGGTTGTAGCCCTGCGTGATATTGTCCTGAGCAACAAAGAGAACTACGCAGTTTGTTGTGATCAGAGGGAGGAAGATACCAAGCGATTTGTACAGTGCCGGAGAGTTCTTTTTGACGAACATCTCAACGAACTGGACAAATGCCGCGATCAGCAGGATGAATGTGATCAGTTCCATGTATTCGATGTTCAGCGGATCCAGAACATAGTAATACAGCAGCCATGACAGCACGGAGGAACCGAAGATAACGAATGTAACAGCCAGGCCCATGCCGATGGCAGAACTGAGTTTTGTTGATACACCCATGAACGGGCACATTCCGAGGAACTTGGTCAATACAACGTTGTTGATCAGAATGCCACCGATGATCAGCGTCAATATACTGGACAGACTCATGCTTTAGCCTCCTTTGCGGCAGCACCTGCAGCCTTCGCTGCTTTCGCTGCTTCAGCCTTAGCCTTTGCAGCAGCCGCTTTCGCTTCTTTCTCAGCCTGCGCTGCCTTATCGTCGATGCTCTTCTTATAAGCTGCTACAGCAGCGGCAAGGATCGCGAATGTCAGGAACGCACCTGTCTGGGACTTGAAGATGGGGATCTCGAATCCGCTGGGGATCAGACGGAGCGCGAAGATCTCGGCATTTGTAAACGGATTGGACATTGACAGAATACCTGTTCCGAGGATCTGGCGGATCAGGGAGATCGCCATCAGGCTGAATGTATAGGACAGACCCATCATCAGACCGTCTTTAGCGGAAGCTCCTACGCCGTTCTTGCAGGCAAATGCTTCAGCACGTCCAAGGATAATGCAGTTTACGACGATCAGGTCTACGTAAGCACCCAGTGTGGAATACAGTTCAGGCGTATATGCCTGCAGCAGCATGCCTACCAGAGTGACCAGCGTAGCGATGATAACGATGTAAACCGGAATATGGATCTCATCCGGTGTGATCCTGGCGATCAGTGATACCAGGATATTGGAAAGCACCAGGACAAAGATTACTGAAACGCCCATACCCAATGCGTTGTTCAGACTGGTGGAAATCGCCAGAGTCGAGCAGATTCCCAGATAAAGTCCGAAGACCGGATTGTTTAAGAGCATCTCCGAGAAGAAACTTTTTTTCTCTTCTTTTACACTCATGATCGTCTCCTCACTTTCCTGCCTCAGTATTCGGCAAAGCAGCAGCCGGTGCTTCTGTCTTATCGATGGAAGACTGGATCATTGCTTTGACGGAGTTTGATGTAAATGTTGCGCCGGATACGCCGTCAACATCATCTGCATCCTTTTTGCCTGCGAACTTGCTGAGGAAATCATCGGCAGTCGCCTTGTCGCCGATACCGGCCGTATCGGAGAACCTGGTGATCTTGATTGACTTGACGGTACGGGTGGGAACGTCGATCTCGATCTCGCCTTCGTTTTTTTCACCCTTTTCGTTCAGGAAGCTGAAGCCTCCGGATTTGATGCGGTAAACAGCTGTTTTGCCGTCATTGGAAACTTCTTCCAGCTCCGGTTCTGTTTCCTTGAATCTGGATACTGTCTGCTGGCTGTCACCCTTGTCTGTTGTTTCAGGAGCAGCCGATGCTTCAGGTGCCTTTGTTTCTTCAGGTGCTGTTGTTTCGGGAACAGCAGCAGTCTGATCGGGAGCGGAAGCTGCAGGTGCAGCTGCTGCCGGGTCAGAACTCTTCACCTGGTCAAGAGCTGACTGGATCATGCCCTTGATGGAATTGGATGTGAATGTAGCGCCGGATACGTTGTCAACTTCATCCGGATCGCTGACACCGACGAACTTGCTCAGCCATGAATCATCTGTGGCCTTGTCGCCGATACCCGGAGTATCGGAGAATTTTGTAACTTTGACGGACTTGACTTTTCCTGTCGGAACATCAACTTCGACTTCTGCTTCGTTCTTGTCGCCGTTTTCGTTCAGGAAGCTGAAGCCTCCGGACTTTGTGCGGAACTTGGCTGTCGAACCGTCATTGGATACTGTTTCAGCTTCCGGCTTTGTTTCTGCATATTTGGAAACAGAAGCTGTTTCGACCGGAGCTGTTGTTTCAGCTGCTTCAGGTTCTGCCGCAGATGTGCCTGCGTTCAGGCCCTTCAGTTTATCCAGAACTGACTGGATCATTGATTTAACGGAATTGGATGTGAATGTCGCGCCGGATACACTGTCTACTGCTTCGGGATCGCTGACACCGATGAACTTTTTGAGGTAATCCTCTGCTGTTGCCTTGTCACCGATACCTGCTGTATCAGAGAATGTATCGACTGTGATCGACTTGACTGTTCCGGACGGAACATCGATCGTGATCTCTGCTTCATTCTTGTCACCGTTTTCATTCAGGAAGCTGAAACCGCCTGTCTTGACACGGTAGACTGCTGTTGTTCCGTCATTGGAAACTTCTTCCACTTCCGGTTCTGTTTCAGGATATTTTGTGACAGCTGCTGTTTCTTCAGCAGGTTTTTCCTCTGCAGGTTTTTCTGCAGCGGATGTTCCGCCGCCTGCCAGCTTGTCAAGAGCGCTCTTGACCATGGCGGCGATGGATTTGGAAGTGAATGTCGCACCGGACACACCGTCAACGCTGTCGCCTGCCTTCAGGCCTTCATAAGCCTTCAGGGCGCTGTCAGCTGTTGCGCTGTCGCCGATACCCGGTGTATCGGAGAACTTCGTGATCTTGACAGACTTGACTGTTCCGCTCGGTACATCGAGTGTGATCTCTGCTTCATTCTTGTTTCCTTTTTCATTCAGGAAGCTGAAGCCGCCTGCCTTTGTGGAGTAGACAGCTGTTGTTCCGTCATTGGAAACTTCTTCTGCCTCAGGCTCTGTATTGGCGAAGTCATCACTGAATGAGATCTTCGGAGCCTCAGGTGCAGACGGTTCTGCGACTGCGTTGGGATCATAGGAGATTCCAGCATCCGCATTGAACAGTGCCTTTGCGGCATCGATACCCTGCTGGATCGCCGTGGATGTCAGGGTAGCGCCTGACAGCAGCGGAACAGGATCGGAAGATGTCAGTCCGTTGATCGTAGCTGTATAGTCATCCTGGAAGCATCTTGCGCCGAAGCCGTCTGTTTCATTGTGCTCGATCGGGAGGAATCCGCCGACTGAGCCGTCTTCATTGAAGGCAACCATGAATGTGAATCCGTTGGAGTTATAGCCGACATTGTGGATCTTATAGATCGTACCGTTGCCGGGTGACTTATAGACACCCTGGATCAGTCCGCTCGGATCGTCGAATTCAGCTTCCGTGAATTCTCCGCCCGGATAGATCTGTTCCAGGCTTGCCATAACTGTCGCCAGCTGGTTTTTCGCGATGATCGGGGCAGTCAGGGCGTTGATGCCTGACAGCAGCAGTCCGCACACCGCGCACAGTATTGCAAGTAATACCGCTTTGTAAGCTGTGGAATCTTTACTCATATTCCGGATCCCCCTTACTTCGCCGCAGCTTCAAGAGCTGCCTGTACCATTGCGGCAACCGAGCCGCTTGTGAATGTTGCGCCTGCCACCGTGTCAACACTGTCATTCAGCGTCTTGCCGGCATAGCCTGCAAGTGCATCATCGGAAGTTGCTGTATCACCGATCCCTGCGGTATCGCCGAAGTTATCGAGTGCTACGCTGATGACGCTTCCCTTTGCGACATCGACTGTGACTGTCACTTCGTTCCTGCTGTATTCAGCACCCATGTTGTTCATAAGACCGAATCCGTCTGCCGAGCAGCTGTATACAGCTGTCTTGCCGTCGTTGGATACTTCGGTAACTTCAACATTGTTAGTGCTGAAGTCGATCGAACCGAGTGAACCTTCGACTGCAGCGGGAGCAGCCGGTTCCGGTGCGACTTCCTTAGCCTGTACGGTCGAGCCTACCAGGATGGAAATCAGTGCCAGCAGTGCGCTGCAGATGATCGTCTTATTGCGGAAATCAGCAGCGTTTTTGATCTGGTTGCCATCGAATATTTTATCGATCGCCGGAGTCATCATGTTCATCAGAAGGATCGAGAACAGAACGCCGTCCGGGAAATTAGCTTTGAGACGAATGATCACAGTGAGTGCTGCGCATCCCACTGCGAATATGATACGTCCGGGGATTGAAACAGGATTTGTTACAGGATCGGTGACCATGAACACGCCGCCCAGCATAACGCCGCCGGCGAGAACATTGAACACACCGTACCACAGACCGGCACCCTTGATGAGGCCGATGATCGTGGTGATCAGGAATACACTGCCGATGTAGCAGACAGGCAGACGCCAGTCAATGTCTTTTCTCCAGACAAGGTATACACCGCACAGTGCGATAAGGATCGCGCTTGTGGAACCCAGTGAGCTCGGGTACCAGCCCAGCAGCATTCTTCCGAGTCCGCCGTACTGCGTGACATAGGAACCGAATGTTTCAGCATCCATGATCCAGCCGTACGCAGCAGCTGTTGTGGTCGGAGTAGCAGCTGTTACAAAGTCTGCAGATTTCGTAGCAGCGAATGAGCTCATGATGACAGCAGCGCCGAACGCAGCCGGATTGAAGATATTCTGGCCGAAGCCGCCGAATACCAGTTTGCCGAATACGATCGCGATGACCGTTGCAACACAGAGCGCATAAGGGCTGACATCGATCTGGATGATCAGTGTCAGGATCATTGCAGTGATCCATGAATAGGAACTCAGGATGCCTTCCTTGATGTCGACCTTCTGGATCTTTGCCCAGATCGCGTCAACGATCAGGGATGTGATGACGGCGGATACCATCATGATCACAACTCTGAGTCCGTAGGAAGCGCCGTAATTGACGCCGTAATAAAGTGCCGAGAACACAGTTACCGCAAGCAGGCATACCGTGAGATCAAACATGATCCCGGTCGTAGTCTGAGAAGAGCGGTAATTCGGTGACGGTTTAAATGTCAGTTTCATATTCACCCTCCTCCTTACTTCTTAGCCTGCAGAGTCAGATATCTCTTCGCTCTGCGGATACCTTCTGTAACATCGATGTTGGACGGGCAGATATAAGTGCACATACCGCACTCAATGCAGGACATGATGTCCAGCTTCTTCAGAGCGTCCAGGTCTTTGATCTTTTCATACTGGTTGATACGTACAGGTTCCAGTCCGGACGGGCATGTCTCAGTGCATCTGCCGCATCTCAGGCATTTGACCGTCTTGTATTCCTTATTCTGAAGTACAGTCAGACCGTTGTTTGCAGGTCCGATAACGAATACTTCATTCGGGATCGCACGGCCCATCATCGGGCCGCCGGCGATCAGCAGGCAGTCTTCAGCAGTATATCCGCCGCAGGCCTTGATCAGCGTTGCGGAAGGTGTTCCCACCGGGCAGTATACATTGTGCGGATCCTTTACGCCGTCACCGGATACAGTGACATACTTGTGTGTGATCGGTCTGCCGTTGATCATTGCGTCGCCCAGGGCGATACATGTGCTGACATTGTTCAGAATGCAGCCGGCTTCAGCAGGCAGCCTGTCATAGCGTCTGCCGGTCAGGAGATATACAAGCGTACGCTCCCAGCCTGCAGGATAAATGTCCTTGACTGTCTTTACTTCGATCGGAGTACCGGCAAATGTTTTGTTCAGAACTTCGATCAGATCGTGTTTGTCTTCTTTGACAGCGATCGCTCCTTTCGGTGCTGTAGAAAGTTTCAGCAGTGCAAGTGCACCCGCTTTCATCAGGGAAGCATTCTCCATTGAATTTCTGTAGTCCGCAGTCAGATAGGGCTCACATTCAACCGCGTTAATGATAAACAGATCAATGTTTTCCGGTTTGGAATACTTCATGAATGTAGGGAAACCGGCACCGCCAAGTCCCAGCATTCCGGCATTCTTCGTAAACTCAAGAACTTCTTCCCTTGTTGCGCTTTCATAGTCAAACGGCTCAAAAGCGCGTACTGTTGTCCCCTTATGATCGTTTTTGATATGCAGATGATCTGTCGGTTTCAGAATTGCGGACATACGTTTTTCAACGCCGACCACAGTTCCGGAAACCGGTGAAAAGACAGGTACATACCAGTGATCAACAGGTTCCCCGAGTTTTGTTCCAACCTTGACCTCATCACCAGGCTGAACAAGCGGCGTGCATGATGCCCTGCCGTTGACCAGCGGAATATAAAGATCATCCGGCTCTTCCAGAATCAGTACATCTTTATGAGCTGTCAGATCCTTATGTCCTTCCAGGTGATGATGCATCGGTCCTGTTAAAAATGACATAGTTTCATCCCTTCCTTATAACATTGAAATTATATCATCAAACACACACACTGAACACTTGAAAACGAATGCTTTGTGCTATAATCGCGATTATGAACAAGCTTAAGTTATTACTGGCGGCGCTGATGCTTACATGCGCAGGATGTTCCGCACAACCCGGACAGTCAGATCAGGCTGACACGGAACTTCATAACTACAATAACCTGTCGCTTGATGCGGGTTTTGATACGGTCTTTACATACCAGGAAGCCACGGAAACAAAGGACATATTCGATGCTCATTTCCAGCAGGCTGTCTCCCTGTTCACTTACTACAACAATCTGTTTGATATTTACAACAGCTACGAAGGCATGAACAACATGTATACGATCAACGAGAATGCCGGCGTTCAGCCTGTCAAGGTCGATCCGGATCTGATCGAGATGCTGCTGGAAGCGAAAGATTACTATGAACTGTCAGACGGGAAGTTCGATATTACGATCGGTTCCCTCCTGAAGGTGTGGCATGAATACCGCGATGCCGGGATCGAAACGAACCTGGCGGGTGAACCCGCAGCTCTCCCGGAGCTTTCCGAGCTGGAGGAAGCTTCTTCCCGCAAAGGCTGGGAATATGTCGAGATCAATGAAGCAGACAATACGGTATTCATCACAGATCCGGATATCTCCCTGGATGTCGGCGGCATCGCCAAAGGATTCGCAACAGAAAAGATCGCGCAGAAGCTGAATGAACTGGGCATCACAAACGGCGCTGTCAATGCCGGCGGAAACACCCGTACACTGGGGCAGAAATACAACGGGCAGGAATGGCGTATCGGCATCCAGAATCCCGATGCAGAGGGAAGCCTGATCATCGTAAAGCAGAATGGCGCATGTTCGTTCGTTACCTCGGGTGACTATGAACGCTACTTTGTCGGAACAGATGGGGAAAAGTATCACCACATCATCGATCCCGACACGATGTATCCCGCATCATACTTCCGGTCCGTGTCCATCATCACGCCTGATTCGGCAGCTGCCGACGCGCTCTCAACCACGCTGTTTACGATGAGCTATGAAGACGGAATGAAGCTTGTGGAGGATTACCGGAAAGCATACAATGTCAGCCTGGAAGTCATATGGATCATGTCCCCGGACAAGGCGCCGGATACGGAATACTGCCGGAAAGCAGGCGGACTCATGGTCGCCTATACGCCCGGTCTGGAAGACAGCCTGATCTGGAATAACTGAATATAAGCCCCTGCCGGACAGGGGTTTTCATTTTTTCAGCTTCTGTAACATTTTTTTCATGAATGTCCTGCTAAATAAAGCACCCATGGACGCCATATGATAAAATTAACAGGTACAGGACAACTAAAAAGGAGTTTACTTATGACAAATTTTGTGTTTATATCTCCCACATTCCCGCCCCAGTACTACCAGTTCCCGAAGACCTGGAAAGAGATCGGCGGCACGTCATTATGCATCGGTGAAGATCCTTACGATAGCCTGAGACAGGAACTGAAGGATGCGATGGATGAGTACTATCGGGTCCGCAATCTGCAGGATTATGATGAGGTCTACCGCGCTGTTGCATGGTTTGCCCACAAGCACGGAAAGATCGACTGGCTGGAAAGCAACAACGAATTCTGGCTGGAACAGGACGCAAGACTGCGTACGGACTTCAACATCACCAGCGGTGACAAATCCGATGACGTATCCAGATACAAGTTTAAGTCCGGCATGAAAGCCTACTATGAGCAGGCAGGTGTTCCGGTAGCCAGATATCATCTGACGACCACGCTGGAAGAAGGAAAGGCATTTGTTGAAAAAGTCGGTTATCCCGTGATCGTCAAGCCGGACAACGGCGTCGGCGCGAATGCGACATGGAAGATCTCCAATGACGAAGAACTGGCTGATTTCTATACAAAGGATCTCGGCACACAGTACATCATGGAGGAATTCATTCCCGGATATATCGAAACATATGACGGCATTGCCGACCAGAACAACAACATCATCTTTGAAAGCTCCATGGTATTCCCGGAGACGGTCATGGATATCGTCAACTCCAAGGGTGAGTGCTTCTACTATACCGTCAGGAAGATCCCTGCAGACCTGAGGGAAATGGGACAGAAAGTCATCCATGCCTTCAACATCAAAGGCCGTTTCTTCCATACGGAGTATTTCCGTCTGACGGAAGACAAGCCGGGACTCGGAAAGAAGGGTGAACTGGTAGGCCTGGAAGTCAACATGCGTCCTCCGGGAGGCTATACACCTGACATGATGAACTTCGCGAACAATGTCGACGTATATTCCATCTACGCCCATATGTGCATGGACAACAGCGTTTCCGATAAAGGCGAACGTCCGTACTACTGTGTATACTGCGGCAGACGCGATAAGTACATCTACACCACCAGCATGGCTGATATCTACAAGAACTACGGTCCGAACCTCTGCATGCACGACAGAATGCCTGATCTGCTGTCTTCAGCCATGGGCAATGAATTCTACATGGCAAGATTTACCAACATCAAGGATGTCAATAAATTTGCTGCAGATGTTTACAGAAAAGAAGGAGAACGAAAATAGTGTATACAGCTTATTACCGCGAATACAGTCAGAATCTTCGCAGAGATATGGAATTCAAGGTATACGGGCATGCCGGAAGACCGATGCTCGTATTCCCTTCCCAGAGCGGCAGATTCTTTGATTTCGAAAACAACGGCATGGTCGCCTGCATCCAGGACTTCATCGATGCCGGCAGGATCCAGCTCTTCTGCTGCGATTCCAACGATGACAACAGCTGGTCTTCCACCAGCTGGGACAACCGGAAGCGCATTGAAGCGCAGGAAGAATATGTCCGTTATATCTGTGATGAGCTCTGCCCGAGGATCTTTGATATCAACGCTGAATGCAACGGAGGAAACTACGCTTCCGGCATTATGACGACAGGCTGCTCCATGGGCGGCACCCATGCCCTGAACTTTGCGCTGAGACGCCCGGACATCTTTGCCGGATGCATCGCGCTTTCCGGCGCATACAATGCCAGACTGTTCTTCCCGGATTATTTCGATGATCTGGTATATGCCAACTCCCCTGTTGACTACATCAACGGCATGCCCTATGACCATCCCTACGTACAGATGTACCGTGAGCGGAACCTGATCATCTGCTGCGGACGCGGTGCCTGGGAACATCCGATGCAGGAAGACGCCGAACGCATGAAGGAACTCTTCGGATACAAGGATGTACCTGCATGGGTCGATTTCTGGGGCTATGATGTCGCGCATGACTGGCCCTGGTGGAGACAGGAACTGCCCTACTACGTCGGCTTCATCTGCTGAATAAAAAAAAGGGAGGATGCTATGAACAATTTCGTATTCATTTCACCGACATTCCCCGATACATATTATCAGTTCCCGAAAGCCTGGAAGCAGATGGGCGGCAATGCCCTGTGCATTGCCGAAGATCCGTACGACTACCTTCCCCAGCAGATGAAGGATGCCTGTACGGAATACTACCAGGTCAATTCACTGGCCGATTATGATGAAATGTACCGTGCTGTCGCATGGTTCGCTCACAAATACGGAAAGATCGACTGGCTGGAATCACACAATGAATTCTGGCTGGAACAGGACGCAAGACTGCGTACGGACTTCAACATCACCAGCGGTGATGATGAGGTCGCTGTCATGCGTTATAAGAAAAAGTCCACCATGAAGGACTACTACCGGAAAGCCGGTGTCAAGACAGCAAGATTCCAGCTTGTCAGTGATCTTGACCATGCCCTGGCATTTATCAAAGAAGTCGGATATCCGGTCATCGTCAAACCCGATGACGGCGTCGGAGCGAATGCCACATGGAAGATCAAGGACGAAGGCATGCTGAGGGAATTCTTCACACTGGACCTGCCTGTGCAGTACATCATGGAAGAATTCATTACCGGTGAGATCTGGTCCTATGACGGTCTGGTCGATCAGAACGGAAAGATCATCTACCGTACATGCCACGTCTATAAATCATCCGTCATGGATGTGCTGAATGAAGGATCGGAAAACTACTTCTATTCCCTGCGTGACATCCCTGAGGATATCGACACCCAGGCATCGGAAGTGATCAGGCACTTCGGCATCCGGTCCAGATTCTTCCATACGGAATACTTCCGCATGACAGAGGATAAAGAAGGCCTTGGAAAAACAGGCGACCTGATCGGCCTGGAAGTCAATATGCGCACACCGGGCGGCTATATCCCCGATATGATGAACTACGAGTGTGACGTTGACCTCTACAGAATGTACGCCAAAGTCTGCTGGGACAACGGATCACCGGATCATATCGATCATTCATGGAACTGTGTCTTTATCGGCAAGCGCGACAGATGCAGCTACGTCCATTCAAATGACGATGTCTACCGCAATTACGGACAGCACATCTGCATGTCCGGAAGGATGCCCGGCATCCTGCAGGGCATGGCTGATGATTACTTCATCGCCAGGTTCAAAACACTGGATGAAGTTGAGCATTTCGCTGCATACGTCATGCAAAAACAGTAATTCATGATAAAATAAACAGGCACGGAATGTACGTGCCTGTATTTATGCGGATGTGGTGAAATGGCAGACACGCCAGATTTAGGATCTGGTGCCTTGTGCGTGCAGGTTCAAGTCCTGTCATCCGCATGAAAAGAAAATGAGATTCCGGACTTCCTATTAAGGATACCGGGATCTCATTTTTGTATGCGTCAGATTGTGGCTTCATCTGAAGATGCCGGAAGTAAACAGACACACCGTTCAGGATGTGTCCGATCTTTTTCACCGTCATGCATTGTTCAGGTTCATTTTTCAATGAATTCAAACCCATCAAACGGAGGGATCCCGTCGTAGGTATGGATCGTGCGCTGCCCTCTCAGTGCTTTCAGCGTTTCTTTCGCCAGCGCTTCCTGTTCCAGTTCTCCCGGATACACGAAGATATCAGAGATCCATCCGCAGCGTTCCCTGATCTGACTGCACAGATCATCATAGATGACCAGTCCGCCTGTCAGCAGGATGCCATCCACTTTTCCCTTCAGTACCGCAGCCATGGCACCGATCTCCTTGCAGATCTGATAGACCATGGAATCATATACGAGTTTTGCTTTCTTATCTCCGGCAAGCACCATATCATATACTGTTTTGAAATTGCTGGTCCCGAAGAACGATACAAATCCGCCTGATCTGGAGCACATCGTCCTGACTTCCTGCGTTCCGTGTTCATCAATATAGTCCAGAAGCTTTAATACCGGAACAGAACCGATCCTGGTCGGTGTGAACGCGCCGTCTCCGCCGCTGCCGACATTGCCGTCGATCATCCTGCCGTTGTGATGCGCATGGACGGTGATGCCTCCGTCAATGTGGCACACGATGAGATCACAGGACTCATAATCCAGGCCATTCTGTTCACAATGCTTCCGGGCGACTGCCTTCTGGTTCAGGACATGTGCCTGCGCATTCCGGTATAACCCTTTGATGCCTGTCAGCCTTGCTTCATCACAAAGCTCATCCACATTGGTCGGATCCATTGTAAATGCTCTCTGATGTCCTTCTTTGCTGAGTTCATATGCCAGCATGACACCCAGTTTGGCCGGATGTTCACTGCCGCCTTTGGCGTCTCTTGTATCATTGTAAAGCTGTTCATTGATCTCAATGACACCTGACTTTACAGGTACAGCACTGCCTCCCCTCCCGACAAATACATCGATGTCGTTCAGGGACAGGCCGTTCTGTTCCAGGAAACTGAGAATGACCTGTTTCCGGAAAGGGACCTGTTCATTGACATGGGGATATCTGAGAAGCTCCGGCGCGTCATGAAAGACGCTCTCTTCAAACAGAACTTTTTCATCTTCATATATGCTGATCTTGGTTGATGTTGATCCGGGATTGATAATCAGTAATTTCATGCTTTACCGCCTTTGTCAGATTGATTCATACAATTATAAGCATAAATCGTTCCATTTGAATCCCGAACATCAGGATACCTGTTCTTCCCGTTCTCTCAGTTCTTCCGATTTCTGATCCCATTCTTCGATGATATCCAGGAAATCATCCATATCTGCCTGACACCACTGACCCACGCCGTCTTCTGCCAGGTCGTCATATACGATGACATAGTAAGGGAAAATGGCCAGATGGCATCTGTTTCCTCTGATATCCGACTTATCCAGTTCACCGTTCAGTACGGCATCCAGTTCCTGTTCAAACTCATCACGAAACTGGCTCAGATCACTCATGATGAATTCTGCCAGCAGATCATATTTCTCATCCATGAATTCCAGGACAAGTTTTCTCTTTGTATTGTTCTTTCCGCGCAGTCTGAGCTCACGGTAATGATGTTCCAGCATATCTACTCCTCTTTGACGGGATAGGCTGTGATGATCTTCCCGTCATCATCGATCACGATATCGATCTCAAATCCGGCATCGCACAGTCCTGCATACAGGTCTCCGCTCAGCCTTTCCATGTTTTCATAAGCCTCGTTGATGGCATCGATCACTTCCTGCGGTGACATCTCATCCGGGAAGAATGAGGAATATCCTTTATTCCCTGTCTTGGGTGCTCCGTCAACGACCACTTTGGCTGTATAAACACCGTATTGGTCTTCTTCGGTACGTGTGCCTTCAACGATCGACCCGGGTGTATCCTCCACACGGTCATAATGGTAGCCGGACCCGTTTCCTTTACTGTTGACTTCTCCGTAAAAGATATGTTCCAGCGTGCTGTCGTAAAACAGTTCCGTATGCTCAAGTGCTTCGATATCCTCATCTGTATACCGGACTTCCCCGGGAATATCCGGGGACGGTGATACAGCTGTCGGATTGACGGGTTCCGGTGTGTCAGCCGGTTTCCTGAACAAAGTCTGATAAACAGTGAACCCGAGCCAGATACCGATCAGGATGTATATCCAACGTGTCTTTTTCATGACTCAATTCTAACAGATTCCCTGTCATTTGGACTTTGCATGGCATGACATGCCGCAAACTTAAAAATCACCCCGGTACAGGGTGATCAGATAAATTTCTCTACAGCCTTCTGGAATTCTTCAACAGCTTTCAGGTCTCCATCCTCAATGGCATGTGTAATGCAGTGTGTCATATGCTCGTTGATGATCTGCTTACCCAGGCCCTTCAATGCCGCATTGACGGCAGCCAGCTGGATCAGTACATTCGCGCAGTCCTCATCCGATTCGATCATGCCTTTGACATGGTTCAGGTGACCGATCGCTCTTGAGATACGGTTCAGCTGCCGTTTCTTTTCCTCGGGATCATGATAATGACCGTGATCATGGTGTCCTTCACCATGAGTATGTGTGATCACATTCCCGTTTTCATCAATATGCGTATGTGTTTCCCCGCTCATATCATTCTTCCTTTATCCGCAATACTTCTTCTGAGAATCAATCCTAGTATCCTGCGGTCAGGAAGTCAATGATTCTGACCCTGATCAGCCAAAACGAAAGATGAAAAGCAGTGCGTGCTGAACCCCTGTAAAGATATGGTCACGTTTGTGCATGTACACTGCGATCTTTGATATAATGCGTGCGTATTGAGGAGTTTCGTATGAAGATCAGAAAAGTAACTGTCATCGGCGCGGGAGCGATCGGTGCTTATATCTATCATTGTCTGTTAGGAAAGATCCGGACCGAAGAGATCTCCTTCTCCTTCATTGCTTCAGGTGAGCGGAAACAGCGTCTAGAAACAGAAGGCCTGAATATTCAGGGTGAAATATACCATCCGGATATCAGGACACCGGAAGAAGCACAGGGAACGGATCTTCTGATGGTTTCCGTCAAATATACCGCCCTGCAGAACGTTCTGGACGATATCCGGACGATCGCGGATGAACATACGACTGTTTTGAGCCTGCTGAACGGGATCGACAGTGAAGAGATCATTGCGGAAGTCGTTGATCCATCACAGGTCATACCCTGCTTCATGCGTGTTGCAGCCCAGCATAACGGCAGAAAACTTACCTGGAATCCAGCTTCTGCTTTCGGTATCTATTATGGAAGCACATGTCCTGCACATGACAGCCGCGTCACTGAACTGAATGAACTGTTTGAAGGTACGGAGCTTCCGTATCACGCATGTGATGATATCATTGCCCAGCAATGGCATAAATACGCCCTGAATATATCCGCAAACCTTCCGCAGGCTGTTCTCAATGTCGGTACCGGCGCATACCGGGACAGCGAACATGCCGCATGGATGCGCGATGTTCTGGCAGCAGAAGTGCTGCGTGTCGCTGAAGCCTATGGTGTTCACATCGATCATGTACAGTACGGCAAATGGAAGCCTGAGGGCAGGCTCTCCACCCTGCAGGATCTGGATCAGAAACGGAAGACGGAGGTCGATATGTTCCTCGGCGTGCTGATCAGAAAAGCCGCAGCTGTGGGGATCAGTGTACCGTACAGTGAATATACGTACCATGTCATCAAAGCACTGGAAGAAAAAAATGAAGGCCGGTTTGATTACTGACCTTCATTTTTCGTTATTCCTTAGGGATCAGCCTGCTTCCGTACTGGAGGGCGTATACGCCGCGCTGTCTGCTGCGGATCACCTGACAGAATGTATCGGCATACAGATACCTGACAACAGCTGTCTCAGGACCTGTAGTGATGAGGTTTTTTTCACCTGTTTCATCCCTCATACCGACAGTTCCGTCTGCCTTTCTGTACAGTTCGAATGATGTTCCTTCACCTGATGAATATGTTCCGCATACTTCGGAGATCAGTTCATCGGACCATGGGTGTTCATAAATATGCCTGCTGTCGAGCGGTGAAACGCCGGCATACATCTTCAGCAGCGCGTCACTGATGACAGCGACAGGAACGCCTGATGTGTTGCACAGCACAATAACCGCGCAGTCATTGTCATAGGTGAATGCAATGTTGGATGATACACCCGGCAGGGAACCTCCGTGCTGGGGCACATTCATTCCGCCGATCATCTGTGTATACAGCCCATAGCCGTAACTGCCGTCATGTCCGTACGGGATCCGTCCCTTTACCATTTCATGTACACTGTAATCACTCAGGATCTCCCTGCCGTTCAGGGCAATGCCTTTGTTCAGGTACATCGCCAGGTACTTTTTC
>JAFOMZ010000256.1 GCA_017421125.1 Solobacterium sp.
CTGCTGGATATGCTGATGAAAGAACAGCCGGAATCCATTACACTGATCGGCCTGTGCACGGATATCTGTGTTGTTTCAAACGCTATGCTGGTCAGAGCCGGTCTTCATGAAACACCGATCCGCGTCGTGGCCGCGGCCTGTGCGGGTACAACACCTGAGAACCATGATCATGCACTGGCAGTCATGAAGTCCTGCCAGATCGAAATACTTTAAATTAGGGGGGAGATTATGAGTATTAATGCTGAAGTTTACATTCCGGATGAAGATTATGACAATCCGGCAATGATCGTCGATTTCTATGAATTCACAATGGCAAACTGCCTGTTCCTGCACGGATACAAGGATACCGTCATGGTATTCGACATGTTCTACAGGGAAAACCCGGATGATCAGGGCTACGCGATCAGCTGCGGCCAGCATAAGCTGGTGAAGTTCCTGCTGAACTATCATTTCAATGAACAGGATCTGATCTGGCTGCGTACAAAGGGAATGAGCCCGGAATTCTGCGACTATCTCAGGACTTACCGCTGGAAGGGCGATATCTATGCCCTGAAAGAAGGGACAGTCTGCTATCCGCAGGTACCGATGGTACGTGTTGAATGCGATATGGTTGGTGCGATCCTGATCGAAACATACCTGCTGCAGACGATGAACTTCCATTCACTGATCGCTACCAAGGCGACCAAGATCTCCGGTCTGAATATCCATAAGCCGAGAAATGTCATGGAATTCGGTACAAGACGCGCACAGGGTGCTTCCGCAGGCAATGACGGCGCTTATGCAGCAATTCTCGGCGGATGCATCGGTACGGCGAACTGTCTGGCGGAAATGCGTTACGGTGAGGATGTCAAGGCAGTCGGTACGATCGCACACTCCTTCATCGAATTCTTCCCGACCGAACTGGAAGCGTTCCGCGCATATGCGGAAACATATCCCGACAGTGTTTCACTGCTGCTGGATACATACAATATCCTTGAATCCGGTCTTCCGAACCTGATCAAGCTGGATGATGAACTGATCGCGAAATATCCGGATGATCCGAACAAGCGCGTCAAGAGCGCCAGGATCGATTCAGGCGACCTTGCCAGAGGATACAAGAGACTGCGCAAGGCACTGGATGCGGCAGGCAAGACATATGTCAAACTCGTGGCTTCCAATTCCCTGGATGAAAAGAAAATGGCCAATATGGAACTGTATGAAGGCGCGAAATTCGATTCATACGGTGTCGGTGAAAAACTGATCACTTCTGCAACGGATCCCGTATTCGGCGGTGTCTACAAACTTGTCGCAGTGAAGAACGCAGACGGAACATACAGTCCGAAGATGAAGTGCTCCGATTCTGCTTCCAAAGCGATCATTCCGGGCAAGCTCATGGCATGGCGCGTATTTGACGAGGAAGGGAAAGGTCAGTGCGACATCATTTCCATGGACGACGAAGTCGTTGAAGCAGGAAAACCGGTCGAAGTATACAGCCTCAATCCGGATGATTACAGACCGTTCCGTACGATCGTTCCGGTCAGTGTCGAGAAGCTGCTCGTCCCGCATATCATCGGCGGCGAACTGGCGATCGAGCTTCCGGATATCAAAACAAAGAAAGCATATATCAAGGATCAGCTGGAACACCGTGTCTGGGAGAGTGAACTGCGTCCCGAGATGCCGCATGTCCACTATGTTGACCTGACACTCAGAGTCAAGAAATGCCGTGACGATATGTATGAATCACTTCACGGAGGTAAGATCTGATACGGGCACTGGTCTGCGGGGGAGCCTTCAATCCCCCGACGAAGGCACATATCGAACTGGCTGATGAAGTCAGAAGAAAGCTCGGATACGACAAAGTGATCTTTGTCCCGAGCAAGCAGACATACATCAGAAATGAGCAGGGAAAGGATTTTGCCTTTGACAACGAAACCAGGCTCGCCATGCTGGAGAAGATCTCAGAGAACCGTGAATGGATGGAAGTATGTGATTATGAGCTGAACGCGGAACGTCAGCCCCGTACCTACGAAACGCTGTGCATGCTGAGGGACAATGGGTATGAGGTGAAGCTGCTCTTTGGATCGGACAAGCTTCAGGAACTGGAAACAGGCTGGAAGTATATCCCGGAATTATGCCGTGAGTTCGGAATCGCAGTCATGTCCAGGGATGATGATGACGCGGAGCAGATCATTGCGTCAGATCCTTACCTGTCTTCCCTGAAGGAATACCTGACAGTTGTGAAGACAGATGATACATATCGCGATATCTCCAGCACGAAAGTGAGACAGCAGATCCGCACGATGCTGGAAGCGTCCGACAGGATCATGGAGATGGTGCCTGAAGAACTGGCGGATCTTCATGAATATTTGAGGAAATAGAATATGAAAAACCAGATGATCTATGCAGCAGCAGCTGTCCCCTCGATGAGGGTGGCTGATGTGAAATACAATACGGAACAGATCAAGCAGATTCTGCATGACTGCAGTGACTGCGGGATCGTGGTTTTCCCGGAGCTTTGTGTCACAGGATATACGTGTGCTGATCTGTTTGGCAGTGATCTGCTGCTGGACCAGGCGGAGCAGGCAATGTTTGAGATTGCCCTGGAAACAGAACAGATCGAAGGCCTGACAGCAGTGATCGGCGTACCCATTCGTTTTGAAAACAACCTGTATAACTGTGCTGCCATGCTGAGCCATGGTGAGGTCTGCGCGCTTGTTCCGAAGGAATTCATCCCGAACTATTCGGAATTCTATGAGGAGCGCTGGTTCGCTTCCGGTAAGCAGCTGATCGGCAGGACGATCGTGCTTCAGGGGCAGGAAATACCGATCGGAATCGATATTATCGGGGAAGATCCATCCAGTAACGCTGTTATCGGCGTTGAGATCTGTGAAGATCTCTGGGTTCCCGATAAGCCGAGCACCCATCTGGCACTGGCAGGAGCCAATATCATTGTCAATCCTTCCGCATCCGATGAGCTGATCGGCAAACAGGAATACCGGACGAATCTGGTCGTACAGCAGTCCGGTGCCTGCTACTGCGCTTATGTGTATGCGTCAAGCGGCATGGATGAAAGCAGTACAGACCTCGTATTCTCCGGTCATACACTGATCGCTCTCAACGGAAGCCTTCTGAAGCAGAATGTATTCCCCGAACGTCCTTATATTGAAAAGGCTGTGATCGATCTGTCGCGTATCCTGCATGACAGAAGACACCAGAATACATTTGACAACAGTGATGACAGCTGGTTCCGCAGGGTGGAACTGGATGTCAAACCTCTGGAAGGAAAGACAGAGCCGGATACCCGTGAAATGGCGGAACTCCTGAAACGGGCAGGCTATCCTGTCGCAAGAAATCCTTTTGTCCCGGCAGATGACGCGGAGCGCGGACAGCGCTGCCGTAAGATCCTGCGTATCCAGGCAAACGGACTTGCCACAAGAGTCAGGGCTACACATATCAATAACCTGGTGATCGGCATCTCAGGCGGACTGGACAGCACACTGGCGCTGCTTGTTTG
The DNA here is from genome assembly GCA_017421125.1 of Solobacterium sp. Lineage (GTDB taxonomy): Bacteria > Bacillota_I > Bacilli_A > Erysipelotrichales > Erysipelotrichaceae > Bulleidia. The sequence continues at coordinate 3,494 of JAFOMZ010000256.1, forward strand.
CCATGAGGCAAAGAAACTGGTCCCGCAGATCCGTATCGTGGCGTATACGATGCCTAATGAAGGCAACACTTCCGGGCAGACATACAACAATGCCAATCAGCTGATGCGTCTGCTGGCGGATGAGATCTATGAAGTTCCCATTGCCAAAGGAGTCAAATCACATCTGGAGGATATCGGGCACAGTCTGGAATACCAGGGTGAAGGGGATACCGCGTATGAAAATGCCCAGGCACGCATGCGGACCTATATCCTGATGGATGCGGCGAACATGAAAAACGGTCTGGTTGTCGGTACAGGTGACTTGTCAGAACTGGCACTGGGATGGTGCACATACAACGGTGACCATATGTCCATGTACGCTGTCAATGCCTCAGTACCCAAAACACTGGTCCAGTATATCTGCAGAAGCTATGCGGACACATGCGGCAATGATGAACTGAAGCAGGTCCTGCATGCGATCTGTGATACACCGATCACACCGGAACTGACGCCGAGCGCTGACGGCCAGATCGCGCAGAAGACAGAAGAAAAGATCGGCAAGTACGACCTGAATGATTTCTTCCTGTTCTATACGCTGAGATACGGTTATGAACCTTCCCGCAGCATGGCGCTGGCACTCAGGGCTTATCCTGAACTGTCCTACGAAGACGTGAAACAGGCTGCACAGAGATTCTTCCGGAGATTCTTTACCCAGCAGTTCAAACGCAGCTGTCTGCCGGACGGTCCGAAAGTCGGTTCTGTGACATTGTCACCTCGCGGGGACTGGCGCATGCCTTCAGACGCGTCTGTCAGTCTCTGGCTGAGTGATATCGAAGAATAAGCTGTTGAAATACACAGCTTTTCTTTTGCAAAGGGGCAGTGTATTGCTATAATCAGAGTCATGAAAAAGACAGTGATATGGGACTTCAACGGCACGATCATCGATGATGTCGGTCTGTGCCTGGATATCGAAAATAAAATGCTGAAAGAACGCGGCATGAAATACGGGTATACCGTAGATGACTATCTTGAGATGTTCTGTTTCCCGGTGATCGATTATTACTATAAGCTAGGTTATACGTTTGAACACGAAACCTATGATGATATTTCCGTGGAATTCAATGATCTTTACGACAAGGGATTCCTGAATGCTCCTTTGAAGGAAGGATTCCTGGAGCTGATCCAAAGATCTGTTGACAGCGGAAATAAAAACGTCATCCTTTCCGCAACAAAGCAGGACAAGCTCCGTTATCAGACAAAGCAGCTCGGAATCGCGCAGTACTTTGACGAGATCCTGGGGATCGACAACCTGCTTGCCGGATCCAAGATCGGCATGGCGAAACGATGGATGGAATTTGCGGATGTACATCCCGATAACTGTATTTATATCGGTGATACGCTGCATGATCTGGATACGGCAAAAGCACTGGGCATCCAGAACTGTGTGCTTGTAGCAGGGGGTCATTCATCTGTCGATGTACTCCGTCAGAACTGGGACAATGTTGTTATGAGCCTGAATGAGGTGGAACTATGAGCGTCTGTCCGTATCATGAGAAATGCGGCGGCTGTGATTATTCGGAGATCCCGTATGAAGAACAGCTGGTGATGAAACAGAAAGAACTGCGCAGACTGTTCGGAACGAAACGGATCGAACCGGTGATCGGTATGAAGGATCCTGCCCATTACAGGCATAAGGTATATGCGACATTCGCGAAAAACAGGAACGGGCGCATCGTGGCAGGGATCTATGAGGAGAACAGCCATCATCTGATCTATGTCAGGGACTGCATGATCCAGCATGAAACAGCGAACAGGATCATCAGCAGTATCTGCCGGATCGCTTCAGATATGCACATTGAAGTTTATAACGAGAACACGCATACCGGTGTGCTCAGGCATGCATATATCCGTGTTTCCAGGCACAGCGGTGAAGCGATGGCAGTGATCGTCGTCGGTTCGCAGACACTGCCCGGATCCAGAAAGTTTATTTCGAAACTGGTTGAGGAAAACCCTGAGATCGTTACCGTGATCATCAACCGGAACAACCGTCATACGAGCATGATCCTCGGAAAAGAGGAGAGGGTTGTATATGGAGACGGAACGATCACGGATGAGATCAGCGGACTGAAATTCCGCATTTCTTCTCGCAGTTTCTATCAGGTCAATCCCGTGCAGACGGAGATCCTGTACAGGACAGCGCTGGATCTGGCTGCGATCGGACCGGGTGACCGCGTACTGGATGCCTGCTGCGGGATCGGCACGATCTCACTGCTTGCGGCAAAGCGGGCAAAGCATGTGACCGGAATAGAGATCGTTCCTGACGCGATCAGGGACGCGAAATACAATGCAAAACTGAACGGTATCAGGAATGCTGAGTTTTACTGTGCAGATGAAAAGAAATATCTGCTTCAGACTGATGAAACATATGATGTGGTGATCATGGATCCGCCCAGGGCAGGCATGTCAGAGGAGTTCCTCAATTCGTTGTCTGCAGAGAAACTGGTATACATTTCCTGCAATCCGGAAACACAGAAACGGGATATCGATATACTCAGGAAGAAAGGGTACCGTCCGATGAAGATCGTGCCCTGCGATATGTTTCCTTTTACAAAACACGTGGAATCCATCGTGTCTTTAAAGAGACAAGACTCGTAGAGATTCTGTATTTCAAACATTATTACGAGCACTGCACTTTCGGTGAGACAGACTGGTCAAAGAGGGGTAAACGCCTCGAAAAGTATCTCCGGGTGGCCGTCGCCATAGAACTCGTAACAGTAGGAACAAGAATCGGGGACTTATAGACAACTGGATAATTTGATCGATCATGGACGTTTATGAACTGCATTTCAGCAGTGAACAAACGTCCATTTTGTGAAACAGAAAGACAAGAAAATACACGTTGGGTATGCGTTTATGTGATGATATAATATATACACAATGTGTATCACAACTGATACAAGAAGGAGGATACTCATGGAATTTAAAGACAGAATTGTTGAACTGCGGGAAAGTACCGGGATGACTCGAAAGGAATTCTGTGAGTATTTTCAGATACCGTACAGAACGATGACAGAATGGGAACGGGATAACCGCCATGCGCCGGATTATGTTCTGCGTTTGCTGGAATACTATGTCAGGATGGAAGGGTTGATGAAAAATAAACAAGATTCGGAAAACTGAATATACTGTTTCGACATTATAGAAGGGCAGTTATTATGAGCAGAAATGAAAGTGAAAAACCCAGAGCAGTACGCTCACATGATATTTCGACAGACAGAGAATATGTTCAGTGGATTTATGAAGTCAAACAGCGTTTTCGCAGTGCGCAGATCAAAGCTGCTGTCAAAGTCAATTCTGAACAGCTGCTTTTCAACTGGCAGTTAGGACGGGATCTTGTTGTGCGCAAAGCTGAAGAAAAATGGGGTTCCGGTATTGTTGAACAGGTAAGTCTTGATTTACAGGCTGCTTTCCCTGAGGCGAAAGACTTCTCAGCCCGTAATCTTTGGTTTATGAAGCAGTGGTACTCATTCTATGCCTTAAAAAAGAATGTCGTGGAACTTATTGCTGAACTGGAAAAGAACATTGATATAAGCGATAAAAAACTGAAGCAAGTTGCTTCAGAAATTCAAAGGGAAAAACTGAATCAAGTTGATTCAGAAATTGCTTTTCCTGCCATTTTTGCATATGTTCCATGGATGCATCATGTTCTCATTATTCAGAAGTGCAAATCAGTCGAGGGAGCGCTGTTCTACATTAAGCGGACAGTTGAGGAAGGATTAAGCCGAAATGCGTTGGATAATTGTATCCGTGCAGACATGTACCACAAGATTGGTACTGCGGTAACAAACTTCAATAAACTTCTTCCTGAGCCCCAGAGCAAACTCGCCCAGGAACTCCTGAAAGAAAACTATGATCTTGGCTTCATCGGACTTCCTGAGGAATACGATGAAATTGCCCTGGAAGAGGCAATTGAACAGCGGATGACACGTTTTCTGCTTGAATTGGGAGAAGGCTGGGCGTTTGTCGGCAGACAGAAAGAAATCATTATTTCCGGAAAGACAAGAAAGATCGATCTGCTGTTTTATCATATTTATCTGCGCTGCTATGTTGTAATGGAATTAAAGGTAAAGCCTTTTATTCCGGAATATGCGGGAAAACTGAATTTTTATGTGAATGCTGCAGATGCGTTTATCCGCAGGGATAGTGATAATCCGACAATCGGTCTGCTGATCTGCAAGGATATGGACCGAACCGAAGTTCAGCTGGCATTTCAGGGGATTACAACACCGATGGGTGTCGCAACTTATGATAATGTCAGAATCAAAGAGATTCAGGAACATCTGCCCACAGCAGAACAGATCAGGAAACAGATTGAAATGGCGGAAGAAGAATACAAGTTAAATCTTCTTGAAAAAAGAATGGACAGTTCAGAAGAATAAAACTCTGTTTGGAAAATACAGGAAATGAATGATTCTACGATTCGTTTGTATATTTCATATCATTATCTGGCTAAGATATGACCGGAGGTTTCTTATGGATCAGAAAAGAATCGGTCAGTTTATAGCTGACCTCAGGAAACAGAAGAATATGACACAGGCTGAAGTTGCGGCACAACTTGGTGTTACAGACCGTGCTGTCAGCAAATGGGAAAATGGAAGAGGAATGCCTGATCCGTCATATATGTTGCCGTTATGTGATCTGCTGGGAATCACAGTAAATGAGCTTCTGTCCGGAGAGAAAATCGCGGATCATGCTGATTATCAGGCAAAAGCAGATGAAAACTTCAAATATATGATTACGGATCCTGTAAAGTTGAGCAATGTACGTTTGTTATCGATCTTATGTGCTATTTCTGGATTATTCACTCTGATTTGGGAAATCAGACTTACCGATAACAATTTCGGAAAGATGCTGTGCGGTATCTGCGGCATTGTTGCATTAACATCCGGGTTATTGTCTTATTTAAATGTCAGGAAGGTTATTCCGGAATCAGAATTCAGGATCAATTATTTTATACATAAGAAAACAGAAAAAGCGGATCGCATAACACTCGAAAAAATAAAAGAGATCGGCATCTTTGAAATGTACGGAACGGATGGGTACAGGGGCTGGTCTTCCAGATCACTGGATGAGATTACAGACTATATTCAGAAAACCTGCAATCTTTCAAAAACGGATTTTGAAGTGTTTACATCACCCGTTCATTTGCCAGGTGCAGGTACTGTGTGGAGCCATTCTGATGAATATGAAACAGTAACATCTGACAAGGAATAGAAGAGAAAATATCTTAAGTTCTGAAAGATACGGCAATATCTGAACTGAAAAAGCATCGTTGAAAAAGTAAATACCTGCAGATATGATGACGATGGAAATGCAGATCCATACATGATCACATTTGTCTGTAAGACCGGGTTCGAAGACAGGAAAACGGAGAAGACTTCAAACCGCCAGGGAGGAATGCGGCAAAAAAAATTGAAGCAACTTCCTCCAGACGATGTTACCGGTTTGTCGCAACATAATAGTGACGATACACATCGAGACTATAGTGTTGCTACAAAAGTTGAACTCGTAGAAATCCTTTATTTTAGCACTTTTACGAGCATTTCACCTTCGGTGAGACCGACTGGTCGAAGCGAGGAAAACGTCTCGAAAAGTATGTCCGGGTGGCTATAGCAATAGAACTCGTCACTGTAAGCACAAAATTTGAGGACTTATAGACAATAGAATATCATGACGTGAAGGTGATCGATACCAGAAGCAGAATGATGGATTTCTCCGGTGAAGTGAATGTGACAACGGATGCGGATGAGATGGAGGAGCTTTATAACCGTGCAAAGAATCTGCCGGACGGAGATGACAAGATCATTCTGCTGAAGAGGGCTTTTGAACTGTATCGCGGCAGACTCTTCATCCAGGGAGAAGACGACATCAGAAACTGGCTCTATACATATACGACTCACTACAATCAGGTCTATGTTGAGCTGACATCCGCGCTGCTGACGACACTTGGTCATATCAAGGACTATCGCTACATCATGGATTACGGACCGAGAGCGCTGGAAATCGAGCCTGGTATTCTCACAGCCTACTACTGGATCATCATAGCGGCAGATGAAACAGGCAACAGCACGGCACGTGAGAAGTTCCTCCAGAAAGCAGCGGAGGATCTGATCGATGAGGAAAATGAGAAGCTGATGAAGCTGCTGGCTCTGCAGAATCATATGAGCTGATTTCCTCATAAAAATGCCGAGTAACAGAAAAGTAACAGACTCTGTAACGGCAAAGTAACAAGCAGAGAAGATTATTTTTGAAGCAACAGAATAGTAACGGCCTCTGTAGCAGGCCAAGCAACACCAGCC
>JAFOMZ010000257.1 GCA_017421125.1 Solobacterium sp.
CCGTTACGATCTTCAGATTGATTTCTTTCTTTTCTTCATCCATTGCTTATACCTATACCTCTGGAAAACCAGATCGTTTCGTTTTCATCGATCGTAAAAGCGAGAATGTGCTGTCTGGCAAGATCGAGCACAGCCAGGAATGTCGCGATGAACATCGGGACATCATGGCAGTCATCCAGCAGTGCCTCAAACCGGAACGTCGGCCCAAGCCGGTCAAGCTTGGCACGCACTTCCAGTTCACGGTCTTCCATGGAGATCTCACGGGCAGTGTACTTCGTTTCGATCGGTCTGGCAAGACGCAGACGCATCATGCATTTGCGCATTGCCTTGAACAGATCATTCGGATTTCCTTCATAATGCAGGTCATCCGTGCTGTTGATCCATTCATCCGCTTCCTGTGACAAAGGCTTGGACATCATCTTCTGACGCTGTTCATATAAAGCGTTGAGCTGGGAACTGACCTCCTTGAACTGCTGATATTCCAGCAGCCGCCTGATCAGGCGTTCCTTCGGGTCTTCTTCATATTCATCGTTCAGCTCACTGTCATCCTTGGGAAGCAGCCGTTTGGATTTGTATTCGATCAGATCGGCAAGCTCGACCAAATACTCGCTGGCGATCTCAAGATGCAGCTCTTTCATGGCGTTCAGATAGCCGATATACTGGTCTGTCAGAACGTTGACATCGAGGTCAAACAGGTCTAGCTGTTTTTCCTTGATCAGATGCAGCATCAGGTCCAGCGGGCCTTCAAACTTTTCAATCGTGACTTTGAATTCTTCCATACGAAGAAGATTATAACAAAAACCATGCCGTTCCTCCATAGGACGGACATGGTTTTTCATTGCATCATATCAGCCTTTAACAACGATATTGACGATCTTGTTGGGAACAACGATCACCTTGGCAACCGTCTTGCCCTCCATGAACGGCTTGATGCCTTCCTGTTTCAGGGCTTCTTCTTCGAGGAATGCCTTGTCGCTGTCCATCGGCGCATCGAACTTCGCACGGATCTTTCCATTCACCTGTACGACGATCGTTACGGATTCCTGGACAAGTCCTGCTTCATCATATGTCGGCCATGCGGCATATGCCAGCGTTTCCTCACCAGTCAGGCGGCTGTTGATCTCTTCGCACATATGAGGAGCGAATGCGCTCAGCATCCTGATGAAGTTCACCAGCATATCTTTGTTGACTTTGCCAAGTTTATAGCAGTCATTCACAAAGATCATCATCTGTGAGATCGCAGTGTTGAAGTTCAGCGTTTCGATATCGGATGTCACCTTCTTCACCATGAAGTTGTAGCTGTAGTTCAGTTCCGGTGTAGCTTCTTCTGTGATCATCTTTTCATCTTCTGCCAGTCTCCAGACACGTTCAAGCCACTTTCTCGCGCCGTCCATGCCCTTTGCGGACCACGGGAGGGATGCTTCCAGCGGGCCCATGAACATTTCATAGACACGCAGCGCATCAGCACCATGGCTCTGTACGAGCTCATCGGGGTTGACGACATTGCCCAGTGACTTGGACATCTTGACACCGTTTTCGCCGAGGATCATACCCTGGTGGAACAGCTTCTGGAACGGTTCCGGTGAAGATACGACACCGCAGTCAAACAGTACTTTATGCCAGAATCTGGAATACAGCAGATGCAGGACTGCGTGCTCTGCACCGCCTACATACAGGTCGACCGGCAGCCAGTGATCCATCAGCGCCTTATCTGCGATCGCCTCGTTGTTGTGCGGATCCAGATAGCGGATATAGTACCAGCAGGAACCGGCCCACTGAGGCATCGTATTTGTTTCACGCTTGCCTTTGACGCCGTCGATCTCGACATTCAGCCAGTCCTCACAGTGTGCCAGCGGTGATTCGCCGTCCTGGGAAGGCTTGTAGTTGCTTGTGACAGGCAGCTCCAGCGGCAGATCGCTCTCATCGACCGTCCGCATCGTACCGTCTTCCATATGGATGATGGGGATCGGTTCACCCCAATAGCGCTGTCTGGAGAACAGCCAGTCTCTCAGTTTGTACTGGACCTTTGCGCTTCCGCAATGGTGTTCTTCCAGCCATGCGATCATCGTATTGATGGCGTCTTCCTTGTTCAGGCCGTTGAGCCAGTCGGAGTTGATATGGAGACCGTCCTGCGTCCAGGCTGCTTCTTCGATATTTCCGCCTTCCAGTACAGGAATGATCGGCAGACCGAATTTCTTTGCGAATGCATAGTCACGCTCATCGTGCGCAGGCACAGCCATGATCGCGCCTGTTCCGTATGTTGCCAGGACATAGTCTGAGATCCAGATCGGGATCTCTTTTCCGTTGACGGGGTTGACCGCGTAGGCGCCGGTAAATACACCGGTCTTGTCTTTATTCAGGTCTGTACGTTCCAGATCGGACTTCTTTGCGCATTCTGCCTGGTAAGCTTCCACTTCCGCTCTCTGCTCATCCGTTGTGATGGCATTGACGAACGGATGTTCGGGAGACATGACGCAGTATGTAGCGCCGAACAGGGTATCGCATCTGGTCGTGAATACGGTGAATTCCTTATTCGTTCCTTTAACTGCGAAGACGACATCCGCACCGGTGGATTTGCCGATCCAGTTGCGCTGCATTTCCTTTGTGGAATCAGGCCAGTCAACCAGTTCCAGGTCATCCAGCAGACGTTCAGCATATTCGGTGATCTTCAGTACCCACTGACGCATGTTCTTCCTGACGACAGGGAAACCGCCGATCTCGGATTTTCCGTCTACGACCTCTTCGTTGGCAAGGACAGCACCGAGTTCCGGGCACCAGTTGACAGGCATCTCGGCGATATAAGCCAGGCCTCTGTTGTAGAGCTGCAGGAAGATCCACTGTGTCCACTTATAGTAATCGGGATCGCATGTCCTGATCTCTCTGTCCCAGTCATATGAGAAACCGAGTGACTTGATCTGATCGCGGAAATGATCGATATTCGCGTAAGTGAATTCAGACGGGTGATGTCCTGTCTTCAGTGCATACTGCTCTGCAGGCAGACCGAAGGCATCGAATCCCATCGGATGCATGACATTGTAGCCCTGCATTCTCTTCATGCGGGAAATGATATCCGTAGCCGTGTATCCTTCCGGATGTCCGACATGGAGTCCCTGTCCTGAGGGATACGGGAACATATCCAGAATGTAATACTTGGGTTTGCTGAAATCATCGCCGACTGTACGGAATGTTTTGTTTTCATCCCAGTACTTCTGCCATTTCTTTTCGACTGACTTGTGATCGTACATGTTATCTTTCCTCCTGATAAAAAAGACGCCCTTGATCTAAGGACGTCTGTAATAACGCGGTACCACCTTAGTTCACAGTTCAACACTGTGCGCTTAAGCTCATATTAACGCCATGAACGCGGCTGCTCGGAAGTTCAGTTCAGATCAGCTTCATGCCCCGGGTCACACCATCCCCCGTCTCTCTGTGCCACTGTTCAGATCCTACTTGGTCTTCGTCAACGTAACGTGATTATCTTAACAAACAACGGGACAAACTTCAATCAGCATCGTGATTTTTCTGCTCACCAGCTCAGGTCTTCCCCGTTTGTGGCAATGACTTTCTGATACCAGTAAAAGGAATCTTTCCGGCTGCGTCTGAATGTGCCGTGGCCTTCATCATCAAGGTCGACATAGATGAACCCGTAGCGCTTGCTCATTTCACCAGTACCGGCAGAGATCAGGTCGATGCATCCCCACGGGGTATAGCCAAGCACTTCCACCCCATCCAGCTCGACTGCCTTTTTCAGTTCCGCAATATGTTTTGCCAGGTATTCAATCCGGTACTGATCATGGATGGAGCCGTCTTCTTCAACATGGTCGATGGCTCCCAGTCCGTTTTCCACGATCCATACGGGTTTCTGGTATCTGTCCCACAGCTCGTTGCAGACGACACGGATGCCGACCGGATCAAGGCTCCAGCCCCATTCCGTTTTCGTCAGATACGGGTTTTCGACTGCGTGGGACTGGTCTCCGTTCATCTGGACATCTGCGCCTGCTTTTGTAACAGCTGAGAAATAATAGCTGAAGCCGATGAAGTCGACTGTCCCCTTTCTTAGGATCTCTTCATCTCCATCCTGTTTCTGCAGAACGAAATGATTGCGTTCGAATTCCTTCAGTTTGTATGCAGGATAATAACCCCTGCACTGCACATCGCAGAAGAACTGGATCTGATGCAGTGCCTGGATATTGTTCATATAGTTATCCGGATCGCAGTCAACGGGATACATGGCCCCGTAAGCACACATCATGCCGATCATATTGTCCGGATCGATCTCATGTCCGATCCTGACTGCTTCGGCGCTTCCAAGCAGGACATGATAGACTGCCTGCTCGATCGTTGCGTATTCAAAGTCCTTCGTACCGAGCTTTGTCCAGTCTTTCATGACATTGATCTCATTGAATGTTTTCCAGTAACGGACCAGTCCTTTGTATTCCCTGAAGCATACTTCCGTAAAGCGCGCAAAATAACCGACTGTACGGCGGTCAAGCCAGCCGTCATATTCATCCGCAAGGAACATCGGAAGTTCAAAATGGTTCAGTGTTACAAGCGGTTCGATATGATGCTTCTGCAGTTCTTCAAATACATTCCGGTAGAAAGCGACGCCTTCCAAGTTCGGTTTTTCTTCATCCCCGCGCGGGAACAGACGTGACCATGAGATGGACATGCGGAAGCATTTAAATCCCATTTCGGCAAACAAAGCGATGTCTTCCTTCCAGTGATGATAAAAATCAACAGCTGTATGGCTCGGGTAATACCTGCCCGGGATCATATAGCCTCTGGCTCCCTTGCCCGCAGGTTCAAACCTTGTCGCGAATGTAATGGTTCCATCAGGCTGTATAAAAGAAGCAGCACGCCGTTTCTGACGGCTTCCCGGCAGTCTGACATCCATAGTGGAAAGTCCCCTGCCTCCTTCCTGATAGCCTCCCTCATACTGGTTCGCGGCTGTCGCTCCGCCCCACATAAAGTTTTCAGCAAACGGCATGATCATATCCTCCTGTCATCCTCTTCATTGTAACAGGATTGCATTGTCATAAACAAAAGAATAAAATACAGTCCATATGAGGTGGTGTTATGAATAAACCTTTGATCTGCCTGAGTGCACGTGACAGTATGATCAACACAACAAGGATCTATTACGACAATGAAAGCTATTTTGATTATGTGAAGGCCGGCGGAGGCATCCCTGTTCTTGCCGGTACAGTGACCGCGGAAGAAGCAGAGCAGCTTGCCCAAAGCTTTGACGGTCTGGTCGTGACCGGCGGCGGAGACTGCGATCCTGCGCTGTATGATGAAGAAAACACAAAGAGCGTGATCGTTGAGCACGATATTGATGAATCCGATATCCTCCTGTATAAAGCTTTTGTAAAGGCCGGAAAACCGGTACTCGGTATCTGCCGCGGCATCCAGCTGATCAATGTTGCCGAGGGAGGCTCACTGATCCAGGATATCCCTTCTGAACCTGAGGGCTATGGTGAGCATAACCAGAGAAATCTGCCGGATCATCCTGTCGGAACGACCGCACATGCCTGCACATTTGTACCCTGCAGTGTCCTGCATGAGATCTTCTCCGATGTCCACGATGTCAATACATACCATCATCAGGCGATACGCCGTCTGGCGGAGGGATTCCGTGTGACTGCCCTCAGTACGGACGGTCTGATCGAAGGGATCGAAAAAGAAAATGTCACTGCAGTGCAGTGGCATCCGGAACGTTTAACACATGATGAGAAGCATCTGAGGCTGATGCAGTGGTTTGTTGAACAGTGCTCAGCGCATCAGGCCCGTTAAGTCTTCGACCACAAAGTCAGGCTGTACCCTTCTCTGCAGAGCATTGTCCGTCTCATCCATGGCTGACATGGACAGAACGGTACGGATCCCTGCGGCAATACCGCAGGTGATCTCAGGCTCAGGCTGGCTTGTAACAAGCACGGCATCATCGATCGACTGGCACAGGTATACGAGCGACCTGCTGACGATCAGTCCGGAAGGAATACCTGCTTCCAGGGCTCTTGTGCCCGAAGCGCTCTCAAGCATTTTAACGACTGAACCGCTTCCGATCAGATCTCCGGAAGTGGTTTTTTCTTTCAGTACGGGATCGGTGGATACGATGTACGCGCCTCCGCTGATCAGACGGAGAGCATAGCTGTAATCATTGAATGCAGCATTATGATCACTGCCGACAAACAGCCAGTCCGCATGATTCATATTCAGTGAGAAGCCTCCCAGTTTCAGGATCTCGGTCATACCCTTGCCGCCGATATATCCGGCAGTCTTTTTGTCCGGATATTTCCGGCAGATGGCGTCGACAGCAGCCATTGTGGACGTATAAAACATCTGCGGGACCATTTCATTGAATCCGGCACGATTCATCATATCCGCCAGCTGTGTACGCGTATACGTAGACTGGTTTGTCAGGATTACAAACGGAATATGATTATCGATCAACGTATTCATAAAATAGACAGCGCCTTTTCTGGGCCTGCCCTGTCTGTTGATCAGACAGCTTGTCATAATCAGGAAACAGTTTGCTATCATAATTCACCTGCCAAAAGAATTATACCACAGTGAAATTCCGATTGTGGTATCATTAACAAAGTGAGGGAGAGCTTATGAAGATCTGGCAGAAGATACTGTTGATACTTGGATTGATCCTGCTGCTGGCCGGTGCGTTATCGTATGACGCATACTATGCGGCTGCCCAGAGATTTACGCCAAGATATGAAACACTGAGTTCAGAAAGCATTCCTGCCCAGCTGGACGATGTCACGATCCTCTTTTTCTCGGATCTTGATTACGGAACGTTCATGGACAAGGCAAGACTGAACAAACTGGTCAATGCGGTCAACAATCTGTCGCCGGATATCGTTGTCTTCGGCGGTGACCTGTTCGATATCGCATGTACGCCGGATGAAGAGACCGTAGCGGAAGTTACGGAAGGTCTGCGGTCGATCAGTCATCACCTCGGCAAATTCGCCGTGCTCGGTGATTTCGATCACCGGAACGATGAGATCCTGGAACTGACGCAGCAGGTCCTCTATGACGCTGATTTCGAACTCCTCTACAATGCCAGCATCCCGATCAGGAACACAGGTTCCCAATCGATCACACTGATCGGTATCGACAGCGCGCTCAAGGGTTATCCGAATACGCGCTCATCATTCGCAAATGTTTCGAAGAACGCTTATACGATCACTGTCTGCCATACGCCGGATGAAGCTGATAAAGTCCCGACGGACCTTGTTGATTATTTCCTGGCAGGACACAGTCACGGCGGCCAGATCTACTATGGATTCGGCGCATGGTATACGCCGGACGGAGCAGTCAGTTACTTCCGCGGAAAGCATGTCGTTGACGGCACATTTACGCTTGACATTACAAGCGGTGTCGGAACGACCGGAGAGGATATCCGTTTTCTGGCAAACGCCGAGGTCGTGCTGTACCGTCTGAAACATATCGAAACATCATCTGAAGAAAACTGACCGGACTGAATGAAACAGCCCGGTCTTTTTATACCCTGCGTTCGAATACCGCTGCTTCATATGGCTGCAGCCGGCCTTTCGTATGGTCTGCCGATGTGATCAGCAGCTCTGCCCCTTCGATGATCTCTTTGTCATAGGAAACAGCCTGACCGGTGAAATTGAGCAGAATGACTGCTTCATGCGTATCATTCCTGCGCGTGAATGCAAAGATCTGATCATTGTCTTTCATGATCTCCAGATAGCTTCCGTCGATCAGCTCCCTGTGCTGATCTCTGAGTACAGACAGCCGGCGGTACCAGGACAGGACGCTCGTCATGTCTTCAGACTCGGAGGCTGCATTGCATTCCGGATAGTCATCATTGATCTTCAGCCAGGGAATGCCGGTCGTGAATCCGGCGTTTTTACCGGCTGTCCACTGCATCGGTGTTCTTGCGCTGTCCCTGCTGAAATGATGGACTGCTTCCATGGCCTGCTGAGCGGAATAACCTTCTGAGATCAGGAAATCATAATGGTTCTTTGTTGAAATGTCGTTGTAATCATTGATATCATTCCATGATACATTCTGCATGCCCAGTTCCTGTCCCTGGTAGACAAAGGGCGTTCCCCGGAGCGTATACATCAGCGTACCGATCAGCCTGCCTGTCATTTTCCTGTCCGCATCGGACGGGAAATAATGGCTGACGCAGCGCGGCTGGTCATGGTTCTCGAAGAAAACAGGATACCATCCGCTTTCCGCGGTATTCTTCTGGCTTTCACTGATCAGGTGTTTCAGTTCTTTTAGTGTCCAGTCCCTGCGTTCCGCCCAGTTTGTTTCATCCTTCAGATCGATCACAACATGGCCGAATTCAAAGACCATGTCGAATACACCTTTGTCTCCTACCCATAACGGCAGATCGGCGGCGGAAACACCGTTCGCTTCACCGACAGTAAAGATATCGTTCCCCTTCTGTACTCTGTCTTTGAACTCGTGCAGGAAATCCAGGATGCCTTCGGTGTTTGCTGTCATATTGTGGATCGCGCACATCCCGTCACCGTAATCGGGAACTCCGTCCCTGAATTCAGGCTTTTTGATATATGTCACTGCATCCATGCGGAAACCGCCCGCACCTTTTTTTACCCAGTACGAAGCCGCATCATAAAGCGCATTGCGCATATCCGGATTCTCCCAGTTCAGGTCAGGCTGTTCCTTCAGGAACGTATGCAGGTAATACTGCTGTCGTGCTTCACACCATGTCCATGCGGAACCCCCGAAGATCCCGCGCCAGTTTGTCGGAGCGCTTCCATCCGGTTTCGCGTCACGCCAGATATACCAGTCGCTTTTGGGATTATCCCTGGATGAAGACGATTCGATAAACCACGGATTCCTGTCTGATGTATGGTTGAACACGAGATCCATCACGATCCGGATATCTCTCCTGCCGGCTTCATGGATCAGCCGCTCCATATCATCCATCGTCCCGAACATTTCATCGATCTCATAGTAATCAGCGATATCATAGCCGTTGTCTGCCTGGGGAGACCTGTAGCAGGGAGTGAGCCATAAAGCACCTGCCCCGATCGATTTCAGATGATCCAGTTTCTCCGTAATGCCGTTCAGGTCACCGATCCCGTCACCATCGGAATCATAAAAGCTTCTGATATAGATCTCATATGCGATCGTCTTCTGCCACCATTTCATCGTATCGTTCATAAGTAAACCTGCCTTTACTGTCTGTCGGTTCAATTATACATTGAAAAAACAGATCTCCGGAATATACCGGAAACCTGTCTCAGAGGAATATCAGGATCAGGATCAGCTTCAGCATGGCAGACAGCACATAACTGTTGACTGATATGTAGTAGACAACTCTTGTGAAGCGTTCGAACCGCGGGCTTCGTTTTCCCATATGTCTGTGATAAAGCAGCAGGAACGGTATCGTCGCGATGATCGAAGCATTGGAACCAAGTCCTAGCATGATCGCGTACTGATTATTGCGCAGCAGATATTCAATCGCGGAGATTACGAAGACGATGCCGACGACTGCCAGGTTTCTGAGCATCTGGAATTTATTTCCGTCAACAAAGAACTTTGCCCTTCTGACCCCGTATTTCCTCGCAAAGAATACACGCAGTGAATAAGTGACATACATGCACAGATACTGGGCAAAGATAAACGGCATGAACAGAGACGGACAGAAATACTGGAAGTAAGGGCGGATATTGTCGGCGATCAGCCGGCTTCCTCCATTCCCGAAATTGTACAGTATGATTGTCAATAACAGCGGTATCAATGACAGTGAGCGCCATATATACGTATGTTTACGGCTTTTTTTCGCAAATTCCGGTGTGTAGAAGAGGATCAGTGAACAGAGATACTCCAATGCCAGTACACCGAATATATTGCCCGGGATCGACTGCATCACAGCAGCCAGCACCGATGATCCGCTCAGCGTAAAGATACTGTAAGTAATGATCTCTATAACGTAGATCGTCAGGAACGTACTCAGACAGAAGCACATGCTGCGGACGATCTGCTTGTCCGAGGTAAAGATATCCATCTGGATATAGGACATCAGGAAGATACCGATATAGAAGCATTCCGATCCGAACTCTGAGATCTGTTCCGCATTGAATCCCATATGCCTGAACAATGACAGAGATGCGAGACTTCCTGAAAACAGCTGGACCGAAGCAAGCAGGATGAACAGGAAGGAAATGATGATCATATTGTAGTCCGTAATAAACGGACCGAAGTGCATATCAGATCCGAGTTCTTCCCTGAGCCTCGGCTTCAGTGCGACAAAGTAGATATCGCCAAGTACGATATCCTTCATCCTGCCGGCAAGATAGAAGCTGAGCATGAACCCGGCCAGGATCACACCCAGATAGATCAGCCTCAGGCTCAGACCGGAGAGTGCGCTTTCTGTAGAGGCGCCCATCTCACGTTCCGCCAGGATCTCGGTCAGCGTGATCTGATCATTATCCAACGCTTCCTGTACCGCTGATGTGATCCTGCCGGCAGCGATACCGGCTGCCCTGTTCATGTCAGGCAGCAGTTCAGGCGCCTGCTCACCGTTCAGCGTAAGATAACTGATCTCAGCATGACCGTCATCACGGAGTGTTCCTTCTCCCTGAAGATACTGACCGTCAGCGCTCATCCCGGTAACATAGATCGTATCTTCCGAATACTTGTTGCCGAAGGAAAAGTTGAGGAACCGGTAATCTTCAAAGTCTCTTTGTGTATTGAAAAACTCGGTGCGGTGAAAACCGCTGACCAGATCTGCTGTCAGAACGGTAAAGCCGCCGTTTTCATCTCTCCGGTAAAGCTCTTTCTTTTCCGATGATTCATACAGGTCTGTCGTAAAGGAACCGTCTTTTGCGATCGTTTCATGCAGACTGCGGTAATTCTTCCCGTAAAGCGTCTCCAGCATGTCCTTCGGGAAATGCCCGGTCAGTATACCCATAGCCACCATGACCAGCCCGAAGACCAGCAGGAACTTCGAAAGCGGCTCCTGTTGTTTCCTGAGCTTCTTCGGGTTTTCCGGATCCGGTTCATCAAAAGGATCAGGGAAGGAAATATCTTCATAGAAAAAGTATTCGGCCAGATCGCTTCCGTAAAAACGTGAGAGCTTTTCCATATCCTTATAAGGCGGCATACGATAGCCCTGCTCATAGAGATACAGCGATCTTCTTTTCACGCCGGATGCTGCAGCTGCTTCTTTCAGGGACAGTCCTTTATCCGTTCTGAGTTTTGTGAGGTATCTGTTATAACTGATCATCTCTCCACCTCACCCCGGTATCTTCCCGGACGCATCTTCTGAGGCACCCAGCAGTTTTAATGTACTTGTGACCGGATCATACTGTTCTGTCACTGCCCGGGCATGACTGCCCGCGTTGATTTCATATGTGTAATCCATATTCATCGGAAGATACACATAATACCCGCCATCCATTCCTGTTCCCATCGTCAGCCCGCTTCCGTGGTCATTCAGTGTATCCTGATCGATCTCTGCGCAGATCCTGCCCGAGGAATCCTTTACCCTCAGGGAAAGGCAGTCTGTGACAGTCAGTTTTCTGTAAACACCGTCCGACATCTCCCCTGCAGTTTTACTGCCTGAATAGTTGGGGTCCATTGCCATCAGCCATGCAATGTTGCAGGACGGGAAATGACAGTTGGAGATCACACCTGCTGTATTGTTCATGGAGATCATCGTCAGCAGAAATGATTTATCGAGATCGGTGCTTTTAGTAACAAGATCCAGGATAGTTTTCAGATGAGCCAGGACGGCCGCATTCATCTCGCTTCCTTTATCCTTTGTGTATGCTGAGATAAAATCGCTGAAATCACTGATAAAAGCACTGCTGTCATGAATGATATCCTCAACCAGCAGACGGCTGTTGTTTTCGTCCGTGATATTGGCAAGGACACCGGTCAGTCCGAGCAGATTTGATGTGCTCATATTACCCGTATAAATGAATTCAAGAAGCGCGCATACGGAATCGTAATACTGATTCATGTAAGTTTCTCTGTCGTAGACGGCATTCCGTACCAGATCATTGACAAAACCGCCGGCAAATAATCCGAGGTTGGGATTGATGATCCGGATCTCCGGTGATCCTGCTGGTGTATATGTCGTTATTTTAAAACGGTTGCTGTAGTAAGTGGAGCTGTCATACCTGGGCAGGAATGAACTGTAGATCCGGATCATCTTATCGAAGCGTTCCTGATAATCCGAATCATTCAGATTGTTCGGATAATACATCTGATGTCCGTATCTGGTAAATCCCAGCTGAGGCATGGCGACAAGCGTTACAATATCATTTTCATCAAGCATGCAGAAAATATTGTTATATGCTTCATTGCGCGGATCCTTGAGACCGGTGCATGTTTCATCATAGTAGACGCCCTGCGGTGATTCAAAGCAGTAAGCATATACATCCTCGTAGCCAAGATCAACATCCTCAAAACCGCTTCCCTTTTCGACGATGCGCTGATCGATCAGACCGGCAGTCATATTCGTGAGCGCAGCGCCTCGGGAAAAACCCGACATCCAGATCTTTGTTTTTCCGCTCAGATGATTGGAACTGATGTAATCCTGAATGAATGAATATTCCCGCAGTGAACTGTCGTAAAAACCTTTATGGTGATGTCCTTCATTATCATCGTCATATCCGATGTCCATATTGTTCAGCCACTCCAGTCTGTAACCGTTGCTCTTGACAGTCACGGCAAGCAGAGTAACATCTTCATCATCCACTATGATCGTTTTCCTTCCGATGATCATGCTCAGTGAATCGTAGCTTGTAGGGAGTTTATAGTTTTCATTGTATTCGATATTCTCAAAACCCGTCGCTTTCAGAAAATCCAGGGCATTCTTATACTGCAGCCGGTAATCATCTTTATACGGATAATAGGCAAAGCTTGCGATCGCCAGGCCATAGCTGCATGTTGCAAGACTTGGCTGATAGATCCCTCCGTCAGTCTGGAAATAATCATCCCGGTAATAGATATCATAAGAAGCAGTACCGCTGGATGTTCTTTCCCTGACTTTGACCGCGTTTCCTTTTTCCGGCTCAGAGGTACATGAAACCCCTGTCAGCAGACAGAATACAGACAACAGGATGATATAAACTTTCCCGAACAGTTTTCTCATAACACAGATATTATAAACTGATTCGTACAGCAGACTAAAAAAACTGTACCATTTCAGGTACAGTCTGATGAATATTGAGCCGGTCAGTTTGATTTTCACTGATCGCTGTACTGATACAAATACTCCTGCGCAATGACAGTTGCTATATACAGCAGCTGATAAGGATGGGATGCCTGATTCAGCCTTGAATCGAATCCGAGCACATTCCTGATAAAGGACGGATGCTGTTTACCGCCGGATATCACCCATACCCTGGCACGCAGCGGGGTCTGGTTCAGATTCCGTTCCATCCCCTCAAAGTAGCTTCCTGTGTAAGAGAATATCAGTACCAGATCATTCTTTCCGGCAGACTTCAGATATTCGATCTGCTCCGAAAATGAGACATTGGAGTAGACCTGTTTACCGCAGAACATCAGATCGGAAGCCAGTGATATGGCTGCGGACTGTGCTTTCAGCAGTCCGAATACAGCGATCCTGTCATACTGCCGGATATCACTGACCAGTCTGTTCAGTGTATCCCTGTCGATCGATCCGCCTGCTTCACGGATCGCCGTGATCGTATTTTCCTCATATTCCCGGTAGCGGTCATCAGGATCTTCCTTAAATGACTGCTGTTCCAGGGATAGATCGGCATTCATCAGGATCTCCCTGAATTCCGCAAACCCGGAAAGTCCGATCTGTGTGCAGAAACGTGAGATCGAACTGACAGAAACATTGCACATATCGGCAATATCCTGGATCCCGTATTTCTTTGCTTTATGAATATTCTGCAGGATCGTCGATGCGATCGCTGCATTTGCTGCACCGTATTTTTCGCTCGTGATCGTACCCAGGAACAGTACCGGCAGTCTGCTGTATATCATTCAGGACCTCCTGAGGTTTTATCTTCCCCCAGCTAAATCATAAAGCATTCTTTTCTTAATGTCCGCAGTATCTTTGCCTAAAGCTTCGATCAGCGCGAAGGCAAACGGCATAACAGTTGCAGGTCCCTGGGATGTTACCATATTTCCGTCTGTGACAGTCAGTTCATCACCCAGGAAGCACGCGCCTTCCATAAACTGTTCATAACCGGTGTAACCGGTCAGACGTCTTCCTTCGATGATGCCCGCTGCAGGAAGCACTCTTGTTCCGAAGCACATTGCTGTTACGAACTTGCCCTGTTCATTGAACTCACGGGCAATGCGGATCACTTCCGGATCTGCGATCAGATTCGGACCGCCGGGTCTTCCGCCCGGGAAGAATACTGCATTGCATTCGCTGACGGCATCATGAGAGAAGAGCCGGTCAGCCTTGAGCATGATCCCGTTCATGCCTTTGACATACTGTTCGCCTGTTGTTGAAAATGTGACCGCTTCGATCCCTGCGCGTCTGAGCAGGTCTGCCAGCAGCATCGTTTCACTTTCTTCGTATCCTTCAGCCATCAGAATCGCTACTTTTGTCATATTATTCAGCCTCCCTTTCTTACCGTACTTCCGTGATCGTTACCGCACGCTCATCAAATGTATGATCGTAGAGCATCTTGTCCTTGACCGGCTGAACATCAGCACCGAGTACTTCAGCCAGATAGTATCCGAACGCGTAGGCGATGGAAGGTCCGCGGCCTGTAATGATGTTTCCGTCCTTAACGATCAGATCGGTCAGATATGTACCGTCTGTGATCTTTGATTCATATCCGGGATAAGCTGTGAACTTCCTGTCTTTCAGCAATCCTGCTTTGAACAGAACCTCCGGAGCAGCGCAGATCGCACATACGTACTTTCCGATTTCATTCATGCTGAGCAGTACTTCCCTGAGGTATCCGCTTCCGCCCATTGCTTCGGTTCCGCCGTATCCGCCGGGCAGAATGATCATGTCTGCTTCCTTTGTTTTTTCATCAAGTGTTTTATCGCACATCATTGTGATCGAATGTGCTCCTGTGACTTCTTTTTCTGTAAGGCCTGCCGATCTGCAGTCGATTCCGCACCGTCTCAGGATGTCCATGATAACAAGTGCTTCACCTTCTTCAAACCCGCCGGCGATCACGATCTCTGCTTTTTTTGTCATATACCTCTTCTCCTTTGACTGCAGTATATCCCCTGCCGGTCACGGGTTCCATTGATTTCCAGAAACTGGAAAAAAACATCTTCCCGGTCAGAAAGATGCTTTATCGTACGGTATCAATTGTCTGAAGTTTTCAGTGTTCTGTACAGTATGATCACAGCAAGTATGATCATCGGCAGCCCGGCGATCAGTCCGTTCGGCGCAGGTCCAAGCAGTCTTGCCGGACCTGTATCCGTTCTGCATATTGCAAGAGGGATCGTGGCTGCCCCATTCAGTGACCCATGCAGGAGCGCCGGGATCCAGATGCATCTGCTCTTTTCATACAGCACATCATGCAGGATCCCTAAACCGATCGTAAATACACAGAATACCAGCATGCCTACTACTGGAAAGCCCGGATAATCCGTTCCGTATTCATAACCGATCAGCCAGATCAGCGGCCAGTGCCAGGCCCCCCAGATCACTCCGCCCAACAGGATTCCTTTCGTTCTGCCGTACATTTTCTTCAGCTGCGGATAGAGAAATCCCCGCCATCCCGCTTCTTCCCCGACAGCCGGGACCATATTGATCAGAGGTGTATAGGTCACGCAGGATACCGCTGTGATCAGCACATACTTGGTATAAGTGAGCCCCTGTGCTTCCAGCTGCTCCAGAGCACCCGGCACGCTTTCATCAAGGAAACTGCCGCTGAGATCAAAATGACCCGGGAAGATCAGGAAATAAATCAGCGCTCCGAGGAACGTCAGGACTGACGGCAGGAACCAGGCTGTCAGGATCGCTTTCACATTCCCTTTCAGCACCGGCTTCCAGCCCATACCCTTAAGACTGTTGCCGCTCAATAATACCGACAGCATCGGTACAAACATCATCAGTGCAATGACAAGCTGACCGATCTGCATCTGACCTTTCCGGTACAGAACAGCTGCAGCTCCCTGAATGATATACGCAATCAGGAATGTGAACAGCAGATATCTGATCATAGATTTTTTCCGCTCATTCATGATCTGCTTCCTCCGTTCCTGCTGTTTCAACGCAGAAACCATGATGTCCGCATTCCGGACATGTCAGTTTTCTGGCAGTCAGTGTATGGTTTGCAAATACCGCTTCCTTGAATGACGGCCGGAAGACTGTATGGCATTGCGGGCAGATATAGGAAACATGATTGAAATAGTATCTGGAAAACGGTACAGCCCAGATCACGGCAACGATGACATACAGCACAAACAGATGCCAGTTTCCCGTCACGATCCAGACAATGATGCCTGCCAGTTCAAGCATCGTTACCGGCAATGCCATATACAGAAGGTTCCGGTGTATTTTTTTCAGTTGTTCTCTGTTAGACATGGTATACGCTATGTCCCCGATCGACTCGGCAGAAATGCTTTCCAGCTGTTTCAGTTCCGACCTGAGCATGGTTACCTTTTCGAGCTGTTCTTTACGCTCGGAGATCTCCTGCTTCAGGTTCATTTCCTGCTGATCCAGCAGCAGCCTGATCAGACTGTCCGGATCATCCTCTTTCAGGATCTGTGAGATCGCGTCGATCTTCAGACCGATCTCACGCAGGAAGCAGATGATCCTCATCTTTTTCAGATCATTTTCCGAATAAAGCCTTCTGCCTCCTTCCGACAGTTCAGAGGGTACAAGAATACCGCGTGTATCATAATACTGTACGGTCCTGACCGTCACACCGCACATCTTTGCGATCTCACCTGTCGTATATCTGGACACAGCTTTTCACCTCCTGCCTCAACTGTAGAACATGACGCTGCGTCACAAGCAATACCTGACGCAGGGTATTTTTTGTATTTTTCAGTTATTTCGCTGCTGAACGGCTCCGTAAGACCGGAATATGCCTAAGCAAAGTACCTTTTCAGATCCCAGGCATCCCGGAAATCAAACAGCGATTCCAGCAGGCTGCTGCACTTACCGATCGTCCAGCCATTGATCAATGCGCAGAAGATCGTACCCGCCTTGACACCCTCAAAGTGCCCAAAGCCGAAAAACAGGAAAGACAGGATGACTGCCAGTGCACAGCTGCAGATATCATAGATCGTTTTGACCTTTGTGATGTCCTCGCCTGTTTTGGCGGAGATTTCCTTGACCATCAGCTCATAAGCTTCCGGAGCAATATAGGTATGAAACAGCAGTGCTACGCCGAATGAGCAGAGTACCAATCCGCAGAGGAAAAATACGATCCTTCCGGCCATTCCTTCCAGCGTGATCCTGCCGACAGCTCCCATCATCAGGTCCAGTATGATCCCGTAAAGAAACGCAGTCACAAACGAAAACAGATACATGGTTTTGAACCTGCGCATGAACAGCGCAATGATGACCAGCAGTACTGCCTGGAAACAGTATTCCGCCATACCGAATGTAAACCATGCAAAAGACTGAGATAATTTCAGATAAAACAAATACGCCGGCGCGACTACCATGGACATGCCGAAATCGGCACGTTCCATAAAAGCAGTGCCCAGTGCGAGCACGATGATGCCAATGATATACGCTGCTTCTGAAGACAGCAAATTCCTTTTCTTC
>JAFOMZ010000258.1 GCA_017421125.1 Solobacterium sp.
GATTGTGTACTTCCTGCATCATACCGAAGTCGGTCCTGATGGACGTGAGAAGTGCAAGACGATCGGCAAGATGCTCGATGAGAAGCTGACGGTTGAAGGTTGCTTTGATGTGGTTATCTACTGCCAGGATCATAAGTTCTTTACGCAGTCAAACGGTCAGAGCACAGCGAAGACTCCGGAGGATATGTTTGAGTTGGAGATTCCGAATGATCTGAAGGCGGTAGATGTGAAGATTCGGGAGTATTACGGATTATGAATTAAAGGAGGAATAGATGTCAAGAGGACCATTTTATTCGAATGAAGAAGATCAGGCGTTATTTGCCTTGTATGAAGACAATCAGAAGATGAAGAAAAGAGACCTTGCTAAAAAGGCGCAACGATATGGCATTTGTGTTGAAAGAAATGTTGATGCTCTTGCACAACACATCAGCATTCTTGTTTCTCCGCCAGCAGAAGATGATTCATCGAGTAATGATGATGTAGACATTACTACCTTCATCTTCGAGAAGAAATACAAGGACTTGAAATCAAAGTACGAGAGCTTAATGCAAACAATCATCGACAAAGCAACATTGTTTGAAAACGGTGGAATTTGTTTTGATTACAAAGCTATTTGGAGATGGATATATCTGAACGAGCCGGAAAGAATTGCATTAAGGTTGGAATCACTACAGATTGAATCAGAACAGGGAGGTAATAAATGAGAAAAATCAACCTATCAGACGTACAAGAAGCCGGATACTTTCGCAGACCATCAGCAGGACCGTATATCTGCAAGATCACAGCGGTCGAGGATATCAAGGACAAGGAATATCTCAAAGTGTTCTATGACATTGATGACGGTGAGCTGAAGGGGTACTACACCGAGATGCGGACTAATCATCCTGATTGGTTGTGGGCTGGCGCTTACGTTAAGTCATACAAGCAGTCAGCACTGTCATTATTCAAGCGGTTCTGCAGTGCAGTAAGCAAGAGCAACGGCAACTTCGTCTTCGATGCTGGCGAAGTCAACGCAGAGGAGAAAACACTGGTCGGCAAGCGTATCGGCTTAATCCTTCAGGAAGAGGAATACGAGTCCAACACTGGCGAGATCCGCACACGACTGAAAGTTGCTCGTGAGTTCCCTGTTGACAAGCTCGCAGAACAGACGGTTCCGGACATCATCAGGTTACCACGTAACGGTTCTTGTGATTCCAGTAACTCCGTGTTCGTTCCTGCCGGTACTGATGAGGAGCTGCCATTCGCATGATAACGCTTATCGAGGACAGCCGTCAGCAGACAGGCAAGCATGATATAAAGCACCTCTCTTTCAAAAACGCTGGGGTCGAAGTGGTGCGGTGCAAATTACCATTCGGCGATTACGCTGCACCACCGGCGATCTCGGTGGACACAAAGGCAAGCATGGACGAGATCGCTGCCAATATCTGTGGCAAAGAACATACACGCTTCATCAACGAATGCAAGGCTGCGAAGGCAGCAGGGTGTCAGCTTGTGATACTGGTCGAGAACGATCTCGGAATCAGTTGTTTATCAGAAGTACACAACTGGATAAATCCAAGAGTAGTTTACTCACCGAACTGTGTTCAAGGTCCTCGATTACAGAAGGCGATGGAAACGATCAGCGAACGGTACGGAGTGAGGTTTGAGTTCTGCACTCCGGAGGAGGCAGGAAGTAGAATTGTGGAGTTGTTAAGCAATGAAGTTCTTTAAATTGGCAAGACAAATAACAGAAAGTGCAATATGGGATGATGGCACACCGTTCGACAAAGCTCATGCCTGGATAGATCTTCTTATGTACGTCAATTGGGCTGATGGAGAACGGCCAATCAGAGGAGAGATTCTTAAGATTAAGCGTGGATCCCAATTCACTTCAGATAAGTTTTTGGCTAATCGTTGGCACTGGAGTCGGAACAGAACACGTCGCTTCCTCGATACATTAGAACGTGCAGGAATGATAACAGTAAACAGGACAAGTATCGGGACATGGATAAACGTTGTAAATTACAGCAAATTCCAAGATAAGCGGACAGGTAGTGGAACAGGCAACGGAACAGGTGACGGGACAAGTGGCGGAACAGGTGACGGGACACAATTAAAGAAGAATATAGAAGAACCAGAAGAAGGTAAGAATAATTTTTTAAGTGCTGCCGCACAGAAAAAAATCCCGCCTGCGAAATCTGATGTCGAGGAATACTGCAGAGCGAAAAACTACCACATGGACATTGACGGTTTCATGACCTATTACAACATGAACGGCTGGACGCTTTCAGGTGGTCGGAAGATTCAGGACTGGCAAGCCGCTGTTGACTACTGGCACACGAACGGCAAA